>NC_022781.1:1972500-2301250 GCF_000496285.1 Bacillus toyonensis BCT-7112 | reverse complement strand
GGTCTAGATGATCGTGCAGACGCACTTCCAAGTGAACTTTCAGGTGGAGAGCAGCAACGTGTGGCTATTGCAAGAGCGATTGTTAATAGACCAAAGGTTGTAATTGCCGATGAGCCAACTGGTAATTTAGATATTGAAACAGCTCTTGATATTATGAAGATCTTTACGCGCATTAATGAGCGTGGTACAACGATTGTTATGGCGACGCATAATGCAGATATCGTAAATACAATCCGTCATCGTGTAATCGCGATTGAAGGCGGAAAAATTGTTCGAGACGAGATTGAGGGAGGATACGGATATGAAGGCTAAAACCCTTAGTCGACATTTGCGAGAAGGTGTAAAAAATCTATCCCGTAACGGATGGATGACATTTGCTTCTGTAAGTGCAGTAACAGTTACATTATTACTTGTAGGTGTCTTTTTAACAGCGATTATGAATATGAACCATTTTGCTACAAAAGTAGAGCAAGATGTAGAAATTCGTGTACACATTGATCCAGCAGCAAAAGAAGCTGATCAAAAGAAATTAGAAGAAGATATGAGTAAGGTCGCGAAAGTAGATTCTATTAAATACTCTTCTAAAGAAGAAGAATTGAAACGTTTAATTAAAAGTTTAGGCGATAGTGGAAAAACGTTCGAGTTATTTGAGCAAGATAACCCACTGAAAAACGTATTTATTGTAAAAGCGAAAGAGCCAACTGATACAGCACAAATTGCGAAAAAGATTGAAAAAATGCAGTTTGTAAGTAACGTTCAATACGGTAAAGGTCAAGTTGAAAAATTATTTGATACTGTAAAAACAGGACGTAATATCGGGATTGCATTAATTGCAGGTCTTTTATTCACAGCGATGTTCTTAATCTCTAATACAATTAAAATTACAATTTATGCTCGTAGTACTGAGATTGAAATTATGAAACTTGTAGGTGCAACAAACTGGTTTATTCGTTGGCCGTTCTTGCTAGAAGGATTATTCCTAGGAGTATTAGGATCAATTATTCCAATTGGTCTAATTCTAGTTACGTATAATTCACTGCAAAGTGTGTTTAATGAAAAACTTGGCGGAACAATTTTCGAGCTTTTACCATACAGCCCATTCGTATTCCAATTAGCTGGTTTATTAGTGTTAATCGGTGCGTTAATCGGTATGTGGGGAAGTGTAATGTCAATTCGTCGCTTCTTAAAAGTATAAAAAGTTGCAAACATAATTCGTACAAGCTTATCATATAGTAGAAATAGGTAAAGGCATCACACGCTGTGTGATGCCTTTTGCTACACCACCTGTGTGTTTTGGAAAGGGGAATTCCGCATTGAAACGTAGAGTTGCAATTATTGGAATGGTTGTTGCATTTTTAATTGGTGCTGGCGGAATGTTTGCAGGAATGTCTGTATTTGGGGTTAACCCAGCAGAAGTAACGCAAACAATTTCGAGTGGGAACGCTAGCACGACGCAAGGGAATTTGGCAAAAATTAATGAGGCATATGGACTAATTGATTCACGTTATGTGGAAGACGTGAAAGATGACAAGTTAGTTGAAGGTGCAATACAAGGCATGTTGTCTACGCTGAAGGACCCTTATTCCACGTATATGGATAAAGAAACAGCCAAACAGTTTAGTGAATCACTTGATCCTGAGTTAGAGGGGATTGGGGCTGAGGTGAACAAAACAGACGGTAAGCTTATTATCGTATCGCCAATTAAAGGTTCACCAGCAGAAAAGATTGGAATTAAGCCGAATGACCAAATTTTATCTGTAGATGGAAACAGTGTAAAAGACTTATCGCGTGAAGAAGCTGTATTAAAAATTCGTGGTAAAAAGGGAACGACTGTCGCGATTGAAATTAAACGTGCAGGAGTAACTGATCCGATTGTATTCAAAATTAAGCGTGAAAAAATCCCAATCTTCACGGTAGTTAGTACTGTGAAACAAGAGAATGGAAAAGATATCGGTTATATGCAAATTACTTCTTTTGCTGAAAATACAGCGAAAGAATTTAAGGATCAGTTAAAAGAGTTAGAGAAGAAAAACATAAAAGGTTTAGTTATTGACGTTCGTGGTAATCCTGGTGGCTATTTAAATAGTGTAGAAGATATACTAGGAGAAATTATGACGAACAAAAAGCCGATGCTACAAGTAGAGCAGCGAAATGGTGAGAAAAAGCAAATCTCTACAGAGCTGAAAGAGAGGAAGCCATATCCAATTTCAGTATTGATTGATAAAGGAAGTGCTTCTGCTTCGGAAATTTTAGCTGGCGCATTGAAAGAAGGAGAAGGTTACGATCTAATTGGTGAAACAACATTTGGTAAAGGAACTGTTCAGCAAGCCGTTCCGTTTAAAGATGGCAGTAACATTAAATTAACGATGTTCAAATGGTTAACTCCAGATGGAAACTGGATTCATAAAAAGGGAATCAAGCCAACTGTAGAAGTGAAACAACCAGATTACTACCATGCGACGCCAATTCAAATTGAAAAAACACTTTCATACAATTCAAATGATGTGCAAGTGAAGCATGCGCAAGAGATGCTGAAAAGCTTAGGTTATGTACCGGGGCGTGAAGATGGCTACTTTAGTAAAGAGACAGAATCAGCACTGAAAGCATTCCAAAATGCGAATGAGATGGAAGCGACAGGACAGCTTGATAAAAAGACAGCTGAGGCAATTCAAACTAAAATCATTGAAAAAATCCGTTCTGGAGAAAATGATCTACAATTACAGGCAGCATTAAAATTAATAGCGAAATAAGAAGAAATACAGGCATTTTATTGCCTGTATTTTTTTGTGTTAAACAAACGTTTGTCCAGTTATGATAATATAAAAAGAAAGAATGATATAAATGGTGGTGAATGAGTTCGTGGAGGCATGGATTTTTGAAATAATGCGGGCAGTTGGACGTTTTTTCTTGCACCCTGCTGTCTATGTATTTTTAATAAGTAGTATCTTCGTTGGATATTTACGTATATTACGAGAACGAAAAGATTTTTCTTTTAAAGTTTATGATATTTGGTTTGAATTGCGAACATCTCTATTTGCAGGGCTTGGATATGGATTAATCGTATCTATTATTACGATTGGGCTTGGACTTGTTGTTTCCAAGGCGAGCTTATGGGCCATTTTATTTTGGACATTATTATTTGGATTAACTGCTATGTATCGATATTTATCGGCAGCTTATACGTTCAGTATCGCAATTGTATGTGTTTTATTATCTTCTAAGCTGCCAGTTTCCTTCTTACAGCTTGGAGAAGGTGAAGAGGGTACGATTGTATCTCTTGCTATTTTACTAGGCATCATGCTTGTTGTGGAGGGCTTATTGATTTCTAAAAACGCGGTGAGATATTCTACACCGAGGATTAGGAAGGGGAAACGTGGGCTCAAGATTGGTCTACACGAATCGAAGCGTTTATGGATCGTGCCAATTTTTATTCTTGTACCAGGTGATGCGGTAACCCAGTTTATTTCATGGTGGCCTGTCGTTTCAATAGGGGCAAATACATATTCTTTATTCCTCGTTCCATTTTTAATTGGATTTATGCGAAAGATTAGAAGTTATGAGCCGACGGAAGCTTTACTCTTTACAGGAAGACGTGTTTATGGATTAGCTGGTCTTGTACTTGTTTTAGGGGTCGCGAGTTATTGGTGGCACGTACTTGCTATTATTGCAATGGGAGTCGCAATGCTTGGACGTTTTACGATTTCGATGCAAGAAAAAATTGTAGATGAGACAAGACCAGCATATTTCGCTGCACGCAATGATGGACTTGTTGTGTTAGATACAATTCCAAATACAATTGGGGCCGAGCTGAATTTACTGCCTGGAGAAATAATTACGAAAGTAAATGGAGTCGTTCCAAGGAGTGCCGAAGAATTTTATGATGCACTTCAAACGAAAACAACAGGAGCTTTTTGTAAATTAGAAGTGGTAGATACAAATGGTGAGCTTCGTCTTGCTCAAACAGCATTATATGCTGGAGGACATCATGAGTTAGGCGTTGTATTTGTTCAGCAAGAGCACGAGTGGGATTCGGAAGCGATGTAATAAAAATGAGGGTGTTACCACTAGGTGACACCCTTTTTGTTTGATTGGGAGCAGCAGTACATGAAATTTATATCGGCGATTATTAGAATATATCAGCGCAACTGAAATTATATCGGCGATTTCTCGAATATATCGACTTTCTGGCAAAAAACGAAAACTATCGCAAACCTTATTTGTAGTTTCATAGTCGAATAACTTGAACAATTATTTGATAATGGTTATCATTTAGGGAGTCTTTTAATTTGGAAAAGGGAGGAAATATATGCTACGTAAATTTTTTTCTTACTATAAACCGTATAAAGGTTTATTTATACTCGATTTTTCTTGCGCTGTTATCGCAGGATTACTGGAACTTGGTTTCCCGCTTATCGTAAATCAATTTATTGATAAGTTATTACCAGGACAAAACTGGACGCTTATTTTATGGGCTTGTTTTGGTTTACTTGCAGTTTATATGTTAAATGCAGGTTTACAATATGTTGTTACCTACTGGGGGCATATGCTAGGAGTTAATATTGAAACAGATATGAGGCAGAAATTATTTGATCATATTCAAAAGCTATCATTCAGATTTTTTGATAATAATAAAACAGGTCATCTAATTTCACGTCTTACGAACGATTTAATGGAAATTGGGGAAATTGCTCACCACGGGCCAGAAGATTTATTCATCGCCGTAATGACTTTAGTTGGGGCATTTTCATTTATGATGATGATTAACTGGAAGTTAGCACTTCTAACATTCTTTGTAATTCCATTCCTATTATGGTTGGCGCTTTACTTCAATAAAAAAATGACGGGTACGTTTAGACGTTTATTCTCAGATGTTGCTGATTTTAATGCATGTATCGAAAATAACGTCGGTGGTATTCGCGTTGTACAAGCATTCGGAAATGAAAAGTTTGAGAAAGACCAATTCGCTGTGAACAACGCTCGTTTCCGTACAACGAAATTAATGGCGTATAAAATTATGGCGCTAAACTCATCCATTAGTTATATGCTCATGCGTCTCGTAACGCTGTTCGTATTAATATGTGGCACATGGTTTGTTCTGCAAGGTGAGTTAACGTATGGTGGATTTATCGGATTCGTCTTATTAACGAATATTTTCTTCCGACCAATTGAGAAAATTAATGCAGTTATTGAAAGTTATCCGAAAGGAATCGCAGGTTTTAAAAGGTATGTAGAACTTCTTGAAACAGAGCCTGATATTGTGGATTCTAAAGATGCGATAGAAGTAAAGCATGTACACGGTGATATTCACTATAACAACATTACGTTCGGATATGAAAATAAAGAACCGATTTTAAATGATATTAGCTTGAAAATACAAGCAGGTGAAACAGTTGCGTTCGTTGGGCCATCAGGGGCAGGGAAAACAACGTTATGTAGTTTATTACCACGCTTTTATGAGCAGGAATCTGGGTCAATCCAAATTGATGGCATTGATACGAAAGAGATGACTTTATCGTCACTTCGTAAACAAATTGGAATTGTACAGCAAGATGTATTCTTATTCTCAGGAACGATTCGCGAAAATATCGCTTATGGAAATTTACAGGCTTCAGAGGCTGCAATTTGGCAGGCGGTAAAACGTGCCCAGTTGGAGGATTTAATTTACTCGCAACCAGACGGTTTAGATACAGTTATCGGTGAGCGTGGTGTGAAACTTTCCGGGGGACAGAAGCAGCGTCTAGCAATTGCTCGTATGTTCTTGAAAAACCCGCCAATTTTAATATTAGATGAAGCGACTTCTGCATTAGATACAGAGACGGAACTTGCTATTCAAAAATCACTTGCAGAACTAGCTGTCGGTCGTACAACATTAGTTATTGCTCACAGGCTTGCAACTATTAAAAATGCGGATCGTATCGTCGTTGTAAATAAAGATGGTATTGCAGAACAAGGTTCGCATGAGGAATTAATTGAGCGAGGCGGAGGGTATAGCCGATTATACGAAGCGCAGTTTAGTTCGTAAATATAATTTCTGCTGAATTCGTGCACCATAAGTAAGTGGAAATCTTATATGGGAGGCTATAAAGCATGATTGTAACAACAACATCTACAATTCAAGGGAAAGAAATTATTGAGTATATTGATATCGTGAATGGAGAAGCGATTATGGGTGCGAATATTGTTCGTGACCTTTTCGCATCTGTCCGTGACGTTGTCGGCGGCCGTGCAGGAGCTTATGAAAGTAAATTAAAAGAAGCGCGCGACATCGCAATGGAAGAGATGAAAACATTCGCAAGGCAAAAAAATGCGAATGCCATCGTTGGTATTGACGTGGATTACGAAGTAGTTCGCGAAGGAATGCTAATGGTTGCGGTGAGTGGGACTGCTGTCCGTATATAAAGTGAAACTTTAATCAGTGGGGGCATCCCGGCTAGTTATTAGCCATCACTAACTGGGCATTTAATGCCCACAAGTAGCAAGATAAAGTGAAAAGCCGTGCTGGTGCACGGCTTTTTGTTATTGTGATGTCTAATATTATCTTTATGTCGAAGCCACGATATTTCTTGGGAAATGTGGAAGGCCCCGTCGATATATAGGGAAGACATTAGAGCGCTTCTTTACACCGCTGAATTTGAACTAATAATTTTTCATATTCTTGTTCAAGAAATGTGATGTCATCCTGATGATTGGGTATAGAAATCCGGCTGATGACTTCTGTTAATTTCGTTTGTAATCGCAATAATTCTTGTTCAGTAACGTTTACGGAAGCTTGAGTGGTTCTTTTAATGTATTGCTCGTAATTGCCATAGAATATTCTTGGTTCGCTCTCATCTACTTGTAGAATATGGTCTGCAACAGAACGAATAAAGGCACGGTCATGGCTAATGAAGAGTATAGTGCCAGGATACTCTTGTAACATGTTTTCTAATTCTTCCTGTGTTGTTAAATCTAAATAGTTCGTCGGTTCATCGAGCAGGAGCATATTATAGTTTCCTAAAAATACTTTTGCGAGTGCAACCTTCATTCGTTCACCCCCGCTTAGAACGTGCACAGGTTTATGAACATCTTCACGACGGAATAGAAGCCGGGCAAGTATTGTGCGAACGAATGCTTCTGTATAGTTGGTTTCTTCTAGAACGTTCTCTAAAATGGTTTTATCTGTTTTTAAAATGGATAGTGCTTGTTCAAAGTATCCAATTTTACAACTTTTTGAAAGCTGAATGCCACGCTCGTTTGTGAGAAGCATATTGAACAAAGTTGTTTTGCCACTTCCGTTTGCTCCTAAAATAGCTAATTTTGCACCAGGGGCAATAGTTCCATTCATATTTTTAAATAGTGTGCGGTCGCCTATTTTCTTTGTTGCTTTATTGAACTGTACTGCCACTTTACTATGAATGGGTGTATGGTATTGCACGTCAAACTGAGCCTGAGAAAGATCTTTTGGCTTTTCTTTCTTTTCTAGTTTTTCGAGACGTGTTTCTAATGCTTTGGCTGCTTTGCTAACCTGTTCTTGCCCATGAGCCCCGCTTAACTTATAAAGTTTAGATTCAGATGAACTGAACCGAGTTGGGATTTTTGTCATGCTAGAAGCACGTTGCTTTTTTTGTGAAATTGATTGCTCTAAACGATTTTTTTCTTGTATATATTGCTCATACTCTGCTTGCTTTTGTATTCGTTCACGTTCTTTTTGCTTTCGATAGTTGGAATAGTTTCCTTTATACTCTTGAATCATGCCGTCTTCAATTTCAATGATTTTTGTGCATATATTATCTAAAAAATCACGATCGTGCGATATTAAAACAAGTGCCCCTTTATAAGATAAAAGTGCTTTTTCTAATTGCTCTGTACCGGCCATATCTAAGTGGCTCGTTGGTTCATCAGCGAATAAAATGCCTGCATCTTGTTCGAGAGCATGGGCAATCTTTAGGCGCATTCGTTCGCCGCCGCTCATTGAATTTGCGACGTTTGAAATACTCCATTTTCCTTTTGCAAGAGAAGAAGCGGTTTCCAGTATTGTATCGCTAAGCTGTGGAATGATGGCGATAGAACTATGATGAGTTACTGTCCCTTTGTCAGCTTCTATTTCTTTACTTAATATTTGCAATAACGTAGATTTTCCAGCTCCGTTGACTCCAACGATTCCTATGCGATCGTGTGCGTGAATTTCTAGTGATGGTAACGTAAATATGGTACGGTCACCAAAGCTCTTTTCAATATTACGTGCGAATAAAATAGTCATAAAAAAACCTCCCTAGTTTCACTAGAGAGGATAAACGTCGCCCTTCAATGTAAAAATCGTACATAAATAAACGATTTTTCACATGATCGTCTCGAAAGAAAGTATCGACAAATGGACAGACTAATCCTCTGCTAGTTTTCATCATTTTTGTTCACTATTTGTGATGGATGAAATAAATAAGAGAATTAGAACTTCATTGGTCAAATTACCTTCCTTTCATAATATTATTTTTATTGTATGCGCATACAAACGGGTTTGTCAAACTTATTTCTGTTAGCTATTTTTAAATTTGCTATTATACAGTTGTGCCTTTGTAATTGCTTCAGCATCATTTTTGATTTCATCCAATCCATTCGCATCCCCGATAATATACCCTTCAAATGATGAACCAACAAAATCAAAGATATACTGGAATTGAGCAATAAGTGGCAATGCTTTCCGTTTCGGATTGTCTCCGCCAACGATGACGACGTACATTTTTTTACCTTTCATTTTCTCTTTGAAATGAAGAGAGGTATCACGTAAGCTTTGTGACCAGCGATCAACGAAGTTTTTCATATGGCCGCTCATTCCGTACCAGTATAGTGGTGTAGCAAAGATAATCGTGTCGTGCTCTAGCATGCGTTTGGTTAATTGCTCGTAGTCATCATTTACAGGTTGAAATCCTTCAGCATCATGGCGTTGGTCTGTAATAGGATAAATGGTATGGTCACGTAAATAAATTTGTTCTGCTTTCATTCCATCAATCATCATATATGTTAAGGCTTCCGTATTCCCATTTTGTCTTGAACTGCCGTGTATAACAAACATGCAATCATCCCTTTTCTTTTTCTTGTTTTAGGAGTGAAACGTGTTTTTGTAAATTCGTTTGAATGTTAGAAAGTAATGAGATTTGCCTTGTTACTTCATTGAGCTTATCTTCGTAAAGTGCAAGGATACTGCTGCATGGATTTTCGTATAGATGTGGTTCGATTTCGAGGCAGCGCAGCATTCTTGCAGTTTCTTCTAAATTTAAGCCGAGCTGTAAGTACATTTGGATAAGCTCTACTTTTTCAATGGCACTTTTATCGAAATCACGATAGCCGTTTGTGAGGCGATTTGAAGGGAGCAATCCCTTTTCTTCATAATGTCTTAGTGCTCTTTCGCTAACGCCAGTTTCTTTTGATAACTCTCCAATTCGCACTGCATTTCACTCCTTTTACATGTATTGTAAACCTTCACACTAATGTGAAGGTAAACTCTGTTTTTTCGCAAAAGAATCTACATGATTTAAAAACACTTGAATGGCTTTAGATGGAATGAAATATTTGCCACGCACGATGGAGAATGGACGAATTAGTTTTTCAGTTGGAACTTCGACGTGGAATAGTTCTTGGGTTAGTAGTTCTTTCCGCACGGTCCAATTAGAAAGTATAGCGATGCCAAGCCCGGCAGCGACGGCTTCCTTTACACTTTGAATGCTACTAAATGTAAAGAATCGTTTCATTTTTAAATGATGTTGATGAATAAAACGATCGCTATAGGCACGTGTCCCAGAGCCACTTTCTCTTAATACCCATACTTGGTCTTGGAGAGTAGCTTCGTTTATATCCTTGATGTGAAGTAATGGGTGATTTGGAGGGACGACGAGCTTCATTTCATCTTGCATAAACGCTTCAACGTCTACGTCAGCATATACGACTTGCCCCTCTACTAAGCCGATATCAATTTGATTAGAGCGAAGGCTTTGCAAAACTTCTTCTGTATTAGAGATAAGGGTATGAACTTCAACGTGCGGATTTTCATTGGCATAGTTAGCGAGTATTTTGGGAAGTAAGTATTCGCCAATTGTAAAACTAGCGCCGATGCGAAGTGTTCCTGTTACAACGTTATGTAATTCGTTAATTTCCTGTTTTGCATCATCATAAAGAGAGAGCATTTGCTTTGCATGTATGTATAATATGTTTCCAGCTTCCGTAACTTGTACATGCTTTGGGGAGCGCTGAATGAGTGTAGTTCCAAATTCATTTTCCAGGTTGCGAATGTGCATGCTTACACCGGGTTGTGAAAGGTTTAAAAGTTCTGCTGCACGAGAGAAATGTTTCTGTTCAACGACAGTCACAAAGATTTTCAAAATGTCGACGTTCATTTGTTGGCCCCTTTATTTTTGTTTTTATTCTATCATAAGTATTTCTGATGATAGAGATTTAATATTAATATTAAACTTATTATAAAAACTCTCTTATAATGTAAGTAGAAAGAACATGCATGTTCCAATACGATTATTGGGGTGGTACAAGGTGGAACAAACACTTGTTATACAAAAGAAAAAGGGCTTTGGATTTTCGCAAGGTATTGGGATTACATTATTAATCGCCATTGCTGCGAAATATTTAGCGGAGCTTCCATTTTTAAATATTATGGGACAATTAGTAATTGCTATTCTAATTGGGATGATTTGGCGCGCAGCGATTGGAGTCCCTCCAGAAGCGATAGCGGGAACGAACTTTGCGAGTAAGAAGTTGCTTCGCTTTGGGATTATCTTACTTGGAATGCGATTAAATCTGGGTGATATTGCGAAGGCTGGGCCGAAAGTATTGGTCATCGCAGCGGTAGTTATTACATTCACCATTTTCGTTGTATATGGATTGACAAAAGTATTTAAAGTAGAAAAGAAACTTGGGATTTTAACGGCGTGTGGAACGGCGATTTGTGGTGCGGCAGCGGTCGTGGCAATTGCACCACAAGTGAAAGCGAAGGACGATGAAACGGCGGTTGGTGCCGCAATTATTGCTATTTTAGGTACGATATTTACGCTTATTTATACATTATTATATCCAGTGCTTGGCTTATCTCCGTACGGTTACGGTGTATTCTCGGGAGCGACGCTGCATGAAATTGCTCACGTAATTGCGGCTGCGGCACCAGGCGGTAGCACGGCTGTCGACATCGCAGTTATCGTGAAATTAACGCGCGTTGCGATGCTTGTACCAGTAGCGATTTTAATTGGGTTATGGTTTGGTAAGAGCGAGGGAAGCGAAGAAAAGAAATCGTGGAAGGAGCTTCCGATTCCTTGGTTTATATTCGGATTTTTAGCGATGAGTGCGGTACATTCACTCGGGATTATCCCCGAAGTTGTTGCCGGCTATATTGTAATAATTGCGTACATGCTTATCGCAATGGCGATGGCAGGTCTCGGTTTAAATGTAGAGTTTAAAACGTTCCGTAAGTTAGGAAGCAAAGCATTTGTAGCAGGGCTGATCGGCTCGGTTTGTCTTTCTATTCTTGGATATGTTCTTGTATGGGTATTAGGATTTATGTAGTAGAGGAGAAAGCTGTTCCAAAAGATATTTTGGGACAGCTTTTTCTTATGATTATAGCGCTATGGATTTCAGTATTTGTTAGTAAGTCGATATATTCGGAGAATCGCCGATATAAATGGAGTTGCGTCGATATATTGGGAGAATCGCTGATATAAACTTAACTACTATCGTACTTTGTTAGAGAAGGTGTTCAGTGGAATGTTTTTCTAAAATTTGTAAATTAATCTTTACTTGTAATTGGAAAATATTTATAATTTAAGTAAAGATATCTTTACTTTTGAAGGTGGATCCTATGGGTGTGAAAAATAAAATTAAAGAATTAAGAAAGCAAAATCATATAACACAAGTTGAAATGGCAAAGGTGATGCAGGTGACGCGTCAGACGATTGTAGCGATTGAAAATCACCATTACAATCCGAGTCTAGAGTTATCCCTAAAAATCGCCAAATATTTTGGGATGAAGGTGGAGGAAATCTTTACGCTGGAGTAAGGGAAGAAAAAATGGAAAATGCTAAAAAGTTGTATATCGATGCGTTTTTTAGATTGTTGTTGGGAGACGTTTTCGTTCGTATTATGAATCCAGCTATACCAATTTTACCGCTCGTAGTTAGTAACGTTTTAGCAATTGTATTTTTGACAGTGTATGTGTATTAAAAAAAGCGTAAGTACATAAAAGAAGAATTTCCAGATATAGATGAGCGAGTAAATGAAAATATAAAAAAGCATGTAAATGTTTCGTTTATCTTCGCATTCATTCTACTTATAGTTTATATTATTGCGAGCAAAGCGATAGGGAGAATTACTATACCTATTTCAGAAATATTCATTGTATGTAGTTTCTTATTTGCCAGTAGTCTCATCGTAGGAGTTATGAAGGGAAAACGAGCATAGGGATAGGAGGAATGAAAATGCAAGATGAGTTTGAGAGATTTCAGTCGGATAAAGCGTTTAAATATGTAGGGTTGTTTTTCACAATTAGTTTAGCCGTGTGGAGTTTGTACAATTTAATCGTTTATGGAAGTGCTGGCATGCCGTTTGTGTTATTTGTACTAGGGCAGTTTGTTTATTTCTTTGTGAACTATTGGCCGAAGTGGAAATATAGAAATAGTAAAGGTGCTGATCGTGTATGAGTATGGCATCGAAGAATGTGTTAACAACAAGAAATAATAGATAGAAAAAGGGGAACTGGGATGTGGTTACCGGTGTTATGTGTCGCTACAGCTATTTTTGCACTTCTTTGGGGAATGCAAAATTTCTCTCGTAATCCAGTGCCAAGTATTTGTATTATGATTGGTACTGTTGGTTTATCGTATTATTTATTAGTTTCAACTCATTACCATAAAACAGCAACAAGTGTTGTTGTTGTTGTTGTTGTTGTTGGAGCGCTTATTTTATTTTGTGGGCGCGCTGTACAAAAAGGATTATTTCCGTAAAAGCTGTTTATACAATGAGTATAAACAGCTTTTTGTATTTTTTTACAAAAGTCTTGAAAGTTACGTAACGTCATCTTTTATAATGAAGGGGAAGAGGTGATGGCAGTGATTTCAATACAAGAATTGACGAGAGAGACAGGGGTAACAGTACGTACATTACGTTATTATGATCAAATAGATTTATTAAAGCCGAGCGGGAAAACAGAAGGCGGGCATCGTTTATATAGTGAAGCTGACGTAATACGTCTCCAACAAATTTTATTTTTAAAAGAAATGGGATTTTCACTAAAAGAGTCTGCGAATATGTTAGTAAAAGGTGAGCTTAACTTAAAGGATTCGCTTGAAAAACAACTTCGGTTTGTACAGGAAGAACAAAAGAAATTCAATCGAATGGAGCGCGTTTTACAAGCAGTTGTTTATTCGGTGGATGTGGAGGGAGAGCTCGATTGGAAAGTTATGTTTGAACTGATCCAGCTTTCGAAACAGTCTTCTCGTATACGTGAAATATTTCAAAATGAAGTATTTTCAAAGGAAGAACAAAAGTTGCTTCATAATTTGCCAAATATGAGTGAGGAAGATCCCAATGTGTTAGAGTGGGTAGATTTATTAAAGCAATTACGCACTTTTATGAAAGACGGTAAAGAAACTGCAAGTGATGAGGTGCAAGGGGCAATGAAGAGATTAATGCAGAAGTGTTTAGAAATGGCCAATGGTGATGAAGCGTTTTTAGATAAGTTATGGGAAGTTAGAAAATCGAAGGAAGATTCACAGAAAATGAGCATGTATCCAATCGAAGAAGAATTTTTATTATATATGGATGAAGCTTTTCGTATATATGATGAAAAGGAGAAGGATAAATGAGTATACTCGCAGAATATCGTTGGTACTTTTTAATTGGGGCAGAGATTGTATTTTGGTTATCGGCTATCGGTTTCTTTTTACTTCGTTACGGATTCCGTTTGAAGAAGGCAAGCTTTATTATGGGGATTGTACTACTCGTAAATGAAGTGTTCATTTTAACCTTAGGGGTAGTGGACTATTATCAAACAGGGAAGTTTTCTAACTTTCAGATTATTACCGTGATCATTTTATTGTATGCGGTCTTCTACGGGAAAAAGGATTTGAAGAAGCTTGATATATTTGTGCAAAAGTTAGCTGCGAAATGGCGGAATGAACCAGCGCCTGTTATTGAAGAACATATAGAATTAACAGGTATGGCCTATGCAAAGCAGGAAATAAAAAATTGGGTATTACATCTTGTTTTATTCGTTGTTGTGCATACTTTCTTTTTCTTCGCGTATGGGCTTATTCCATTTGAACAATGGGGCAATTGGTTAGAGTCAGGAATCGTTTTAAATAAAACTGCGAGTCGAGTGAGCCAAGTGTGGGCAATTATATTTTTAGTTGATACAGCAATTTCATTTTCATATGTTATTTTTCCGAAGAAGGAGAAAGGAAAAGAGAAGCTACTTTCGTAGAGGAAAGTAGCTTTTGCAGTATACAAATAATTCTTATAGGAGAGGATGACAATAGGAAAAAGAAGTGGTTTTATATGCCTACTTCTCTTTAGTTTAGTAGCATGCTCACAACCTAACATTACAATTGATAAGAAGAATGATGTCATTGTAAAGGAAGCAGTAACTTCTAATCTAGATAAATTTGAAAAGTTCGTTTTGAATGTGGAACAAGGGGAAGTTGATAAAATAAGAATTGTACATTATACACATGAAGGTGATCCGGTTTTTCAAACGTTAGAGTATAGTGGAACAGATATAATTCATATGTTAGATAATAGGCAAGATCGATTTGCTGGTAATCATACAGATATAGATGAAGATAGTTGTAAAAGGATTGTTAAAGAGCAGCGTGAATTACAAACGGCTTATAGGTTAATAGACTGTGTGAATGAAAATGGGCGCAATGGATATGATTTATTATATGTACCTAAAAAATAGAGTTAGTAGAGGAAGGAAGTTTTGACTCCTTCCTTTTTCTATGTATATATTGTCGAAAATTTTACCGAATATCTGTTCGTTTTTTTAGGTTTTTTATGGGCATTCGTGGTAAAATAATAATACAGATTTTTATGAGGAGGTCGGATTTTACTTGGAACATCAATTTGAAATTATCTCAGCGTATTCCCCGCAAGGTGATCAGCCGGTAGCTATAGAGAAGCTTGTAGAGGGACTTAATAGTGGAAAGAAAAAGCAAGTGTTGCTTGGAGCGACAGGGACGGGTAAGACATTTACGATTTCAAATGTCATTAAAGAAGTACAGAAGCCAACACTTGTGATGGCTCATAATAAAACGTTAGCAGGACAATTATATAGTGAGCTGAAAGATTTTTTTCCGAATAATGCAGTTGAATATTTTGTTAGTTATTACGATTATTATCAACCAGAAGCGTATGTGCCGCAAACGGATACTTTTATAGAAAAGGATGCGCAAATTAATGATGAAATCGATAAATTGCGTCACTCAGCAACGTCTGCATTATTTGAACGGGACGATGTAATTATCGTTGCGAGTGTTTCGTGTATATATGGTTTAGGTTCTCCGGAAGAATACCGCGAGTTAGTTGTTTCACTTCGAGTTGGTATGGAAAAGGACCGCAATCAATTGCTTCGTGAACTTGTTGATGTACAGTACGGACGTAATGATATTGATTTCAAGCGTGGGACATTCCGTGTGCGCGGAGATGTAGTTGAAATCTTCCCGGCATCACTTGACGAGCATTGTATTCGAATTGAATTTTTCGGTGATGAAATCGATCGTATTCGTGAAGTAAATGCGTTAACAGGTGAAGTATTAGCAGAACGTGATCATGTAGCAATCTTCCCAGCATCTCACTTCGTTACACGTGAAGAAAAAATGAAGGTTGCTATTGAAAATATAGAAAAAGAATTAGAAGAGCGTTTAAAAGAATTAAATGATAATGGTAAGTTGTTAGAAGCGCAGCGTATAGAGCAACGTACACGTTATGATCTAGAAATGATGCGCGAGATGGGCTTTTGTTCAGGGATTGAAAACTATTCTCGTCATTTAACACTTCGTCCAGCGGGTGCAACGCCGTATACGTTATTAGACTATTTCCCGAAGGATTTCTTAATTGTTATGGATGAGTCGCACGTATCAGTGCCGCAAGTAAGAGCAATGTATAACGGGGACCAAGCACGTAAGCAAGTACTTGTGGATCATGGATTCCGTCTGCCATCAGCTTTAGATAATAGACCGCTCACGTTTGATGAGTTTGAAGAGAAAATGAATCAAGTTATTTACGTTTCGGCAACGCCAGGACCGTACGAATTAGAGCAGTCACCAGAAGTAATAGAACAAATTATTCGTCCAACAGGGCTTTTAGATCCACCAATTGATATACGACCAATTGAAGGTCAAATTGACGATTTATTAGGAGAAATTCAAGATCGTATTGCAAAAAATGAACGTGTATTAATTACGACTTTAACGAAAAAAATGTCAGAGGATTTAACGGATTACTTAAAAGATGTAGGAATTAAAGTGAACTATCTTCACTCTGAAATTAAAACGTTAGAACGTATTGAAATTATCCGTGACCTTCGCCTTGGTAAGTTTGATGTACTTGTCGGTATTAACTTATTACGAGAAGGATTAGATATTCCAGAAGTATCACTTGTAGCTATTTTAGATGCAGATAAGGAAGGATTCTTGCGTTCAGAACGTTCGTTAATTCAAACGATTGGTCGTGCGGCACGTAATGAAAACGGCCGCGTTATTATGTACGCAGATCGCATAACGAGATCGATGGGAATTGCAATTGAAGAAACGCAGCGTCGTCGTACTATACAAGAAGCTTACAATGAAGAGCATGGTATCACGCCGAAAACGATTCAAAAAGGCGTTCGTGATGTAATCCGTGCAACGACAGCGGCCGAAGAACCGGAAACATATGAAGCAACTCCTGCTAAGAAGATGACGAAGAAAGAACGTGAGAAAACAATCGCTAAGATCGAAGCAGAGATGAAAGAAGCAGCAAAAGCGTTAGACTTCGAGCGTGCAGCTGAATTAAGAGATTTACTATTAGAATTAAAAGCGGAAGGGTGAAAAGAGTGAGCATGAGCAAGGATTTTATCGTTGTAAAAGGTGCTAGAGCACATAACTTAAAAAATATTGATGTAACCATTCCGAGAAATCAGCTTGTTGTTGTAACGGGATTGTCTGGTTCAGGGAAATCGTCATTAGCGTTTGATACAATTTATGCAGAAGGGCAGCGCAGATACGTAGAATCGTTATCTGCGTATGCACGCCAATTTTTAGGACAAATGGATAAACCGGATGTCGATACGATTGAAGGGTTGTCACCAGCGATTTCGATTGATCAAAAAACAACGAGTCGTAATCCACGTTCAACTGTCGGGACAGTGACGGAGATTTATGATTATTTACGTTTATTATTCGCACGAATTGGTACGCCGATTTGCCCAAATCACGGAATTGAAATTACATCACAAACAGTGGAACAGATGGTAGATCGTGTTCTTGAATATCCTGAACGTACGAAATTACAAGTGTTAGCTCCTATCGTCTCAGGACGTAAAGGTGCACATGTGAAAGTACTTGAAGATATTAAGAAGCAAGGTTATGTTCGTGTACGTGTTGATGGTGAAATGCTAGATGTGTCAGAAGAGATTACGTTAGATAAAAATAAGAAGCATTCCATAGAAGTTGTAATTGACCGTATTGTTATAAAAGAAGGAATTGCAAGCCGTCTTGCTGATTCACTTGAAAGTGCATTAAAGCTTGGCGGGGGACGAGTGTTAATCGATGTTATGAGAGAAGAGGAACTTCTATTTAGTGAACATCATGCATGTCCACATTGTGGTTTTTCAATTGGTGAATTAGAGCCACGTATGTTCTCATTCAACAGTCCGTTCGGTGCATGTCCTTCTTGTGATGGACTTGGCTCAAAGTTAGAGGTAGATTTAGAGCTTGTCATTCCGAACTGGGATTTAACATTAAATGAACATGCGATTGCCCCTTGGGAACCGACAAGTTCACAATATTACCCACAACTTTTACAATCTGTGTGTAATCATTACGGCGTTGACATGGATATGCCTGTGAAAGATATACCGAAAGATTTATTTGATAAAGTGTTGTACGGGAGCGGTGAAGAGAAAGTTTATTTCCGCTATGTAAATGAATTTGGTCAAGTAAAGGAAAATGAGATTTTATTTGAAGGTGTTATTCCGAATATAGAGCGTCGTTATCGTGAGACGAGTTCTGATTATGTTCGTGAACAAATGGAGAAATATATGGCGGAGCAAGCTTGTCCGAAGTGTAAAGGCGGACGCTTAAAGCCTGAGAGTTTAGCTGTTTTCGTTGGTGATAAAACGATTGCTGACGTAACGAAATATTCTGTTCAAGAAGTACAGGAATTCTTCTCAAATGTTGAGTTAACGGAGAAACAACAAAAAATTGCTCATTTAATTTTAAGAGAAATTCAAGAACGTGTAGGTTTCTTAGTAAACGTTGGCTTAGATTATTTAACGTTAAGTCGTGCGGCTGGTACTTTATCAGGTGGTGAGGCACAACGTATTCGCCTAGCAACACAAATTGGTTCTCGACTCACTGGCGTACTTTACATCCTTGATGAGCCTTCTATCGGTTTACATCAGCGCGATAATGATCGTCTTATTCGTACATTGCAGGAAATGCGTGACTTAGGAAATACGTTAATTGTTGTTGAGCATGATGAAGATACGATGATGGCTGCTGATTATTTACTTGATATCGGACCTGGTGCAGGTATTCATGGTGGTCAAGTTGTATCAGCAGGTACACCAGCTGAAGTTATGCAAGATGAGAATTCGTTAACAGGAAAATATTTAAGCGGTAAAGAGTTTATTCCAGTTCCACTTGAAAGACGTAAAGGTGACGGACGTAAAGTGGAGATTGTCGGTGCAAAAGAGAATAACTTAAAGAATGCGAAGATGTCATTCCCACTTGGTACGTTTGTAGCGGTAACGGGTGTATCTGGATCAGGTAAAAGTACGATGATTAATGAAGTACTATATAAATCGTTAGCGCAAAAGTTATATAAAGCGAAAGCGAAGCCAGGTGCTCATAAAGAGATTAAAGGTCTTGAGCATTTAGATAAAGTAATTGATATTGATCAATCGCCAATCGGTCGTACACCACGTTCTAACCCAGCGACGTATACAGGTGTATTCGATGATATTCGTGATGTGTTTGCTCAAACGAATGAAGCGAAAGTGCGCGGATATCAAAAAGGACGTTTTAGCTTTAATGTGAAAGGCGGACGTTGTGAAGCGTGCCGTGGTGATGGAATTATTAAAATCGAAATGCACTTCTTACCAGACGTATACGTGCCGTGTGAAGTTTGTCATGGTAAACGTTACAACCGTGAAACGTTAGAAGTGAAATATAAAGATAAGAACATTTCTGAAGTATTAGGAATGACAATTGAAGATGGGGTAGAGTTCTTCGCTAATATCCCAAAAATTAAGCGTAAACTTCAAACGCTTGTAGACGTTGGGCTAGGTTATATGAAATTAGGACAGCCGGCAACGACGTTATCAGGTGGTGAAGCACAGCGCGTGAAATTAGCCTCTGAATTACACCGTCGTTCTACAGGGCGTACGTTATACATTTTAGACGAACCAACGACGGGTTTACATGCACATGATATTGCACGTCTTCTAGAAGTGTTGCAACGTCTTGTAGAGAGTGGTGAGACGGTACTTGTAATTGAACATAATTTAGATGTAATTAAAACAGCTGATTATATCGTTGACCTTGGACCAGAGGGCGGGGACAAAGGTGGACAAATCGTCGCTTCTGGAACGCCAGAGCAAGTAGTAAAAGAAGAACGCTCGTATACAGGTAAGTATTTAAAAGAGATTTTAAATCGTGATAAAGCAAGAATGAAAGAGAAAATAAAAGAAGTAGAGCTATCGCAATAAGTTTATTACGAAAAACCGAGTGGAAATGACACTCGGTTTTTCGTTCATAGGGGGAGAAAATGGAGTTTATAGATGTTTTAAGAAAGAAAAATATGAAGGTAAGAGAGTTTCAAAATTGGGGTGTTTATTTTCGCAAGCGCTGGGAGGAGCATTTTGCAAACCATTTAAGTGATGAAGAAAAAGAAGACATTTTCCTTTATGGAGATAAGTATGGCTGTGGGTATCTTTGGCACATATTTAGTTATGAGAAGAAGAAGTGTTTAGAGGGGAAAGAAGCGGAGAACGCGTTTCATAATGAAGTGAAAAAGGAGTGCTATATCTTCTATCAACACTGTAATGATGTACTACTAATAAAAGATGCGAGTTTATTAAGTATGGATGATATATTACGTGAAACAGATGATATGTATAAAGGTGATATATATATTGTAGATAAAGATTTCACTTGGACTTTTGTAAAAACTCATGAAGATAGATGGTGTGGTCCTTATTTTACTAGGAGATGTTAGTAGGTATACAAGCATGAAGGGTAGAATAAGTTGATATAAGTGTTTGTATGATACTTGCGTTTATTGTCTATTAGCGTATGATGAAATATATATGTCAAAAGGATGTGTAAGAAAATGAGATGGATTGTATCACTTCTTGTAAATAGCGTTGTGTTAATCGCTGTATCGGGACTTTTAAAAGGGATTGCACCAGACGCGTTTTACGTAGCAAATATACAAACTGCAATTATTGCGAGTATTATATTGGCGGTTTTAAATGTGTTTGTAAAACCATTTTTAATTTTAATTACGCTACCAATTACTGTTGTAACGTTCGGGTTCTTCTTAATTGTTATTAATGCGATTACGTTAAAAATAACAGATTCATTATTAGGAGATGCTTTTAATATAACAGGGTTTGGCGTAGCAATTATTGCGGCAATTTGTATTTCTATTTTTAATATGATAATTGAAAAGGCAATTGTTGAACCGTTATATGAAAAAAAGAGAAAATGACAAAAAGAAAAACATTTCATCATTCGTATGAAATGTTTTTTTCTATTTATGAGAAACCGTATTTCTTGTTTCCAGAAAAAAATGGTACAATATCCGGTAGAATGGAATTTTACATCAAACGAGACTGAACCCGCAGCGGAGTGGAGGTTTATACATATGCCAAAAGTAAGGACAAAAGATTTAATTGAACAATTTCAATTGGAGTTAATAAGTGGTGAAGAAGGAATTCATCGTCCGATTGATACAAGTGATTTATCACGACCTGGAATTGAAATGGCAGGATTCTTTACATATTATCCAGCTGATCGCGTGCAGCTTCTTGGAAAAACGGAGCTTACGTTCTTTGATACGTTAACGACAGAGCAAAAACAAGAGAGAATGAAAGCGCTTTGTACCGAGGAGACGCCATGTATTATTATAACTCGTAATCAAGATGTACCAGATGAGTTATTACAAGCATCACGTGAATCAGGCATGCCTTTATTACGTTCTTCTCAAACGACAACGAGATTATCAAGTCGTTTAACAAATTATTTAGAAGGTAAGTTAGCACCAACAACTGCTGTTCATGGTGTATTAGTAGATATTTACGGTGTTGGTGTTTTAATTACAGGTCAAAGTGGTGTTGGTAAAAGTGAGACAGCTCTTGAACTTGTGAAGCGTGGCCATCGCCTTGTTGCGGATGATAGTGTAGAAATTCGCCAAGAAGATGAAGACACATTAGTAGGAAGCTCACCAGATTTAATTGAGCATTTATTAGAAATTCGTGGTCTAGGCATTATTAACGTTATGACGTTATTCGGTGCAGGGGCAGTGCGAAATTATAAGCGTATTACACTTGTTATTAATCTTGAAATTTGGGATCAAAAGAAAAATTATGATCGCTTAGGTCTTGATGAAGAGAAGATGAAGATTATTGATACAGAACTTACGAAGATTACACTTCCAGTTCGCCCTGGCCGAAACTTGGCTGTTATTATTGAAGTAGCAGCAATGAACTTCCGTTTGAAACGTATGGGAGTCAATGCGGCACAACAGTTTTCTGAACGATTAATGAGTGCGATTGAGTTAGGGAATCAGGAGTAAACTTTGGAGAGGGAGGTCATACATATGCTGTTAGGTTCTGTACCACAGCTTGACCGCGTAGCCATCCAACTTGGGCCGTTTCCTGTTTATTGGTATGGGATTATTATCGGTACAGGTGTGCTATTAGGTCTTTGGCTAGCAACTCGTGAGGGAGAAAGGCTAGGTATTCCAAAAGATACATTTGTTGACCTTGTATTAATTGCAGTACCGATCGCTATTCTATTTGCGAGAATGTACTATGTTATTTTTGAATGGGAATATTACGCGCAAAATCCGAGTCAAATTATTAATATTCGTCAAGGTGGCTTGGCGATTCATGGTGGTTTAATCGGGGCTGTTATTACAGGTATTCTTTTTGCAAAACGACGCGGGCTTTCATTCTGGAAGTTGGCGGATATTGCTGCGCCGAGTATTTTATTAGGACAAGCAATTGGCCGATGGGGAAACTTTATGAACCAAGAGGCGCATGGTGATGAAGTAACGAGACAGTTTTTAGAAGGTCTTCATTTACCAGATTTCATTATTAATCAAATGTATATCGAGGGTGTGTATTATCACCCGACGTTTTTATATGAATCATTATGGAATTTTGCAGGTGTCATTTTATTACTCGCACTACGAAAAGTGAATTTACGACGCGGGGAATTATTCTTTACATATTTAATTTGGTATTCAGTAGGGCGCTTCTTCGTAGAAGGCTTACGTACAGATAGTTTAATGCTAGGACCACTTCGTATTGCACAAGTAATGTCAATTGGACTTGTTGTTATTTCTATTATTTTCATTATTGTGAGACGAAAAATGGGGCAAGCTGATAAAAGATATTCAGAAAATTAGAGACAAGTAGCATCTTATTATAAGATGCTGCTTCTTTCATATTCAGGAAAGCGAAAGGACTAGGGCGATGCAAATAAATACAGTGTTATTTGATTTAGATGGAACTTTAATTAATACAAACGAACTTATTATTTCTTCTTTTTTACACACTTTAAATACATATTATCCAGATCAATATAAGCGTGAAGATGTGCTGCCATTTATCGGTCCATCTTTGCATGATACTTTCAGCAAGATTGATGAAAATAAAGTTGAAGAGATGATTACATGTTATCGTCAATTTAACCATGAGCATCATGATGAATTAGTAGAAGAATATGAAACTGTATACGAAACAGTTCAAGAGTTGAAAAAACAAGGTTATAAAGTTGGTATTGTTACAACGAAAGCGAGACAAACCGTTGAGATGGGATTAAAGTTGTCAAAGCTTGATGAGTTTTTTGATGTTGTCGTGACAATTGATGATGTGGAACATGTGAAGCCACATCCAGAACCACTTCAAAAAGCGCTCGAGTTATTAAATGCGAAACCAGGAGAAACAGTGATGGTTGGGGATAATCACCATGATATTGTCGGCGGACAAAATGCGGGTACGAAAACAGCTGCGGTTTCATGGACGTTGAAAGGTAGAGCGTATCTAGAATCTTACAAACCAGACTTTATGCTAGATAAAATGAGTGATTTACTGCCGATTTTGTCCGGTATTAACCGATCATAAGTAGAGGAGAGGATTAAGTGCGACGGACAACGCGCTATCCTGTTTCAGGAGAGAATTCATTATGGAATGTGTATAAAACCGTGTCTTTTTGGAAGGTAATGAAAAACTTTATTATTATTCAAATTGCACGTTACACACCATTTTTATCTGTGAAGAATTGGTTATATCGTACGTTTTTAGGAATGAAAGTAGGAGAAAAAACATCATTTGCACTTATGGTTATGCCCGATATTATGTTTCCCGAAAAAATCACGGTGGGTGACAATTCAATTATCGGATACAATACAACGCTTTTAGCGCATGAATATTTGATTCGTGAATATCGACTTGGAGAGATTGTCATAGGAAATGAAGTGATGATTGGAGCGAACACGACAATCTTACCGGGGGTAAGGATTGGAGATAGCGCCATTGTTTCGGCTGGAACACTTGTCCATAAAGATGTACCGGGCGGCGCTTTCGTAGGTGGAAATCCAATGCGTATTATTTATACGAAAGAGGAAATGGCGGCTCGAGAAGGTTGATGCTAAAAATGTAACATTTCTTTTCTTTTTTTATGAATAAAAAGGAAATAATTGAGTATAATATACTGTTTTGTTTTTTACGGAATCGTTTATACTTATAGATAGAAGAATGTGTGAGCGAAGAAAACAAAAAACTGGAGGATATATGGGGAAAAATCAAAGGATATATAAGGAGAACGGACAAGTTATCTCTTTTAACCAATTAGCGGACTTCTTTTATAAAAAAGGGATGAGGGCTTACAAAGGGCAAAAATTGCAAGATGCAATTAAATATTTTCGAAGAGCGGCACAAAGCGAGAAGGAGCCGTTTATTTTATGCCAATTAGCAATAGCGTTATCTGAGGCTGGTGAATACCAAGAGTCGAATCAGATATTTCTAAAGCTTGCTAGATCCAACCCTGAACTTGAACAATGCTATTATTTTATTGCAAATAATTATGCATATATGGGTTTATTTCAACAAGCGAAGAAGTATGCGGATCGATATTTAGAAGTTGCGAAAGAGAAGGAATTTGTAGAAGATACATTAGAATTGCTTGAGATTATGGAAGAAGAAGCAATGGGTGCGGAAGAGATTGAGGATGAAGATGATTTAATTGTTATGCAAGAAGAGGCAAATCGTTATATTCGTAATGGACAATTAGAAGAAGCAATTGCTACATTAGAAATTGTTACGAAAGATTATCCGGAATTTTGGTCGGGTCATAATAATTTAGCCATCGCACATTTTCAATCTGGTAATGTAGACAAAGCGTTGAAATTAACGGAAATGATTTTAGAGAAAAATCCTGGTAATATACATGCGCTTTGTAATACGCTTATTTTTCTATATTCAATTGGGGAACATAAACAAGTAGAAGCATTAGCGGGACAGCTAGTTTCAGTATATCCGATTTCATTTGAACATCGTTTGAAACTTGGAACGACCCTTGCAACAATTGGTTATTTCGAGCATGCATATAAGTGGTTCAAAGTATTAAAGCGTCAAGGATATGAGGGAGACGTAAGTTTTTATTATTGGTTTGCGTATTCTGCGTATATGGTGAAAAATCAGCAAGTAGCTGAAAAAATGTGGCAACATGTAGTAGAATTGCACCCTGATAAAAAAGGAAAAGAGCCGTGGAACGCACTAAATTTAGCGGATGAAGGGCAAAACGTGTTGTTTGAAGAATTACAAAAGTCATTTCAGCAAAGTGCGACGCTAGAGGAGCAAATGCTAGCTTTATATTTAATGAATGAATTGTCAACACCAGAGAAGGTCGGATTCTTTTTTGATGTAACGCAAGTGAAAAATGGTGTTCCTATTGTATCGCAACTTGCAAAGTATTTCTTTTTACTTAATAGTCATAAAGGTATTCCTGCTGATTTACAGCAATTTGAACAATGCGCGCGAATCGCGGACGCATTATATAATTATACGAAAAAGGACGATGAACTAATCGAAGAGTGTTTACACTTTTGGTTTTGTACGTTCATACGTTTATATACATCCGGGTCTGTTTTTACAAACGTGTACGGTTGGTCGGCGGCAATTGAATATATTGTGCGCGGCGAACAAGGAAATAAGATGACGCAGTCGGAGCTTGGAGATGTATATAATGTATCTGTAGCGACTGTTCGAAAGTATGTGCAAGCTGTTAAGCGTACGCACACATAGTATAAGCAAATCATTGGGAAAAAAATGATGCTAACAGTATAATGAGGGTAACTTAATTGTGTAGGAATGGATAGGAGTGAATGGTGTGTCAGAAGAAAAAATTTATGATGTCATTATTATTGGTGCAGGACCAGCTGGTATGACAGCTGCAGTATATACATCTCGTGCGAATTTAAGCACATTAATGCTTGAGCGTGGTATTCCAGGTGGCCAAATGGCAAACACAGAAGATGTAGAAAATTATCCAGGTTATGAGTCTATTTTAGGACCAGACTTATCAAATAAAATGTTCGAGCATGCGAAGAAATTTGGTGCTGAATATGCATATGGTGATGTGAAAGCAGTCATCGATGGTAAAGAATATAAAACAATTATTGCTGGTAAAAAAGAATATAAAGCACGTGCAATTATCGTTGCAAGCGGTGCAGAATATAAAAAAATTGGTGTGCCAGGTGAAACAGAGCTTGGCGGCCGCGGTGTATCATATTGTGCAGTATGTGATGGGGCATTCTTTAAAGGAAAAGAACTCGTTGTTATTGGAGGCGGAGATTCAGCTGTTGAAGAGGGTGTGTTCTTAACGCGCTTCGCATCAAAAGTAACAATCGTTCACCGTCGTGATACTCTTCGTGCACAGAAAATTTTACAAGATCGTGCATTCCAAAACGAGAAAGTGGATTTCATTTGGAATCACACTATAAAAGAAATTAATGATGCAAATGGTAAAGTAGGAAGTGTAACACTTGTAGACGTAAATAGTGGAGAAGAGAAAGAAGTAAAAACTGATGGCGTTTTCGTATACATCGGTATGTTACCTTTATCAAAACCATTTGTTGAACTAGGTATTACAAATGAAAATGGTTACCTTGAAACGAACGAGCGTATGGAAACGAAAGTTCCTGGTATTTTCGCAGCAGGTGATGTTCGTGAAAAAATGCTTCGTCAAATTGTAACGGCAACAGGTGACGGTAGTATTGCTGCACAAAGTGCACAACACTACGTAGAAGAATTATTAGAGGAATTAAAAACTGTAACAGAAAAATAAGGGGTAATACTCCTTTTGAGAAGAAAGCTACCGATAGGAGCTTTCTTTTTTTATGTAAAAATGTCAAAGTTTTGTCAAAAACAATTAGGATTATAAGCTTTCTTATTGATATACTGGACTTTACGGAAAAAATCACTATAAGAAATGAGGAATTTATTCAGTATGGAATGGCGTAATATATATCGTGGATTTTGTATGGGAGTTAGTGATTTAATTCCTGGTGTGAGCGGCGGTACAATCGCTGTAGTGTTAGGGATTTATGAACAATTGCTTGCGGCAATTAGCGGGTTCTTTAGTCGTGAATGGAAAAAACATTTAGGATTTTTAATTCCCCTTGCAGCTGGTGTGGCGGCAGCGTTTTTAACGTTAAGTCACGTTATTAAATATTTACTTGCAAATCATTATGAACCGACTCAATTTTTCTTCCTCGGTTTAATTATTAGTATATTACCGATGTTAATGAGAGAAGCTGATGCAAAGGCGACGTTTAAAGGTAAGCACATCGCTTTATTAATAATTGCAGCTATTCTTGTTGCGATAACAGCGTTCTTTAAGCCAGATAAGGCAGCAGATCCAATTACGACGTTAACAATTTTAAATGCAATCGGTTTATTTTTCGCAGGATGGATGGCTAGTATGGCTATGCTCCTTCCTGGAATTAGCGGATCGTTTATTTTATTAATTATTGGTGTTTATCCAACGGCAATTAACGCTTTAACTACACTTAATTTACCATTAATTATGGTTATTGGTGCTGGTGTTATGGTCGGATTTGTTGTAAGTAGTAAAGGAATTAGCTTTTTATTAGATCGTTATAAAAATATGACATTTGCAGTAATTATTGGACTTGTTATCGGTTCGATTGTAATTGTTTTCCCTGGTATTCCAACTGGCGGATTTTCAATTGTAAGTTCGATCATTACCTTCATTTTAGGATTTACGATTGTTACTTATTTCGGTAAGAAATAAAGAATGTAATCCCCTTAGCGATAAAAATCGTTAAGGGGATTTTTATGTGTGATTCATTGTAATTGCAAGCATTTAGATTGCTTGTTATAGAAAGCTTTTTTACAATTGTTGAGGACTATGTGTTTAGCGAAAGAGGACTGGCTCCTTCGTTGTAGCAAACTGTTTTTGATAGTATAATGAAATGAGTATGCAGTGATAAATTTTGCTGCAAGTAGCTGAGGTGAAGAAACATGCAAAGAGTGACAAACTGTGTGTTAATTAGAGATAATGAAGTACTCTTACTCCAAAAACCTCGCCGAAATTGGTGGGTTGCACCAGGCGGGAAGATGGAGCGTGGTGAGACAGTAAGAGATTCCGTTGTTCGCGAGTATCGTGAAGAAACAGGTATTTATTTAAAGAACCCAGCGTTAAAAGGGGTCTTCACCTTTGTCATCCAAGAAGGTGATAAAGTTGTTTCTGAATGGATGATGTTCTCCTTTTTAGCGACAGATTTTGCAGGAGAAAACAAACTAGAGAGCGAAGAAGGCATCATTGGTTGGCATACATTTGATAAGATTGATGATTTAGCAATGGCGCCAGGAGATTATCACATTATTGATTATTTAATTAAAGGGAATGGTATAATCTACGGTACATTTGTATATACCCCAGATTTTGAGCTGCTTTCATATCGATTAGATCCGAGTTAAATTGCCAAGGAGAGGATACGATGACAGAGAATAATGATATAAAAATGGTGATTATTACAGGAATGTCTGGAGCCGGAAAAACAGTAGCTTTACAAAGTTTTGAAGATTTAGGATATTTTTGTGTAGATAATTTACCGCCGATGTTATTGCCGAAGTTTATTGAGCTTATGTCGGATTCAAAAGGGAAAATGAATAAAGTAGCGCTTGGCGTTGATTTACGTGGCCGAGAGTTTTTCGAACATTTATGGGGAGCGCTTGATGATTTATCAGAACGTACATGGATTATTCCTCATATTTTATTTTTAGATGCGAAAGATAGTACGCTTGTAACTCGTTATAAAGAAACGAGACGTTCGCATCCGCTTGCGCCGACTGGTTTGCCGTTAAAGGGAATCGAAGCGGAGCGTAGTTTATTAACAGATATGAAGGCACGAGCGAATATTGTGCTTGATACATCGGATTTAAAACCGAAAGAATTACGTGAAAAAATTGTTCATTTGTTTTCTACTGAAACTGAGCAAGCATTTCGTGTAAATGTTATGTCCTTTGGATTTAAGTACGGTATTCCAATTGATGCAGATTTAGTATTTGATGTTCGTTTTTTACCAAATCCATATTACATTCCACATATGAAGCCATTAACAGGACTAGATGAAGAAGTTTCGTCGTATGTACTGAAATTTAATGAGACACATAAGTTTTTAGAGAAACTGATAGATCTCATTACTTTCATGCTGCCTCATTATAAAAGAGAAGGCAAAAGTCAACTTGTAATTGCAATTGGATGTACAGGTGGACAGCATCGTTCTGTTACGCTTACAGAGTACCTTGGGAAACATTTGAAACCAGAGTATAGCGTTCATGTATCTCATCGTGATGTGGAGAAGAGAAAGGGCCATTAGGGGATGAAAAAAGAGAGAAAACCTAAAATTGTCATCATGGGAGGAGGAACTGGACTCTCTGTTTTATTAAGAGGATTAAAGCAATATCCTGTTGATATTACAGCAGTTGTTACAATCGCTGATGATGGTGGCAGTTCAGGTAGATTACGTGATGAGCTAGAAATTCCACCCCCAGGTGACATTCGTAACGTACTTGTTGCACTGTCGGATGTAGAGCCCCTGGTGGAAGCTTTATTTCAGCATCGTTTCACAACGGGAGACGGACTGAAAGGTCATGCGTTAGGAAATCTGTTATTGGCAGGTATGACCTCGATTACAGGAGACTTTTTCCATGCAATTACAGAAACGAGTAAAGTATTAAATGTCAGAGGACGTGTATTACCAGCAGCGAATCAAAGTGCAGTACTGCATGCAGAACTAGAGGATGGAGAAATTGTAACAGGTGAATCAAAGATTCCGTATTTCGGAAAGAAGATTAACCGTGTCTTTTTAACTCCAGAAGATGTAGAGCCGTTACATGAAACGTTAGCTGAGATTAAACGAGCTGATTTACTTGTTTTCGGTCCAGGAAGTTTGTATACGAGTATATTGCCGAATTTAGTTGTTAATAAAATTGGGGACGCTGTTCTTGCTGCAAAAGCAAAGAAGGTATATGTATGTAATGTTATGACACAAGCGGGTGAAACGATGGGGTATACTGCGTTTGATCATGTGCAGGCGTTACATGATCATTTAGGGCAACCATTTATCGATACTGCAATTGTAAATAATCGTGATATTCCTTGTGAATTACGCAAGTTATATGAGGAAGAAATGTCGACACCAGTTGTAGTGGATGAAGAGCGTTTTACTGAAAATAATATTGATGTCATTCAAGATAGATTAGCGAAGTATGATGAGCGTGTTGTAAGGCATGATACGTTAAAGTTAGCTTCTATTTTATATTCACTGTTATAAATGTGCGTTACCTCGTTTTGAGGTAACGCTCCTCATTCATATAGGACAAGATTTTTGTTCCATAATAATCGTATAAGGAGGTGTTGACTGTGTCATTTGCATCGGAAACAAAGAAAGAGTTGACGAATCTTGAGGTGAAGGAATGCTGTGAGAAAGTAGAATTATCAGCATTACTTCGAATGAACGGGTCGCTTTCTTTTTCAAATCGTCGTCTATCTATCGATATTCAAACGGAAAATGCGGCAATTGCAAGAAGGATTTATACGCTTTTGAAAAAAGGATATGACGTAACGGTAGAATTACTTGTTCGTAAAAAAATGCGATTGAAGAAAAATAATGTATATATTGTGCGGCTTGTTGAGAAGTCTCGTGAAATATTAGCAGATCTCCATATTGTCCGGGACGACTTTTCATTTATTCGAAATATATCACAAGAATTAATTGAGAAGAAATGTTGTAAACGATCGTATTTACGAGGTGCATTTTTAGCAGGTGGTTCAGTAAATAACCCAGAAACATCATCTTATCATTTAGAAATCTTTTCGTTATATAAGGAACATAATGATGCTATATGTGAACTAATGAACGGATTTGATTTAAATAGTAAGACGTTGGAAAGAAGAAAAGGGTACATTACGTATTTGAAAGAAGCAGAAAAAATTACGGAATTTTTAAATATTATAGGTGCTCATAACGCACTTTTAAGATTTGAAGATATTCGAATTGTTCGTGATATGCGTAATTCAGTGAATCGACTAGTGAACTGCGAAACAGCTAATTTAAATAAAACAATTGGTGCAGCGCTAAGGCAGATTGAAAATATCCGCTATATTGATGAGTCAGTTGGTCTAGATATTTTGCCAGATAAACTAAGAGAAATTGCGCAACTACGAAGAGATTATCAAGATGTAACATTGAAAGAGTTAGGTGAGATGGTATCCGGGGGGAAAATTAGTAAATCGGGTATTAATCATCGTTTGCGTAAAATCGATGATATTGCAGAGAAATTACGCGCGGGGGAAACGATAGCAAAAAAATAAGAGGTTAAAGGGGAAATGGAGCTGTGGTTCAAAAACAGGTTAAAGTTTCATTAAAAAACGGCTTGCAAGCACGTCCGGCTGCGTTGTTTGTACAAGAGGCAAATCGCTTTCATGCAGATATCTTTATCGAGAAAGATGGAAAGACAGTAAATGCAAAGAGCATAATGGGGATTATGAGCTTAGCAATCGGAACTGGTAGCATGATAACAATTACAACAGAAGGTTCAGATGCAGAAGAGGCTTTAGAAGCATTAGCTGCATATGTACAATAAAATGGCTATCGCGCATGTGCGATAGCTTTTTTGTTTTTGCTGTTTACTTAAGGGGATTTTGCGGGATAGGGGGTATGTAGCTGGTTTGTCCTTGTCGTAGATTGTCGGTAAATCGATATGTTGTGTCGAACCGTTGATATATTAAAAAAATCGTTGATATAATTTGAGTTTTGTTCGATATAATTGAAAAATCGTTGATATATTTAGGGGAATACCAGGATGGGTATACAGACGGAGGGCATGATAATAAAAAAGCGCCCTGTAATAGGGCGCTTCTGCTTTTAAGTGTATCCAGCTCCAGCGGCTAGAACAGTCGGTCGTTTCACCCCTTCATTCGAGGCAAAAAGCGCCTCGGATGAAGGGGTTCCAACTTCCTCCTGTTCTAAACGAGCCGCTTCCGCTTTAAATCTATTAACGATTTGTAAAGATCTTATCAATTAAGCCGTATTCTAAAGCTCTTTCTGCTGTCATGAAGTTGTCGCGGTCTGTGTCGCGTTGTAGTACTTCAAGTGGTTGACCTGTGCGGTCAGCAAGAATTTGGTTTAATTTTTCACGTAAGAATAGGATACGTTTTGCAGCGATTTCGATTTCAGTCGCTTGACCTTGTGCTCCGCCAAGTGGTTGGTGAATCATTACTTCACTGTTAGGAAGAGCGAAACGTTTTCCTTTTTCACCTGCTGCAAGTAAGAATGCACCCATAGATGCAGCCATACCGATACAGATTGTTGATACTTGTGGTTTAATAAACTGCATTGTATCGTAAATTGCCATACCTGCTGTGATAGAACCACCAGGGCTATTGATGTAGATGTGAATATCTTTTTCTGGATCTTGAGATTCCAAGAATAAAAGCTGGGAAACAATTGAGTTAGCTACGTTGTCATCAATTGCACTACCAAGCATAATGATGCGGTCTTTTAATAGTCGAGAGTAAATATCGTAAGCGCGTTCTCCACGATTTGTTTGTTCAATTACTGTAGGAATTAAATTCATCTGTTATTTCCTCCTTCTAAAGCTTTCTTAGTCTTATAATACAATTATGGTCAATAAAGGTCAAACGAAACCACTTTAAATCAAAAAAATATGTAGTTGTACCATGAAATATTCGCTATGTTTTTGAAATTCCCTGCTTATGTATCTTCAACATCATAACCGAATTACATAAATTTAAACGTCATGAAAACTGTAGAAAAAAAGAAAAGAACGCCTTTTGATTGAAGCGTTCTTTCGATATTTATTCTTTTAAAAGATAGGTTACTCTATTTAAAATCTTTTCGATTTGTTTCGCGTTTTTACTATACATTTCGCTTGCTGATTTCGATTTTGTTTCTAAAGAAAATAGCTCAAGATCAGCATGACATTTTTTTAAAGATGCCAATAATAAAGGTTTGTTTTGAGGAGAAGGCATTTGGAGTTTGTCATTATAAATGTCGATAGTAAGTTGCCCGTACGAGTCAACTTGACCGAGAAAAACATTTTCAATGACAACGCCGAGCTTTTCTAATTCTGAATGTAGCCAAGCGCGGTTATGCCCGCTTGATGACAGAGGTTCATCTAGTACATTTCCATCCATAATAACAGTTTGTGGTTCCTTCTCGTTTGGTACTTTTAAACCTACGTCTTTTGCTGTAAGGGGTTGGCGATCTTTCTTTAATAATACATTTAATTCACCGCTCGGTTCTAGTACAGCAAATTCAACATCCGCTACGCTGAATGCATTTTTTCCTCGGAGTAGTTCAAGTAATTCGTCACTTGTATATTTTTCTTTCTTTAAGTTATCTTCAAGTATTTTTCCATCTTTTATTAATACGGTAGACTTCCCTTCAAAAAAATCTCGAGCTGTTTTGTTCTTTAAAGAGAGGATTCCTGTGAAAAAGGGTACCGCAGCAAAAATGAGTATCGCAAAGACGCCATGGAAAAATTTTTGATCGAGCCCTGTAGATACTTGGGCAGCGATGTCACCAATCGTCATTCCAGCTATGTATTCAAAAAAGGAAAGTTGGGAGATTTGTCTTTTCCCTAACCATTTTGTAATAGCGAATAACATGATTAATATAAAAACAGAACGGAGAATGACAAGTGTCCATTCAGGTAGGTGAGACATAGCGATTTCCTCCAGTCTGCTTAAAACCCTTTATATTGAGGTTCTTCACGTTCTAATACTGAAACTCTATCCTTAACATCAGCGATGACGCTGTCCATTTCTAACATACATTCATGAAATACGCGTTTTGATTCTTCATCCTGTGAATTTAATGAAAGGGAACTTAAACTTGCTTGAGCACCCCTTAAACTAGCAAGACAAGTTTTTACGCTAGCGATAACAGTCATGCAAACACCTCTTATCCTTTCGGTTTAAATAGTAATGCTCCAATGAAGCCGAAAATAATCGCTGCGGATACACCTGCGCTCGTTACTTTAAACATACCAGTAATTACGCCGACGATTCCATGTTTTGCAGCTTCTTCCATCGCGCCGTGAACGAGGGCATTTCCAAAACTTGTAATAGGTACAGTTGCCCCAGCTCCGGCGAAATCAATTAGTGGTTCATACAAATTGAATCCGTCTAATATAGCTCCAGCAACAACGAGTGTTGCCATTGTATGAGCTGGTGTTAGTTTGCCGACATCAAACATAAGTTGTCCAATTACACATATAAGTCCACCGATTACAAAAGCCCAGAAGAAAATCATTGCGTTGCACCTCCAAATTCAATCGAAACGGCGTGGGCGATACACGGAATCGTTTCTTCTTGTTGGAATGTAAGTGGAGATAGTAAAGCGCCTGTCGCAACGACAAGTATTTTTTTGAATTCTCCTCTTTTCATTCGGTTTAATAAGTGACCGTATACGACTGTCGCTGAACAGCCTGGACCACTTCCGCCGGCTATTACAGGTTGACCTTCTCTATAAATGAGTAGTCCGCAGTCTTGAAATTGTTCACTCGTTACTTCTGTTCCATGTTTATGTAGTAAGTCATAAGCAATTTCGCGTCCAACATGTCCGAGGTCGCCTGTTACGATTAAATCATAGTGAGATGCATCAAGATTTCTTTCTCTTAAATGAGCTTCAATTGTATCGACAGCAGCAGGGGCCATTGCACCTCCCATATTAAATGGATCAGTTAATCCCATATCAACAATGCGCCCAATTGTGGCGGAAGTTACTCTTGGGCCATGTCCTGTATCGCTTAAAATAGCTGCGCCCGCACCAGTTACTGTCCACTGGGCCGTAGGAGGTTTTTGACCACCATATTCAGTTGGATAACGAAATTGTTTTTCCACGGCAGCGTTATGGCTTGAAGCTCCAGTTAATAAATATTTTGCGCCTTTTGCATTTACGATACTTGCACCGAGCGCTAAACCTTCCATAGAAGTAGAGCAAGCGCCAAATAATCCGAGATAAGGTGTGCCAAGTGTGCGGCATGCAAAGCTAGTAGGCGTAATTTGGTTAATTAAATCTCCAGCGAGAACGAATTGAATATCATCTTTCCTAAGTCTCGCTTTTTCTGTAGCACGGCTACAAGCTTCTTCAAACAAAATTTTATGTGCTTTTTCGTAGGAATCTTGTCCGAGCCATAAATCTTCATGAAGGGTATCGAAGTCTTCAGGGATTTTTCCCTTTGCCTCAAAGGGGCCACCGATTACACCTGTTGAAATAATAACTGGCTTGTTTTCGAATACCCATGTTCGGTGTCCTTGTAACATTTATAACCCTCCCCATTGAACGAGAATCGTTTTAATAAGTGCGATGACGAAAGCGGAAAATACGCCAAATAAGATGACTGATCCTGCTAGTTTAAACATGTTACCACCAACGCCGAGAACGAATCCTTCTGTACGGTGTTCAATACATGCGGCAATAACAGAATTACCAAATCCAGTGACGGGAACTGCGGTACCAGCACCAGCAAATTGTCCAAGGCGATCGTAGACGCCAAATCCCGTAAGTAGCATGGAGATAAAAATAAGAGTTGCAACGGTAGGGTTCCCGGCAGAGCGCTCAGTGAAATCAAAATACGTAATATAAAAGGTAGAAATCAGTTGGCCTATTAGACAAATGAATCCGCCGACGAAAAAAGCTTTTATACAATTTTTTAAAACGGGGCGCTTCGGTTCGCGCTGTTGTTCGAATTTTTTATATTCTTGTTGTACAGGTGTTAAGTTTTTATCTTTACTAGACATTTGAATCCTTCCTTCTCTATTAGAAAGCTTAAATATTAGATCCCATTTCTGATTGAATGAGCTTCAATTGTTTTTTGATGCCGTCGTTACTTACTTTCTTTTTCTTAATTTTGTTTTCAAGTTCTTCTATGAGCATAAAGATCTTTTTGTCTGTACTTACATGAATATCAAAAGTAGGATTTTCATCACTTAGTTTCTTTTTTAATTTACTTCGTAAAGGTTTTAAACCAAATCTTTCGTGATGTTCAGGTTTGATGGCTATGTAAAGATCTAAATTTGTATTAACTGCGGTAGCTTCTATAATTCCCTCCATAGCAAGAGCTCTTTTCTTAGCGTCTTGCGATATAGATTGATTAAAGGATTCTGTACTCATTTTTGTTAATTTAGGACCTTTTTTCTCATCTGTTCGCTTCGCTTCTTCTTTCTTTACCTTTTTATCTAACGGGCTATTATCACATCCGGTAAGTGAACCGAATAGCAGCATAAATAACGCGGTTATGATTCCGAGTTTTCGCATTATAATCATTCCATTTCTATCTGCATTATGTAATGTGAGAAAAAGGATGATTGCATATCACCCTTTTTCTCAAATTGTGTACCATTAGATGAAATGGTACTTTCGGTTATTGCTGTGAATATTGTGGTTCTTCTTGTTGGACTTCTTCAACGCGTGGGTTTAAAGAATCAATAATAGTTTGCGTTTGCTCTGCAGCTGTTTGGAAAAGTTGCTTTGCTTGTTGGTTATCCGTATCAAGAGCGAATCCCTCTAAGCTAGCTTGTGCACTTTTTAATCCAGAAACAGTTTGCTTTAGTTTTGTAATTACAGTCATTGAATGAAGCCCCCTTTGGAATATCAATTCAAAGTTTATAATTTGTGAGTTGAGGTGAATTTATGATTGGAAAATTTAGGTGTATTACACGTGTAGATTACAATTTTGTAATGAATACGTAAGGGTAAGCGATAGTGGAAAAACTTTTTCTCATAGAATAAAGAATGTAAAGCAAGTTAAAAGGATATGTTAAGGAGAGGAAAATGGGTTTAATTGGAATTTTTATATTAGTTATTGGTGTGGCAAGCTTTTCTCATAATGAGGTGATTGATAGATATAATCCGCTTGTGAAAGAAGACTTTGTATATGTAAAAGCGAAAGAATCCGGCCGATTATCCACAGTTGGAGAGGTAGCTGGAGACTATAAATTTACTGGTTAATCCGCTTCGGGTGAAGAAAGAGATGTTAAGTTTTATGCGTCGCGTGGACTTAGAGAAGGGGCATATGTAAAGGTTAAAACAAAAGGTGAATATATTGAAACATACTAAGAAGTACAGCCAAATGAAATTCCAAAAGGGATTAAAAAGAAACTAGATAAATAAGATGGTTAAGAATTGCCTCCTAAATGTAGAAATTAGGGGGCGTTTTTATGCAGGAAAAAGCGTATGTACAATGTGTTATCAAAGAGTTTTTATTGATTTAAATGGTTTTTATTGCTATTATTATGAAGAGAAAATGAAGTGTATTTTATAATCATGCGCCCATAGCTCAGTCGGATAGAGCGGTGGTTTCCGGTACCACGTCTGCCGGGGGTTCGAATCCCTCTGGGCGCGTTAAAAATCCCTAACTTACATCGTTGTAAGTTAGGGGTTTTTTTATTCATAATTGTATTGTTTGTCCCGTAAATACCAGATTGGTAAGGGTTATGAATCAGTGGATGCCGTTGAACCAGATTGCGCTTTATTCATTTTAAATAATGATAAATTCATTATATATTGCAAAGTAAAGGCTGCAAGTATAATGAAGATCGGGAAGAAGAAATAGCGATAACGAATTTGAACTTCAGTCACTAAGTAAATGAGAAAAGCACCGATAATCAGAATTTGAAAATACTTCATGTTTAAATTTTTAAATGGAGAACTGAAAAGAAAAATAAAGACAGAACCCATGCTCAGCAACATAATCGATACATAGTGTATAAAGTCTAGTTTTATAAATGAAACATCGTTGATAGTATTTCTGGCGATATCATTTATAGGGATATATGCATAAGAATCTGTTGGACTACCCCACATAATAATATTTTTTTTGTTCATAAGAGGGATAAGGTCGGTTAAATTTTCGGTTCTTTCTTTAATTAATTGTTTTTGAATTCGATTATGTTCCTCTATATCAAAATCGACAATACTTTGTCTTAATTTAGCGAAGTCCTCTAAGGAATATTGGCCGTTAGATTCTTTATTCAAGCCTATAACAAATTTCCAGCCAGAATCCGCATTGGTTATTGGGTTATGTGAAATATTAAGCATTACAGGAATATAGGCTAAAGTATATAAGATAACTAAGTATGTAGAAATAAATGTTATAGAAGAAATGAAATTCCTTTTTAAAATATTGCTGTGAAAGAATAAAAGGAAAAGCCCGGCAGCTATTAAAAATAGGATCCCAATAGGATAAATAATATTTCCTAAAGCGAATAGCAGACCACCAAAAACCATATTTATGTAATTTTTATTTTCATCGCGTGCTAATAGGTGATACGTTCCCCAAGAAAACAACATCATAGAAAGATGCTGATTTGTGAGCACAGGGACTAGTAAAAATAAGTTAATAGATGTTACGTATAAAATGAAACCAAATCGCCCGAAGGTTTCATTGTTTAATCGGTGTTTAGCTATGTAAAAAATAGCTAAACCTGTTAGCAATGTATACACAATATTCAAGAACTGTAAGGCAAAGTAACTATGTGAGGTTAATGTAAGAACAAGTGCCTCGTAAATTGTAAAGCCCAACTGAGTAGTATTCCAAAAGAAGTACTGATTATCCTTAATGGCTTTCATGTTGCCAGCGGCTAATTCTTTAGCTCCATCCAACATGTACTGAAAATCAGAAATTGGAGACGAAGGGACTAATTTAATAATTATGATAGATATCAGTAGATAAACGATGCTTATCGTATAGACGTATTTTTTTGTGCTTATATTTCTTGTTAAGAAAACGAGGGCATATATGAAAATGATGAAAGCACATATCCCAAAGATGATAAAAGGACTAAATGCCAAATCTTGTTGTTGAAAGATACTCCAACACATGATTAGCAGAATGATACATGATGCCAGGTTAACTCCTAATGAAGGTATACTTCGAAGTATTTTTTGCATGATTCATCTCCCGTTCTAATTGTTGTATATAATGGAAAATTTTACGTTATAAATTTAGTTCTTTCAATATTTATAGTTAAAGATTTGTTGTTTTCTATGAAATTTTATTGTTTTATACACGAGAAGATAGAGTTTTATTCTATCTTCTTTTTTATTTCCCTATTGTTATATCTAGTGATAAGATTTACTATTAGTATGTGGTTCTAATTTTTGTGCACTATTATTTTCTTTCAATATTATTCAAATTTCGGTTGTAAGTTGTAAATCTCATTAATACATATAAATTAATAATATTTTGGAATGGGTGTCTGCGATAGGATTCTCCTTTTACCAAACTTATTGTACAATAGAAACAAGGGGGAGATTAGTTTGAAGGCAAGTCTTTTACAAGAACAAAGCTTACGTTTGGCAATGACACAAGAGTTAAGGCAAGCGATTACAATGCTTCAGTATAATGTACAAGAATTATCGGAGTTTTTGTATGAGCAATCGTTAGAGAATCCCCTTATTGAGTTAGGTGGTTTTGAGAGGGAGAAGAAGAGCTCTAACAAAAGTAAAAGTACCAGCAAACAAGTCGATAATCAGATGGAAATCTACAGTGTGGATTCCATGACGATTCAGCAACATTTATTAAATCAAATACAGTATTATAAAATAGAAGAAGAAGAGCGAAAAGTAGCTTCTTTCATTATTATGAACATGGATGGAAATGGGTATTTACAAGAAACGAATGAAGAGTTAGCAGACCTCCTTTCTGCACCGCTTCATGTAGTCGATCGCTCTGTAGAGATTGTCCAATCACTTGAGCCAGCAGGGGTAGGAGCACGTAATATTCAGGAATGTCTTATTTTACAATTGAAGCGCTTACAAAGAAGGGATGGATTAGCGGAAGATATTGTAGAGGAGCACTTTGCTTATTTCGTGAAGAAGGATTGGCGAAAGCTCGTTCATGTGCTGAAGTGTAGTAATGAAGAATTACAATCGGCGGTGAACTGTATTACATCATTGCAGCCGAAACCAGGCCTTGCGTATTCTTCGGATAAACCACTGTATATTGTGCCTGACATGGCAGTGAAAAAAGAAGGCGATCGCCTCGTTTTACAGATGAATGAGAGAAATATGCCGAGAATTGAAATTCACTCTGAGTACAGTGCACTTCTTAATAATAGTGAAAGTGAAGTAGCATCTTACGTTTCAGAAAAGTATCAGCATGTGCAATGGATTATGCGCAGTTTGAAACAGAGAAAACAAACACTTCTGCAAGTGATGACGATTATTATGGAAAAACAACGTGATTTCTTTTGGGAAGGTCCAGCGTATTTGAAGCCACTCGCTTTAAAAGAGGTGGCGGAAGAGCTAAGTGTGCATGAGTCTACGATTAGTCGTGCAACAAGAAATAAGTATGTGCAAACACCACACGGTTTATTTGAGATGAAATCGTTCTTTAGTAATGCAGTTTCGACGACAGAGGATGAGGCAGTTTCAACAAAGCGAGTGAAACAGTTTATTCAAACGCTTGTGGAAGCAGAGAACAAGAAAAAGCCACTCTCAGATCAAAAGATTTCAAAATTATTAGAAGAAGAGCATGAAATTGTTATTTCTCGAAGAACAGTGGCGAAGTATAGAGAACAAATGCATATCCCAGCTTCATCATTACGAAAAACGATCGGATAGGTGAAGAAGATGAAAGTTGTACTATATACAAAAGTAGATTGTGGTCTTTGCGTGCAGGCGAAACAAGTTTTACAAGAAGTACAATGTGAATATTCTTTTCAAATCAAGGAAATAGATATATATGAAGATAATGACCTTTTAGAAAAATATCATTTAATGATTCCGGTTGTAGAAATAGGCGGAAAACAAGTAGAATATGGTAACATTCACAAAGGTGTCATAATAAACTATATAAAGAATGCAGTTAAGAGTTGAATAAGTTTCTATCTCCTGTTACAATAATACACGTAGCAGGGATTATTTTTTTAACCTATGTGGGACACAAAATGTCACTACGGGACGTAAAGTGACCACGAGGGAAAAATGAACCAATGTAGTGAGGAGAAAAGATATGCGCTCATGGATTCAGAACACAAAAAAATTATTACCTGATCTGCTACCTGTTATGCAAACGAGAATGCAAATTCTTCAATACATTAGGCTCATGCAGCCGATTGGAAGAAGAAACTTATCAGCAAGTCTCGGTATGACAGAACGAGTATTGCGAAGTGAAGTTCAAGTTTTGAAAGAACAAAACTTAGTTCACGTCGCTTCTTCTGGAATGACTTTGACAGAAGAAGGAACAGCTTTAGTTCTTGCTTTGGAAGACTTTATGAAAGAAATTTCCGGGTTAAAGGTTTTAGAAAAGCAACTTAAGGAAACATTAGACTTGGATGAAGTTTTCGTTGTCCCTGGTGATAGTGATGAATCGCCGTGGGTCAAACTGGAGATGGGCCGTGCTTGTGTGACTTGTATAAAAGACCGTCTGACAGCGAATAATATCGTTGCTGTGGCTGGAGGAACTACGCTAGCTGCTGCTGCGGACATGATGCAACTTGATTGCAAAGATTTACATATGCTATTTGTCCCAGCACGTGGTGGAATTGGAGAAGGTGTTGAATTAGAAGCCAATACCATTTGTGCCAAGATGGCGCAAAATACGATGAGTAATTATCGCTTATTGTATGTTCCAGACCATGTTAGTAGCGAAGCATATGCGTCTATTGTGACAGAGCCCTCCGTGAAAGAAGTTCTTGAGTTGATTCGATCTTCCAATATCGTCATTCATGGAATCGGTGATGCGTTAACAATGGCACGTCGCAGAAGTACTTCGGAAGCAGATTGGTTAAAGATTCAAGCAAACGAAGCAGTTGGCGAAGCTTTCGGTTACTACTTTAATGAACAAGGAAATGTTGTTCATAAAGTAAGAACAGTTGGTATGCAACTTGAAGATTTACAAAATGTATCTCACGTTGTTGCAGTCGCTGGAGGTTCTTCAAAGGCAAAGGCAATACAGGCTGTAATAAAGCAAGGGCACACTTCAATTCTAATTACAGATGAAGGTGCAGCAAAACAATTAACAAAGGGTATTACCCTTTAATATAATCCCCCAAGGAGGAAATTCAAATGACTAAAATTGGTATTAATGGATTTGGACGTATCGGACGTAACGTATTCCGCGCAGCTCTTAACAACTCTGAGGTAGAAGTAGTAGCAATCAACGACTTAACAGATGCTAAAACATTAGCTCACCTTTTAAAATATGACACAGTTCACGGAACTTTAAATGCAGAAGTATCTGCTAACGAAAACAGCATCGTTGTTAACGGTAAAGAAATTAAAGTTATCGCTGAGCGTGACCCAGCTCAATTACCATGGAGCGACTACGGAGTAGAAGTAGTAGTAGAATCTACTGGCCGTTTCACTAAAAAATCAGACGCTGAGAAACACTTAGGTGGATCAGTTAAGAAAGTTATCATCTCAGCTCCAGCTTCTGACGAAGATATCACTGTAGTTATGGGTGTTAACCACGAACAATACGATGCAGCTAACCACAATGTAGTATCTAACGCTTCTTGTACTACAAACTGTCTAGCTCCATTCGCTAAAGTATTAAACGAAAAATTCGGCGTAAAACGCGGAATGATGACAACAATTCACTCTTACACTAACGACCAACAAATCTTAGACTTACCACACAAAGATTTACGTCGTGCTCGTGCAGCAGCTGAAAACATGATCCCAACATCTACTGGTGCTGCTAAAGCTGTAGCATTAGTATTACCAGAACTTAAAGGTAAATTAAACGGTGGCGCTGTACGTGTTCCAACTGCTAACGTTTCTCTTGTTGACTTAGTTGTTGAACTTGACAAAGAAGTAACAGTTGAAGATGTAAACGCAGCATTCAAAGCAGCAGCTGAAGGCGAATTAAAAGGTATCCTTGGATACAGCGAAGAGCCATTAGTATCTATCGACTATAACGGATGTACAGCTTCTTCTACAATCGATGCATTATCTACAATGGTAATGGAAGGTAACATGGTTAAAGTACTTTCTTGGTACGATAACGAAACTGGTTACTCTAACCGCGTAGTAGACCTAGCTGCATACATGACTTCTAAAGGTCTTTAATTCTTAAGTATATAAGCAATCAATGACAAAACGAGGGAGAGGGTTTGTTCCCTCTCTCTCTTCTTTCGTTTTAGAAGCAAATGTGTTAAGCTTTTGAATGGGTTTTGTCAATCCTAACTAGTAGTCGGAGGGAAATCCAATGAACAAAAAATCAATTCGTGACGTAGATTTAAAAGGTAAGCGTGTATTTTGCCGCGTTGATTTCAACGTACCTATGAAAGAAGGCAAAATTACAGATGAAACTCGTATCCGTGCAGCTCTTCCTACAATTCAATATTTAGTAGAGCAAGGTGCGAAAGTTATTTTAGCAAGCCACTTAGGCCGTCCAAAAGGTCAAGCAGTAGAAGAATTACGTCTTACTCCAGTAGCAGCACGTTTAGGCGAGCTTCTTGGTAAAGATGTTAAAAAAGCAGACGAAGCATTCGGACCAGTTGCACAAGAAATGGTTGCAGCAATGAACGAAGGCGACGTATTAGTTCTTGAAAACGTACGTTTCTATGCCGGCGAAGAAAAGAACGATGCAGAACTTGCGAAAGAATTTGCAGCTCTTGCTGACATCTTCGTAAACGATGCATTCGGTGCAGCTCACCGTGCTCACGCTTCTACAGCAGGAATCGCAGACTACCTACCAGCAGTATCTGGTTTATTAATGGAAAAAGAGTTAGATGTACTTGGTAAAGCACTTTCTAACCCAGAACGTCCATTCACAGCTATCATTGGTGGTGCGAAAGTAAAAGATAAAATCGGTGTAATTCGTCATCTATTAGACAAAGTAGATAACTTAATCATCGGTGGCGGACTTGCTTACACATTCGTTAAAGCTTTAGGTCATGAAATTGGTCTATCTCTATGTGAAGACGACAAGATCGAACTAGCTAAAGAATTTATGCAACTTGCAAAAGAAAAAGGCGTAAACTTCTACATGCCAGTTGATGTTGTAATCACAGAGGAATTCTCTGAAACTGCAACAACTCAAATCGTTGGTATCGACTCTATTCCTTCTACATGGGAAGGTGTGGACATCGGTCCTAAAACACGTGAAATTTATGCAGATGTAATTAAAAACTCTAAGCTTGTTGTATGGAATGGACCAATGGGTGTATTCGAAATGACTCCATTCGCAGAAGGTACAAAAGCAGTAGGACAAGCATTAGCAGATGCAGAAGATACATACTCTGTTATCGGCGGTGGTGACTCTGCAGCAGCTGTTGAAAAATTCGGTATGGCTGATAAAATGAGCCACATTTCTACTGGCGGCGGTGCGTCATTAGAATTCATGGAAGGTAAAGAGCTTCCAGGTGTAGTTTGTCTTAACGACAAATAAGTAGCAGCCAAAGAAAAAGGACGGTGCAAAGCATGCGTAAACCAATTATCGCAGGTAACTGGAAAATGAATAAAACTCTATCTGAAGCAGTTAGCTTCGTAGAGGAAGTTAAAGGTCAAATCCCAGCAGCTTCAGCTGTTGATGCAGTAGTTTGCTCTCCAGCTCTATTCTTAGAGCGCTTAGTAGCAGCAACTGAAGGAACTGACTTACAAGTAGGTGCACAAAACATGCACTTCGAAAAAAATGGTGCATTCACTGGCGAAATTAGCCCAGTAGCACTTAGCGACTTAAAAGTAGGCTACGTAGTACTTGGCCACTCTGAGCGTCGTGAAATGTTTGCTGAAACAGACGAATCAGTAAACAAAAAGACTCTTGCAGCATTTGAACATGGTTTAACACCAATCGTATGTTGTGGTGAGACTTTAGAAGAGCGCGAAAGCGGAAAAACATTTGATCTAGTAGCAGGTCAAGTGACAAAAGCACTTGCAGGTTTAACAGAAGAGCAAGTTAAAGCAACTGTTATCGCTTATGAGCCAATCTGGGCTATCGGTACAGGTAAATCATCTTCTTCTGCAGATGCAAACGAAGTATGTGCGCACATCCGTAAAGTTGTTGCAGAAGCTGTTTCTCCAGAAGCTGCAGAAGCTGTTCGTATTCAATACGGCGGTAGCGTAAAACCAGAAAACATTAAAGAGTATATGGCACAATCTGACATCGACGGCGCTTTAGTTGGCGGTGCTAGCTTAGAGCCTGCTTCGTTCTTAGGTCTTCTGGGGGCGGTAAAATGAGAAAGCCAACAGCTTTAATCATTCTTGACGGTTTCGGACTTCGTGAAGAAACTCATGGGAATGCTGTAGCACAAGCTAAGAAACCTAATTTTGATGGTTACTGGAACAAATTCCCTCATACAACGCTTACAGCTTGTGGTGAGGAAGTAGGTCTTCCAGAAGGTCAAATGGGTAACTCTGAGGTTGGTCACTTAAATATCGGTGCTGGCCGCATCGTATACCAAAGCTTAACACGCGTAAACGTTGCAATTCGTGAAGGTGAGTTCGATCAGAACGAAACATTCCAAAATGCAATTAAAAGCGTGAAAGAAAAAGGTACTGCTCTTCATTTATTCGGTTTACTTTCTGACGGTGGTGTGCACAGTCACATGAACCATATGTTTGCTCTTCTTCGCTTAGCAGCAAAAGAAGGCGTGGAGAAAGTTTATATCCATGCGTTCTTAGATGGCCGCGATGTTGGACCACAAACAGCAAAAGGTTATATCGATGCAACAAATGAAGTAATTAAAGAAACAGGTGTAGGACAATTCGCGACTATCTCTGGTCGTTATTACTCCATGGACCGTGACAAGCGTTGGGATCGCGTAGAAAAATGTTACAGTGCTATGGTGAATGGTGAAGGCCCTACTTATAAATCAGCAGAAGAGTGTGTAGAAGACTCTTATGCGAACGGTATCTATGATGAATTCGTATTGCCGTCTGTAATTGTTAACGAAGATAACACGCCAGTTGCAACAATCAATGATGATGATGCAGTTATTTTCTATAACTTCCGTCCAGACCGTGCAATTCAAATTGCTCGTGTATTTACAAACGAAGACTTCCGTGAGTTCGATCGTGGTGAAAAAGTACCTCACATTCCTGAATTCGTTTGTATGACACACTTCAGTGAAACTGTAGATGGTTACGTGGCATTTAAGCCAATGAACCTTGATAACACTTTAGGTGAAGTTGTTGCGCAAGCGGGATTAAAGCAACTTCGCATCGCGGAAACTGAAAAGTATCCGCACGTTACATTCTTCTTTAGCGGTGGTCGTGAGGCTGAATTCCCAGGAGAAGAGCGTATCTTAATTAACTCACCAAAGGTTGCAACGTATGATTTGAAACCTGAAATGAGCATTTACGAAGTAACGGACGCTTTAGTAAATGAAATCGAAAATGATAAACATGATGTTATCATTCTTAACTTTGCGAACTGTGATATGGTTGGCCATTCTGGGATGATGGAACCAACAATTAAAGCAGTAGAAGCAACTGACGAATGTTTAGGAAAAGTTGTAGAAGCGATTCTTGCAAAAGATGGTGTAGCACTTATTACTGCTGACCATGGTAATGCTGATCAGGAGTTAACTGCTGATGGCGGGCCTATGACAGCTCATACAACTAACCCGGTTCCTTTCATCGTTACAAAAAATGATGTAGAGCTTCGTGAAGGTGGTATTTTAGGAGATATCGCCCCAACAATGCTTACACTTTTAAATGTGGAACAACCGAAAGAAATGACAGGTAAAACAATTATTAAATAATTTGCTTATATAAAAAGGAGAGAATTTATTATGTCAACAATTATTGATGTTTATGCTCGCGAAGTCCTTGACTCTCGTGGTAACCCAACTGTAGAAGTAGAAGTTTACACAGAAAGCGGCGCTTTCGGACGCGCTATCGTACCAAGTGGTGCATCTACTGGTGAGCACGAAGCAGTAGAATTACGTGACGGTGACAAATCTCGTTACCTTGGTAAAGGTGTTATTAACGCAGTAAACAACGTTAACGAAATTATCGCTCCAGAAATCGCTGGTTTCGATGTAACTGACCAAGCTGGTATCGACCGTGCTATGATCGAATTAGATGGCACTCCAAACAAAGGTAAACTAGGCGCTAACGCTATCCTTGGTGTATCTATGGCAGTAGCTCATGCAGCAGCTGACTTCGTAGGTCTTCCATTATACCGTTACCTTGGTGGATTCAATGCAAAACAATTACCAACTCCAATGATGAACATCATCAACGGTGGTTCTCACGCTGATAACAACGTAGACTTCCAAGAGTTCATGATCTTACCAGTTGGTGCTCCAACATTCAAAGAATCAATCCGTATGGGTGCTGAAGTATTCCATGCACTTAAAGCTGTATTACATGACAAAGGTCTTAATACTGCAGTAGGTGACGAAGGTGGATTCGCTCCAAACCTTGGTTCTAACCGTGAAGCTCTAGAAGTAATCATCGAAGCTATCGAAAAAGCTGGTTACAAAGCTGGCGAGAACGTATTCTTAGGAATGGACGTTGCTTCTTCTGAGTTCTACAACAAAGAAACTGGTAAATATGACCTTGCAGGCGAAGGCCGTACTGGCTTAACTTCTGCAGAAATGGTTGATTTCTACGAAGAGCTTTGCAAAGACTTCCCAATCATCTCTATCGAAGATGGTTTAGACGAAAACGACTGGGATGGTCACAAATTATTAACTGAGCGTATCGGTGATAAAGTACAATTAGTTGGTGACGATTTATTCGTAACTAACACTCAAAAACTTGCTGAAGGTATCGAAAAAGGTATCTCTAACTCAATCTTAATTAAAGTTAACCAAATCGGTACTTTAACTGAGACTTTCGAAGCTATCGAAATGGCTAAACGTGCTGGTTACACAGCAGTTGTATCTCACCGTTCTGGTGAAACTGAAGATGCTACAATCGCTGACATCGCAGTTGCAACTAACGCTGGCCAAATCAAAACTGGTTCTATGAGCCGTACTGACCGTATTGCTAAGTACAACCAATTATTACGCATCGAAGACGAATTAGGCGAAATCGCTGTTTACGATGGCATCAAATCTTTCTATAACATCAAACGATAATTGTAGAAAATAAACGACAGACCGTGAGAAATCACGGTCTGTTTTTTTATGCTAAAATTGTTCGCCCGTCATAAGTGACATGAAATGTTTGAAGAAGCGATTATAATCAAAATCAATTGCTATTTGATGACTCGGCCAATCAATAAATGGTTTAGATTCTCCTAAAGAGCGAAATTCTCCAATACTTGCCCCCTGTGCATAAGATTCTGTCATGACAACGATAGGTGATTTGTGATATGTAAACATAGCGTTATCAAGTAAAGCGAGTATTGGTATTGTGTCATGGAAGGGGCTGCCCTTTAAATGTGGTAGGGCGTCTTTATAATATCCGTAGTAATAGTGATCGAATAACGGTTTGACAAGTGGAGCTTTTCCTTTTGCCTCGATGTATTCGGCCATTTCTGGTGTAATGATGGAGTATTGGGTGACGTTTAATGGGTATATGTACATGTTAGCTGCGGATTGAAGGACTATATTAGCGGCAGTAGGATCGCCATAAAAGTTTGCTTCGGAAATAGGGGTAACATTACCAGGATGGAGAAAAGCACCGCCCATTACGTAGAAAGATTTAATTTGCTCCATTAATTGTTTACATACGATAAATAAAATTGCTAGGGAGGTAAGCCTTCCTAAACTTACGATGATTAATTCATCTTTATACTGTTCAATAAGAGGAATAACTTCAAAAAAATTCTCCATTTCTTCGTTAGTCACATTCTCCTTTGGAATAATTGGGCCGAGTCCCTGTTTCCCGTGTACATCTGTAAAAAAAGCAGGAGGGGCACCAGTAATTGGCCGTTCTGATCCACCAAAGATTTTGATATTTCTACCCTCTACTTCGTTTGTAAGAAAATGAGCATTTTCTACGGCCATTTTTTTTGGAACATTGCCGTAATCAGCAACGATACCGACTATTTCTATTTCATCGATAAAGAATGCTAAGAGGAGAGCCATCGTATCATCAATCCCAGGATCACAAAAAATGAGAACTTTTTTGGGCATATGTTCACCACCTATCTTGTTTATCCCGTACAAACTTGCTTGGTGAGGGCTAATAATCAATAGGGATGAGGACACCCTCATTGATTAAAGTTTCACTTTATATATATGTAAGTTTAAGGATAAAAAGATTATTTTATTGAAATAATAGTATCGTAAATTCAGAAAATAAAAACTTTTTATATTAGGTCAATGTTTTTGACGTAATTTTTGTTTGGAAATGCAGTCATATCAAGGTTGTAAGCGTATAACATAGGCTGTTTTTGCTGTCAAGTTGATAAATTGCAGCTTTTTACAATTTATACTATGATAAAGATATTAACAGAAGATCGTATAAACATGAGGGATGATGAACATGAAATTTACAAAGATCCTTGTCCAAATTGCTGCTCTTTATGTGTTTTATATGGTTGGAACTTGGGTGCAAGAAATGTTGAATATTCCAATTCCAGGAAGCTTGATTGGGATGTTTCTTTTACTTTTTTTACTTAGCCTAAAAGTACTTCCAGTGAAATGGTTTGATTTAGGAGCGGAAACACTCGTCGCTATTATGCCGTTTTTATTAATTCCGCCAACGCTTGGCTTAATGAATTACGGTGCTTTTTTTATGAGTAAAGGAATTTCTCTTTTCATTACAGTTGTAGCGAGTACGTTTTTAATTATCATTGTCGCAGGACATACAGGGCAATATCTTGCGAATAGAAAGGAAAGGGAGTCGTGATGAGTCAAATATTAATCGGAATCGGTTGGGTTCTTTTTACGGTGCTATTATATCAATTATCTAAAAAAATCTATCAATTATTTCCAACACCATTTACTATTCCAATGCTTGTAGCGACAGGATTAATGGCTTTCTTATTTATTGTGCTTGATATACCATATCAACATTATATGGAAAGCGGTGGTGGCTGGATTGCGAAGTTACTTGGACCAGGTGTTGTAGCATTTGCAATCCCGCTTTACAAACAACGTCATGTGCTGCAAAAATATGTTGTACCGATTGCGGGCGGAGTATTAGTAGGTACAACAGTTGCGATTGCGAGTGATTTTGCTATTGCCTCACTTATGGGAACAGATAAAAGTTTAATTTTATCTTCATTACCAAAATCAGTGACAATGCCGGTTGCGATGAGCGTTTCTGAACAAGTTGGTGGTGTTCCATCCTTAACAGCGGCATTCGTAGTTATCGCAGGTATTACTGGAACGATTACAGGTCCAATTTTATTAAAATGGAGCCGCGTTACAAACTCGGTTGGTAAAGGTATCGGATTTGGATGTGCTTCTCATATTATGGGTGTTATGAGAGCAATGAAAAATAACGAACATGAAGGTGTTATTGGATCGGTAACAATGACATTAACAGCAATTTTGACATGTTTGCTCGGACCGTTATTTGCAATGATGTTTATGTAATAGAAGAAAAGCGAGAGCGACTCTATAGCTCTCGCTTTTCTATAGGATTTATGCTACAGTTAAAATAACTGAATCTTTGTAGGAGGTACGCCAAGTGCATACGTTATTATCCGTTTTACTTATTATTGTATCGATTTTAATGATTGTTATGGTACTTATGCAGTCTAGTAATAGCTCAGGCCTTTCAGGTGCAATTTCCGGCGGTGCAGAGCAATTATTTGGTAAGCAAAAAGCACGTGGAATTGAAGCGGTATTAAACCGTATTACAATTGTTTTAGCTGTATTGTTCTTTGTATTAACAATTGCTGTTACGTACTTAAACTTATAGAATTGAAAGAAGAAGCGTTAGTAGTTTGTACTAATGGTTCTTCTTTTTTTATTTTGTTATTTGAAAAAAGTTTCTAATTAGATTATAGAAATATAAATATGGTACACTAAGATATAGAAAGAATACGACTAGATTACAGAAGAGAAAGAGGAGAAGTACATGATGAAATTAGCATCTCCGAAACCATTTACATTTGAGGGTGGAGACCGCGCTGTTTTATTACTACATGGATTCACAGGAAACTCAGCTGATGTACGTATGTTAGGGCGTTTCTTAGAAAAGAAAGGCTATACTTGTCATGCGCCAATTTATAAAGGACACGGCGTACCACCAGAAGAACTTGTTCATACAGGTCCTACAGATTGGTGGCAAGATGTAACGGAGGCATATCAGCTTTTAAAAGATAAAGGCTTTGAGAAAATTGCTGTCGTTGGTTTGTCACTAGGCGGAGTATTTTCTCTGAAATTAGCATATACAATCCCTGTTTTAGGTGTGGTACCAATGTGTGCACCGATGTATATTAAGAGTGAAGAAACAATGTACCAAGGTATATTGGCATATGCTCGCGAATATAAAAAGCGTGAGCAAAAATCACCAGAGCAAATTGAACAAGAAATGTTGGAATTCCAACAGACACCGATGAATACATTAAAAGCATTACAAGAGCTAATTGCTGATGTACGTAATAATGTTGATATGATTTATGCACCGACGTTTGTTGTACAAGCGCGTCATGATGAAATGATTAATACGGATAGTGCTAACATTATTTATAACGGTGTAGAATCAACGTTAAAGGACATTAAATGGTATGAAGACTCTACGCATGTCATTACACTTGATAAGCAACGTGACGAGCTACATGAGGATGTATATAACTTCTTGGAGCAACTAGATTGGTAAGATCTAGTTGCCTCTTTTTTTCATAAGGAAATTTTTATGGAAACTGTAAAAAAATCATTAGGGGAGTATTGAATTTTCGCTTTATACATCCCCCATCTTTCGGATACACTAAATAATATAAGGGTTTAAAGGAGGTATTTTTGCTTGGAAGAAATCATACAAGAAAATATTGATAAGTTGTTATTATTTATGAGAGAAGAAGCGTATAAACCGTTAACGATACAAGAGTTAGAAGAGGCATTTGGAATTGAAGGTTCTGAGGGCTTTAAAGATTTTGTAAAGGCACTTGTAATGATGGAAGAGAAGGGACTTGTTATTCGTACACGTAGCAATCGTTATGGTCTTCCTGAAAAGATGAATTTAGTGCGTGGTAAGTTAATTGGACATGCGCGTGGCTTTGCTTTCGTTGTGCCAGAAGAGAAGAAAACGGGAGATGATGATCTTTTCATTCCTCCTACAGAATTAAACGGTGCACTTCACGGTGATACAGTATTAGCACGCCTAAGTTCACAATCAAGTGGTTCACGTCAAGAAGGTTCAATTGTACGCATTTTAGAACGTGGAACGAAAGAACTAGTTGGTACATATACAGAATCGAAAAACTTTGGGTTTGTTATACCTGACAATAAGCGTTGGACAAGTGATATTTTCATCTTGAAAAGCGCATCCATGGGTGCTGTAGAAGGCCATAAAGTAGTTGTTAAAATTACGAGCTATCCAGAGAATCGTTTAAGTGCGGAAGGTGAAGTTATTCAAATTTTAGGTCATAAAAATGATCCAGGAGTAGATATTTTATCGGTCATCCATAAACATCATTTACCTTTAGCATTTCCTGAGGAAGTGATGGAGCATGCAAACAGTGTACCAGAAACGATTTCAGAAGAAGACTTGAAAGATCGCCGTGATTTACGTGACCAAATGATTGTAACGATTGATGGTGCAGACGCGAAGGACTTAGATGATGCTGTTACAGTAACGAAGCTTGAGAACGGTAATTACAAGCTTGGTGTTCATATTGCGGATGTAAGTCATTACGTTGAAGAAGGTTCTCCAATTGATGTTGAAGCAGCGGAAAGAGCGACGAGTGTATATCTTGTTGATCGTGTAATTCCAATGATTCCACATCGTCTATCTAACGGTATTTGTTCATTAAATCCGAAAGTAGACCGTCTGACACTGTCTTGTGAAATGGAAATCAACAACTTAGGTGATGTTGTCAAACACGAGATTTTCCAAAGTGTGATTAAAACGACAGAGCGTATGACATATGCTGACGTAAGAAGCATTTTAGAAGATGAGGACGAAGAGTTAATCAAGCGCTATGAACCGTTAGTACCAATGTTTAAAGAGATGGGCCAATTGGCACAAATTTTACGTGAAAAGCGTATGCGCCGTGGTGCAATCGACTTTGACTTTAAAGAAGCAAAAGTATTAGTAGATGAAGAAGGAAAACCGACTGATGTTGTAATGCGTGATCGTTCTGTATCAGAAAAGTTAATTGAAGAATTTATGCTTGTTGCGAACGAAACCGTAGCAGAACACTTCCACTGGATGAACGTACCATTCATGTACCGTGTCCATGAAGATCCGAAAGAAGATAAGTTAGAGCGATTCTTCGAGTTTGTAACGAACTTCGGATATGCGGTAAAAGGACGTGCGAATGAAGTACATCCTCGTGCATTGCAACAAATTCTTGAAATGGTTCAAGGACAGCCTGAAGAAGTAGTAATTTCAACGGTTATGCTTCGTTCTATGAAGCAAGCACGTTACGATTCGGAAAGCTTAGGACATTTCGGCTTATCAACTGAGTTCTACACGCATTTCACATCGCCGATTCGTCGTTATCCAGATACGATCGTTCATAGATTGATTCGTGAATACGTCATTAACGGTAAAGTCGACAGTGAAACACAAGCGAAATGGCGTGAAAACTTACCAGAGATTGCAGAGCACTCTTCTAATATGGAACGTCGTGCTGTTGAAGCAGAGCGTGAAACAGACGAAATGAAAAAAGCAGAGTATATGGTCGATAAGATCGGTGAAGAGTATGACGGTATGATTAGCTCTGTAACAAACTTCGGTTTATTCGTAGAGCTTCCAAATACAATTGAAGGTCTTGTACATGTTAGTTACTTAACGGATGATTACTACCGTTACGACGAGAAGCATTTCGCAATGATCGGAGAACGTACAGGTAACGTATTCCGCATCGGTGACGAAATTACAATTCGTGTTATTAACGTAAACAAAGACGAGCGCGCAATTGACTTTGAAATCGTTGGCATGAAAGGTACACCTCGCCGTAAGTTCAAAGATCGTCCAGTCGTTATCGAACAGCCAAGAACAGGCAGAAAGAAACGGGGTGGACGTAGCGAGCGCAGTAATGAGCGCGGCGGCGAACGCGGTACAGGTAGAAAATTTGACCGTGGTGGCAAAGGTAACAGCACAGGAAGAGGATCCGCATCAGCATCCACGTCCGCTAGTCAGCCAGGGAAAAAAGATGGTAATGGCAAGAAGAAAAAAGGATTCTTTGAAAACGTACCAGGATTCAAGAAGAAAAAGAAAAAGCGTAAGTAAGAAAAGAGTGGCTTCGCTTTGATGAAAAGCGGGGCCGTTTTTCTTTTTATTGGTCATTTCACTCCCTCGAACGAAGCAAAAAGCGCTTCTCTGTCGGGAGTTCCAATGTCCAAAGATTCTGAGCGAGCTACTTTCGCTTTTTGTGTAATCCAGCTACAGTGGCTAGAATGTTTGGCGACTTCGCTTCTTCCCCAGAGGCAAAGGGCGCCTCAAGGTCAGAAGCTCCATCCACCTCACATTCTGAACGAGCCACTTTCGCTTTTTGTTTACATTTGTTACAATAGTAAAAATAGAGGAGGGACGTTATATGCCAAAAGGTACAGGTAAGGTTATTGCACAAAATAAAAAAGCATTTCATGATTATTTCATCGAAGAAACATACGAAGCAGGGCTTGTCCTTCAAGGAACGGAAATTAAGTCGATTCGCGCTGGTCGCGTGAACTTGAAAGATGCGTTTGCACGTATACATAATGGTGAAGTATGGGTTCATAATATGCATATTAATACGTACGAGCAAGGGAATCGTTTCAACCATGATCCGCTTCGCACGAGAAAATTACTTCTTCATAAAAAAGAAATTGATAAACTAGCGGGAGCTGCAAAAGAAACAGGTTACGCATTAGTTCCACTTAGAATCTATTTGAAAAATGGATTTGCAAAGATGGCACTTGGTTTAGCAAAAGGTAAGAAACAATATGATAAACGTCATGATTTAAAAGAGAAAGAAGCGAAACGTGAAATTGCACGCGTGTTCCGTGATCGCCAAAAGATGTAATACAGATATTTACATTTGTAAAACGGCGCGCGTATGATATAATAACTTATGTAAGGTTATTGCACATTGAAAAACAGCTCTTAGTAGCTATCACGATATTTTCTTCGTATGCTCCATTTTTATCATGGGGACGTTACGGATTCGACAGGGATAGTTCGAGCTTAGGTTGCGAGTCGAGGGGATCGGCCTCGTTAAAACGTCAAAGCCTATAATTGGCAAACAAAACAATCTTTCTTTAGCTGCTTAATTGCACTAAAGGTTCCTCCCTCCATCGTCCATGTGGTAGGGTAAGGGACTCAAACTAAGTGGACTACGCCGGAGTTCGCCGTCTGAGGGCGAAGGAAGAGAACAATCAGACTAGCAACTTGGAAGCCTGTCGATAGGCCGAAGAGTTTGCGAAATGCTAATATATCGACTACACTCGTAGAAGCTTAAGTGCCGATATTTTTGGACGTGGGTTCGACTCCCACCGTCTCCACCAATACATATTTGGTGGTTTTTTTATTTTTGTGATATGAACCATAATTTTGCCAGGTTGGCGAGGTTATGGTTCTTTTTGTTTGTGGCAAAGTTATGGTTCTAAAAATAGAATGTATCTAATTTCTTGGTTCTTTCAATTACATCATCAATGCATCTTGTGTGTTATCCCTTAACTATCACAATTTTATCCAGTAAAAGCCTGATTGGTGAGGACTCATAAGCAGTGGGGGATGAACATCTCTATTTAATTAACACTTCGCTTTATTTGAATCTTCATATGTTTTGTGTTTTTATCCATACCTATTGTAAGATTATATAGAGTTCTCCTAATAAACTGTTTTAGTGGATTAATTAGGGGTTTTAAATTTATAAATCTTAAATTGTTTTTTGGGGATAATTTTTTATCTAAATAAGTTATATTGAAGTAGAGGTGAACCATCGGTGAAGCAGGTGTTGGTGATTAAAAATGAACGGTCTTCAGCAAAGAAAATTGTAAGCGGTCTAACGCAAGAAGGCTATTTCATTTTAAAACTTCACAATGAAAACCAAGGTTTAAATATAATATATGAACAAGATTGGGATATTATCATATTGGATTGGGACTCATTAAGTATATCGGGACCAGAAATTTGCAGACAAATACGACTTGTTAAAACGACACCGATCATTATTGTGACCGACAATATTTCTAGTAAGGATTGCATAGCAGGGCTACAAGCAGGAGCAGATGATTATATAAGAAAACCATTTGTGAAAGAAGAATTAGTAGCAAGGGTTCAAGCAATTTTAAGGAGAAGTGACTATATCCAGCAAAATGAGATGAATTTTTTTCAGTTTAAAGATCTCTTTGTTGATGCATCTAGCAATATTGTGAAAAAAGGTGGCGAAAATCTCTCACTTACTAAGCGCGAGTATGATTTACTTGTATTTTTAATTAAAAACAAAAACACAATATTGAGCCGTGAGATGCTTTTGAATCAAGTTTGGGGATATAACGTAGTAGTAAATCCAAATGTAGTAGATTTATATATTGGGTATGTAAGAAAAAAGTTAAAGTGCGAGAAGAAAGACAGATATATTCAAACGATACATGGCAGAGGCTATTCAATGATTGACTGATAAAAATAAGATAATAAAAAACGAGTAAAACTATTTCATTCCGTTTTACTCGTTTTTTTATTAAATGTGATAATCAAATAGTTTCTTAGAAGTATTAAAAGACGTAAAAAAATGGATTATGAAAATATTAGCTATTAATGAGCGTGTTTTGTAGAGGAAATCATGGTTAATCAACACGCCTGACGTCACATATTACTTTTTATGCCTGATTTTATGAATTCACACCATTCACAAGATTTTCACAGAATTAATGACTATACTAATTAACAGGATGTTCAAATGAAAATGATTATCAATAGCGATTCAATTGAATAAAAGTTACCTTCTAATTCAATCTATGGATGTCATCATTTTCGAAATAAATCACACTATAAGGAGTATACATATGAAAAAATCTATGCTTTTAAAATTAGTGAGTATTCTAGCAGTTTTCACTTTAATGTTAGTAGCTTGCTCAGATTCAAGTAAAGAAACTTCGAAGGCTAATAATAAAGATAATGGTAGTGATAAGCCAAAAACGGTTGAAATCACTGATGCTCATGGAACTGTTAAAGTCCCTGTAAACCCAAAGAATGTAGTTGCTTTGGATAACAGAACTTTTGAAACTTTATCTGATTGGGGAATTAAATTAGCGGCTGCTCCAAAGGATATCATGCCTGCTGATTCAGCATATAAAAAGGATGAAAAAGTTCAAAATATTGGGAATCACCGTGAACCAAATCTAGAAATTATTGCAGCTGCAAACCCTGACCTTGTAATCGTTGGTCAAAGATTTGCTGATCATTACGAAGAGATCAAAAAATTAGTGCCAAAAGCAGCTGTTATTGATCTTAATTTTGATGTTTCTGAGAAATCTACTACGCCTGGGAAAAACTTAGTAAAAGGACTTAAAGATTCTACAATTACTTTAGGGAAAATCTTTGATAAAGATAAAGAAGCTAAAAAATTAGTGGCTGATTTTGATAAATCTATTGAAACTGCAAAATCTGCTTATAACGGGAAAGATAAAGTTATGAGTGTTATCGTTACTGGTGGGAATATTGGTTTTGCTGCTCCACATTCTGGTCGTGTTTGGGGACCAATGTATGAAATTTTCGGTTGGGTTCCAGCACTAGAAGTTTCAAATTCTACTGCAGGTCATAAAGGTGATGACGTTTCTGTTGAAGCTATTGCACAAACAAATCCTGATTGGCTTTTCGTATTAGATCGTGATGCTGCAACATCTGATGCAGCTACTTCAACACCTGCTAAGGATGTTATTTCTAAATCACCAGCTCTTCAAAACACAACTGCTGTTTCTAAAAAACAAGTTGTTTATGCACCAGAAGATACTTACACAAATGAATCAATTCAGACTTATATAGAGTTGTTTGGAAATCTTGCAAAAACTTTAGCTAAGTAGTGTAAAGGAGTACGAAACAGTGTCAAAAAATATAATTTCTAGGGTTGAGAATATTTCTCAACCCCAGTTTTATAATCACAATAAATTATGGACAAAATCTTTTATAATAGCGATTATAGTTGTTATAATTTTAGGGATTATATCACTGTTTACTGGAGTTTATGATATACGTGGACAAGAGGACGGAATGGAGATGTTTTTCATAACTCGTGTTCCGAGAACAGTTGCATTAATGCTTACTGGAGCTGCAATGGCGATGGCAGGGCTCGTCATGCAACTTATTACACAGAATCGTTTTGTTGAACCTACTACAACGGGGACTATTGAATGGTCAGGCTTAGGCCTGCTTTTTGTATATTTATTATTCCCTGCCCCGACTTTAGTGCAAAGAATGACTGGTGCAATCATTTTTTCTTTTATAGGAACTATGATTTTCTTTTTATTTTTAAGAAGAGTTAAACTTCGTTCGTCTTTAATTGTCCCGATTATTGGATTGATGCTTGGAGCAGTTATTTCTGCAGTGTCTACTTTTTTGGGACTCCTTTTTCAAAAGACACAAAGTATTGAAACTTGGTTCGTAGGTTCATTTGCTAACATTCAGGTGGGAAGATATGAATATTTATGGCTGATTGTTATCATTACTTTTCTTATTTTTATGTATGCTAATAGATTGACTTTAGCTGGACTAGGAGAAGATGTCGCAACAAGCCTTGGAGTTAATTACAATAGAATTGTTCTTTTTGGGACTGGTCTTATCTCTGTTGCAGTTGGAATTGTTGCAGCTGTTATTGGACACTTACCTTTCTTAGGATTAATTGTGCCAAATATCGTTTCAATGTTTAGAGGTGATGATCTTAGGAGTAATTTACCTTGGGTTTGTGTGATCGGAATGGGGTCAATAACTGCCTGTGACATCATTTCTCGAACAATTATACAGCCTTTTGAATTACCTGTTTCTTTAATACTTGCAACAGTGGGAGCAGTCGTATTTATTACTATTTTATTGAGACAGAGAAAACCAAGGAGGCTACGATGATCACATTAGAATATAGAAATAAAGAAAATGTCGAAATCGATTCTAGCCTTCATAATGAAAGTAGATCAGCTAGCGCTTTTCGTTCTAAGAAGGAAGCAAGACGTTATTGGATTTTACTGATAACATTGATTGGTTTAGGTCTCCTTTCTTCATATGGACTTTTAGTTTATAACAATCCAGTTCCGATAGATTCACCATCTTTTATCCCAGTTGTTAAGAGAAGGATAGTAGCTATTGTTGCAATGATTATTGCTGCGGTTTGCCATAGCTTGTCGACAGTTGCTTTCCAATCTATTACGAATAATAAAATTATTACTCCTTCACTTTTAGGTTTCGAATCACTTTATTCAGCAATTCAAACGAGTACAGTATTCTTCTTTGGTGCTAGTGCGTTAATAAATTTTAATGGAATTGGATCATTTTTATTCCAAGTTGTTGTTATGGTCTTCATGAGTTTGATACTTTATGGATGGTTACTTTCCGGTAAATACGGGAATTTACAACTTATGCTTTTAGTTGGAATTATTATTGGTACCGGGCTAAATTCTGTGTCAACTTTTATGAGAAAACTACTTGCGCCTTCAGAATTTGATATTTTACAAGCAAGATTATTTGGTTCTGTTAATCATGCAGATCCTGTATATTTTCCTATTGTAATTCCTATGATCATAATTGTAGCAGTATTAATTTTTGCTCATTCTAAGAATTTGAATGTTTTGTCACTAGGAAAGGATGTTGCTACTTCTTTCGGGGTTAAATATCAACCTAGTGTAATTTATACGCTTGTATTAGTAGCTATTTTAATGTCCATCTCAACAGCTCTAATTGGGCCACTTACTTTCTATGGCTTTTTAGTAGCAACTTTGAGTTATCAGGCGGCGTCAACTTATGATCATAGATATATTTTTCCAATGGCTTTTGCAATAGGATTTTTGATAATGACGAGTGCATACTTTTTAATGTATCATGTATTCCATGCTCAAGGTGTAGTTTCAGTTATTATTGAATTATTTGGTGGAATCATATTCTTAACTATAGTTTTAAGGAAGAGGGCTTTATGATAAAAATTGATAACGTTAAAAAGTTCTATAGTGATAAGGTAAAAATAGGACCTTTGGATATTGAAATACCAAAAGCAGGCTTTACTTCTTTAATTGGACCAAATGGCGCTGGAAAGTCCACGACACTTTTGATGATTGGAAGACTCTTAGATATGGATGAAGGTCACATTCAAGTAGCAAATATGGATGTTTCTGAATCCAAATCAAAAGACTTAGCAAAAGTTTTGACTATATTGCGACAAGAAAATCATTTTGTAACTAGGCTTACTGTTAGACAACTAGTTGGATTTGGGCGCTTTCCTTATTCAAAAGGAAGATTAACGAAAGAGGATGAATCTATTATTTCTAAATATATCGATTTTTTGGATTTAACTAATTTAGAGAATAGATATTTAGATGAACTTTCTGGTGGTCAAAGACAAAGGGCATATGTAGCGATGGTATTGTGCCAAGAGACGGAATATGTACTTTTGGACGAGCCTCTGAACAACCTTGATGTTGCTCGTTCTGTTCAAATGATGGAGCATTTGAGACGTGCAGCTAATGAATTTGGAAGAACAATTTTGACAGTTATGCATGATATAAATTTTGCGGCTAAGTACTCTGACAAAATTTGTGCTATGAAAGATGGTCAAATTGCTGCTTTTGGAACAGTAGAAGAGGTAATGGATCCAACACTTTTGACAGATATTTTTGAAACAAAAATAGAAATTATCAAGGGTCCTTATGGGCCAATCGCTGTTTATTAGTTACAAAATGTATACTGTAGCTTGCGTAAATTATGCTAGCTACTCTAGTTGAAGTTGCTGTCTGTATTTTATGGGCAGCAGCTTTTTTTATGCGATCGCCCATCATGATAACTCTTAATTTTTCTGGCTGTTGGTAATAGCTCCACAGATATGTCATTACTCCCAGTCCTGCGACGTGTTGAACACTAGGACGGCGAATGTAAGGGAATCATTATATTCTGGTTTGGTTATCCACTCATAAGCTAACACAATTGTGTTAGACAAAGTAGGTTTCGTCCGTTCTCATATAAGAAGTTGTGATGTAGTTAAGATTCGGTATAGTGTGTCTACATGTAAGGGAGAAGTAGCTTGTTACGCTGCAAGATAATCCTTAGCGTATATTTTCGTTAAAATGTGGGCGGCAGCCCTGGTAGAAAAGAAAAAATAAAAAGATAAGTGGAGACAAAATTGCTGAACACCTTATGCAAATAATCCTGTGAGATTGGCGTTTACGGCAATAATATTCAAATTACAATTTTATATGATAAGAACTATAACTTTTCCAGGTTGGCAGGGGTATGGTTCTTTTGTTTGCGAAAAAATTATGCTTGCTTTGTAAAATGATAAAAATGTTTTAATCCAAAATGATAGGATTACAAAAGTGTAATGTGGGTGTAAGGAAACTGGATTGTACCCTCTTTTTAGATAAAGCATACTTAAAGTAAGGAAGATTTATATGTGAATGAATATAAATTTTACAAGTAGGATAGAAAGGTTAGGTATTATCATATGAAATGGATCATTAGGATTTTTGTGTTATTAGCTATAATAGGAGGTGCTTTCTACTATCTGAAATCAGGTAATGGGTACTATTCAACTAAAGAATATTATGTAAAGGTAATGACTGATTCTACAGTAGAAAACGAAAAATTGAGTAATGGAGAAATTCTTACGTATCATGTTTACGATGAGAAGGTGTACGATAAAAAAGGGGAAGAAAGAAAACTGAAAATTTCCGTGCAAAATAAATTGGAAAAAAATCAATATTATTTGATTGATTGGGAAGATCGCCGTGGGATTGTTTCTAAAATAGCTAAAGTGGATCAAACAAAAATAGATAAGAGTATCTTAGATAAATTGAACGGAAATTCATAATATGTCAGGACAAGCTAACCAATAGCTGTGTTAACATAAAGCTTTATAAGCAAAAGATATTGTAGGAAAATAAGAGAGATTATTATAAAACAAAAGGGATCAACCGTCTGGTGTGATCCCTTTTTGTTAGGACTGAGCAAGGAGTATTATTGCATTGTATAAACCCTTTACTCTTTCCAAAACTGTTCTAGCAGAATACTGATCATAGTGCCTACGAGTAATCCGTTACTTAAAACATATTGTAAGGAAGAAGGAATACCGCTAAATGCACCTTCTGGAAGGAACATTATTCCTAAACTGATTAATAATGTAATTCCTAATATAGTTAATCGGCGTTGATTTAATTCTTCACGTAAAATCGATTGAAATGAAATGCCTATTACTTGGACAAATGTTGCTAAAAGTGCAGCATTAGCAATAGGGCCTGGAAGTAAGGATATAAAGCTTACAATTGAGGGGATAAAAGAAATTCCTGCTAATATGAGACTTGCTATAAGGAATGACTTCACTTTTCTTTGTCCTGTTAGTTGAATAAATCCAGCTGATGCAGGTAATGGTACAATTCCAATTGTAGAAAACAACGACGAGATAATATGTGATATACCTCCGACCCATATACCACGGTTCAGTGTTTGCTTTTCATTTTCTTTAGATAATGGAGCCACTTGTTTTACAGCCGAAATAGCAGCAATCGTATTTGCAACTAAAAGAAATGTAAATAAAATTGCAGTTAGAGTCATTCCAATATCGAATCTAGGCATGCCCCAAGCAAATATCTGTGGTAACTTAACTAACGGTGTGTGTGAAGGCATATGAGACGATTTTTCTAATAAAGCATACAAAAGCCAATCAAATGAAATGGCAAGTAACACAGCGTAACTTTTCATCCAGCCTTTCCCTTTAATTGATAAGAAGGTAATCATGGTAAAAACAAAGAGTGCAATAGTAGTTGTTGTATAATCAGGATGAGTTACAGATCCTTGTAATCCCATCATTCCTTTTAGTAACACACCACTAAGCTGAAGTGCTAAGATTAAAAGAAAAGTTCCTGTAACTAAAGGGGTAAATAAACGTAAGATTCGATGTACAAGCCCTGTTATACCAAGTACGAAGAGTAATATACCTGCAATAATTAACCCGCCTTCTAAAATTTGCAACACGTCTTTTGCACTTTGTCCCTGATGCATAGATACTTGTCCCAGTATGACAAATATACTTACCCATGAACCTGCTGGACCATCTGCTATGGGATAGCGATGCCCAAACCATGCTTGTATAAATGAACTTACTCCCACGACTAAAAAAGTTCGCTGCATTAATGTTGAGATATCTTCTATTGATAAATGAAATATGCCACCAATAATGATAGGCAATGCAATTGCATTTGCTAATAGAAACACAAACCACTGTAGAATACTAAAGCTCGTATTAAAGTATTTTTTGTTCATATTATTCTCCTTTGTCGAAAAAGAATCTCATAGTAAAAATCCATCCTTTCTATACAGTTAGATTAAAAAGGATGGATTTTGTAAATCTATAAAATTATTTTAATTTTATATATAGATTTAAAATTAATTACCATGTACGGAATGGTAAGAATTTACCGTTAAGTGTAATAACGATACGAGGATCGCCACCTTTTGGATCTTCTTGTGTATTCACACCTAGATTGAAGTTAATTGCACTCATTACACCTTCGCCAGCTTTTTCTAAGATTAATTCTCTAAGAGTTGGTGCGTATTGTAACATCATTTCATATAATCGATATAAGATTGGGTCAGTAGGAGGCATTTGCATTACTTGACCTCTAAGTGGAACTACTGTTAATGCCTGAACCACTTCCTCATCTAATTCTAATAGTTTACCGATTTTTTCTGCTTCCGGACGTGTCATTGTAGCTTGTCCTAATAATGCTGTTACAACCCAAGTCTCGGAGTTTTCGCTTACTTTTGAAATTTCTTCCCATGTTAAACCTTTTGCAATTTTTGCTTCCATAATTTTTTGTGTAGCTTCTTGTCTATTCATACTTAATAACTTCCCTTCATTTGAGTAATAATTAATTTTTCATACCATTTAATGTTTTATATCCATCAACTACTAAATCTAATTTACCTGTGTGGGGATCAATGACTAAACCATGTACAGGAACATCTTTTGGAATAAGTGGATGATTTCTTACTAAATCAACATTAGCTTGAGTTGAGTCGCAGACATCATCGAATCCAAATAACCAATTTTCAAGATCAACACCAGCATATTCAATTGCTGATAAAATTTCGGATGAAGCTACTCCACGATCTAATATTTTTTGAAGTGTTCCTTTTGGATTAGTTTGGCTTGCACCACATTTATGGTGTCCGATAAGAAAGATTTCATCTGCATTTAGATCATATACTGATGCTATAACACTTTGCATAACGCTATCGAAAGGAGAAGCAATTTTACCACCTGCATTTCTGATAACTTTTGCATCACCATCGTGTATATCTAAAGCTTTTGGAAGTAGCTCAATTAAACGAGCATCCATGCAAGAAACAACAACCATACGTTTTTTAGGCATTTTTGTCGCTTCAAAAGGAGCGTATTCCTTATTTTCTACAAATTGTTCATTGAACGATAGGATTTCTTGTAATAACATATTTGTAACCTCCTTTAAATCTAGATGTATTTTTTGTTGCGTCCTCTATGTTATAAGTGAATATAACTGATAAACAATGTGATGTAAGAGGATAAACTAAGTATAGTGAATTGTATCGATAAGCAGAATAAGCTGGCGAAACACTTTCTGGCTTTCTACTTTCACGGTGAAAGGATTGGTTTATATCATTGATCAAACAGATTTTGAGATACTGAAATTATTAGGAGAAAACTCAAGAATACAATGGAAAGAACTTGGTCAAAAAATACATATGACGGGACAGGCGGTAGGAAATCGAATTCGAAGGTTAGAGGATTTAGGGATTATTGAGCAATACACAATCGCAATAAACCGAATCAAATTAGGACAAGTAGTGACTGCGTTTGTTACTTTGTTCGTAACAACAGCTAACCATCAAGAGTTTATGAATTTCTTTCAAGGAGAAGAAGGGATTTCTGAAGTACATCGTATAAGTGGTGACGGATGTTATTTATTAAAAACACATTTTGCTTCCAATGAAGAATTGGATAACTTTCTAGGACGACTATTAAAGTATGGGAATTACCGTGTTAACCTATCAATAGGGAAGTTAAAATAAACTTTATGTAAGTTTATGGTTCCTTTTGCTTGTGGCTAAGACATGTTTCCAAAAATAAAAGGAGTATCTCTTATTAAATAAGAGATACTCCTTTTATTTGTTTTTAATAATTATTGATTATTTTACATCTGATTTTTCTTTTTTCATTATTTGCCTTTGACTAGTGAAGGGGAATTTTTTAACATCAAAACCCCTGCGCTGTATGCAACAGGGGGTTCTATTATTACTTATTTGAGGGCATGATCCTATTTCATTTTACAGCTAATTCATGTTTCGAATATAAAAAGTAGACTCATAAGAAAAATCCTGTAGTTCAGTACAGGATTTTTAATCAAACTAATTAAAAACTAAATTGTGGTTTAACATCACCTTTATAAGGTTCATGTTCAACGAATATAGTTATGTCTTTACCAGATTGGTCTTTACCAGTTCTTTTATACGTAAATTTCTTATTGTTCAGTTCAGTAAGTTCAAGAGCCGCACCATATTTATTATTTCCAATTGATACATGAGCTCTTATTTTATTTTCGTGTACAACATCGAAGTAACCATAGTCACCGCGGCTTTGACCTGTTTCGCTATTGAAGAACTCGTATTTATTAGACTTGTCATCAAATTTTGCTAGACTTATAAAATTAGAATTAAACTGTGTTACATCATTACCAGCTTCATCTAATACCTTTGTTCCATGCCAAAGGGTGCCGCCTAAAATTTTATCTCCATCAACATTTTTAACAATATCGCCTGTAGTAGTGTTCAGTTGCTTGTCCGGATCAGTGAAAGAAAGTTCTTTTTCTTTATATGGAACATGTTCAACGAAAACTTCTACATCTTTACCGTTAGCGTCTTTCCCCATTCGTTTATAAGTAAATACATTTTTATTTAGTTTTGTCATGTCAACAACAGCTTGATACTTCATTGATTCTGAAATTAATATTCTCTTCTTCCCATCATTTGTGACAAAGAAAGTTCCTTTATCGCCACGACTTGCACCTGTCTTAGCATCAAAGAATTCATATCTGCCGGACTTCGCATCATATTTTGCAAGACCAATGAAGTTTGCATTCTCTTTTGTTAAGTCATTCTTATCTTTGTCATATACTCTTGTACCTTGCCAATTAGTATCGCTAAGAATGTTAGCCATTTTTTGGCCTTTCGTTAACTTGTTTTCCTTTTTCGTCTCTTTAGCAGCTTGTTCTTGTTTTTGTTTACCATGATTTTCTTCGGCTTTAGTACCAGCACACCCTGTTAATGCTAATGTGAATCCGAGCAGTATTGATGATAGTGCTTTCGTTTTTTTGTTCATTTTTTATCGTCTCCTCATTTTATGATTTTCATGTTATTCACATGGTTTTAAGTAGTGCGGTTTGTGATTATAGTAGTAGTTCATCCTTCTGAATCTTTGTTATATGAAAAGATTTAGGTTGAATCAATGAACTTAGTTGCTACGTTTATTATGTTAATCTCAGAGTATAAACTCCCTCTAAATAAAACATTAAAAAAAGATAAACTAATTCCTAAAAAATTTTCATATTTATAAAAAAGCAATCGCTAGTTTGCAGCAGGGATCTTTCGAATATTTACCAAAGTTGTTTCTGATGCCTACGAGTAATCAAAAAAATACATTGTAAAGAAGAAGGAAAGCCGTTAACAATAATGTAATTCCTAATAGAGTTAATCGATTGTAGTGCAAAATTTTTGAGCTGAACTGTATGGGAAATGAAGATTTTATAGAAGTCGCTTCATATAGGAAGGGGATGTCCATGTTTGATTCAACAGATTTTAAAATTATACAGTTACTACAAGAAAACGCTAGAATGAACTGGAGGGAAATTGGAGAGATAGTACATTTGACTGGCCAAGCAGTTGGAAAACGAATTAACAAATTAGAAGAGGCAGGTGTCATTCAAAAATATACGATAGATATCGACAGAGCTAAGCTGGAAGGATCCATTATGACGTTTGTTACGCTATTTTTGCATGCACCACATTATCATAATCAAATTCAAAGTTTTTTCGAAAAAACAGACGTAATCACTGAAATGTATCGTATAAGTGGCGATGGGTGTTATATCATGATTCTTCACACATCTTCGCATCAGCAATTAGAAGAGACGCTTGCAGATGTTTTACATTATGGTGATTATCGTATAAATACTGTCATTAAGACAATGGAAAAAAAGAAAGAATAAGATATTTATCCTTTCTTTTTTCATATGGAACTGTAATTCTTTATTTGTTTTTATTTATAAAACAGCTTGCTGACATGACTTTTGCGTAAATATCACCAAACTCTAATGCGCTCATGAACGATTGATGAGCGTGTACTGCTGGGATTAGATTTCCTTGGAATTCTAAATCTTTTGTTGTACAAGCATCTTCAATTACAATACATTGAAATCCTAAATCACTGGCAGCCCGTACTGTTGCATCAATACATACATGAGTCATCATACCGCAAATGACTAGTTGGTCTATTTTCTCTTCTTTTAATGTTTGTAATAAATTTGTTCTTAAAAAACTGTTAGGGTGGTGTTTTTGTATGACTCTTTCATTAGCGATCGGTTGTACATCATCATGAATTTGAGCACCTACTGTCTCGGGGAGGAAGAAGGTAGCTCCTTCATTGTTCGCAATATGTTGTACATGAATAATTGTTTTATGTTTTTCACGAAACACTCTCAATACTTCTTTCGCTTTTTGGATGGCTTTTTCAGGTAGATGTAATTCCATATTGCCGCCTTTAAAGTAATCATTTTGTATGTCGACTAATAGTAATGCTTCGTTCATCGTTATTCCCCCATACTTAGTGATTCAGCACGTTATTTGTACTGTACCGTTATTATATAAATTGTAGCTATGCTGAAGTAATAACATTATGAAACGATTTTGAGGTATATAGTTTCAGTGTGAAAAAAGTGAAAGTTGGTATAAGTACAAATGGATTTTGTGGAATTCACGGTAAAGTTATAGGTAGAGTGGCATTATAAGGTAAAAACCATAACTTTGCTAGAGGAGCAGGTTATGTTTTTTTATGCGGAAATGCGATTTTAAGTTTTTGCTGAAGGTGTTTTTCTAGGATATGCTGTGAGTGATTGGAGTGAGGTAGTGTCGGATATTGTCGACCAATCGATATATTGGAAAAATCGTTGATATATTGTGAGTTGTGATAGATATATTGGAAAAATCGTTGATATATTGTGAGTTATGATAGATATATTGGAAAAATCGTTGATATATTGTGAGTTATGATAGATATATTGAAAAAATCGTTGATATATTTGTAAAGGGGTGTTTGAGGTGATTGTGAAAGAAAGAAAAATGCCGATTTATATAAGGCAGTTAGAAGCACTTCTTAGAAGGTTACCTGTACATCATCCGAAACGAAATTTAATTGGAGAAAACTTGGCAAAACACATGGCGGGATATAAAGGGGAGCAATCGATTGATTATCCACTTAGTTTTATTTCTGAGAAAGAGTATAGTATTTTACATGATATTCGCTTATCTAATTATGATAAATACTTTCAAATTGATACTATTATCCTTTCCACAAAGTTTCTTCTTTTTCTTGAGATAAAAAATATAGCAGGTACATTAATATTTGATACAAAGTTTAATCAACTTATCCGAATAACAGAAGGAAATTCAGAGGGATTTCCAGATCCGGTTTTACAAATAAAAAGGCAAGAAATACAAATAAAGAGATGGTTAAGCTTACATGGATTTTCTTCTAGTCTTCCAATTGAGTCCCTTGTTGTTATTAGCTCGCCTCGTACCATTATAAAATCTTCAGATGACAATCTTCTTCATACAATTATTCATAGTGCAAATTTACCTCATAAAATAAAGTGGTTTGAAAGTAAATATAAAAGAAAAGTTATAGATAATGTAGATAGGCTCATTCATCAAATAATAACGGAGCATTCTCCACTTCAACAAAATATACTTGAGCAATATAAAATAGAAAAAGAGGAGTTGTTAAAGGGAGTACAATGTGAGAAATGCTTAGTTATTCCAATGGTTAAAGTGAAGAAGGGTTGGTGTTGTACAAGTTGTAAAGATTTTTCAAAAGTGGCACATGAGGATGCTATACGAGATTATGCATTGCTCATTAGTACGACATGTACAAACGGTAATTTGAAAGAGTTTCTCCATGTTTCGTCGGGTATGGTTGTAAACAGAATTCTCCACACACTAAATCTTCCCTACACTGGCAACAAAGGACGAATATATGATTTAACTTCTTTCCAATCGTAATTTTGCTATAATAAATACGTACGTATACGAAGGGGAGTTTAAAGAGAAAATGAAGTCATTTAATATCGATCATCTTATAGCTAGTGTTTTGCAATGGATATTAAATATAGCGCTAATTATATTATCCATTGTCTTATCTATCTTTTTAATTAATGAGACAATCACATTTATTCAATACATCTTTTCAACAAAGAAATATACATCGTATAAATTGGTTGAAAGTATCATCGTATATTTCTTATACTTCGAGTTTATTGCATTAATTATTAAGTATTTTAAATCGAACTATCATTTCCCGTTACGTTATTTTATTTATATCGGAATTACGGCATTAATTCGGTTAATTATTGTATCTCATGAGGAACCGATGGAGACGTTATTATATGCGGGATCCATTCTTGTTTTAGTCATTGCTTTATACATATCGAATATGAGAGATTTGAGAAAAGAGTAGTAGTGCAGACATAAGTTTGCACTACTTTTTTCACCTTGACCTTCAAGTTACTTGAAAGTTTACAATGAAATTAGGGCGTTTGAAATTGAAAAAAATTGAGAAATTAAGTGAAGAGGTTTCTTTTACTTGGAGGTTATAGAAATGAGTCAGGAATTGAAGTTACGTCCATTAGAACGAGAAGATTTAAAGTTTGTACACGAACTGAATAATAACGCGCATATTATGTCGTATTGGTTTGAAGAACCTTATGAGGCCTTTGTAGAATTGCAGGACTTGTATGATAAACATATACACGATCAAAGTGAACGCCGATTTATCGTTGAGAAAGATAATGAAATGGTTGGATTGGTTGAGTTAGTGGAGATTGATTATATTCACCGAAGAACAGAATTCCAAATTATTATTGATCCAAATTATCAGGGGCATGGTTACGCAGCAGAAGCGACGCGTTTAGCGATGGGTTATGCCTTTGCTGTCTTAAATATGCATAAGATATATTTAGTTGTCGATAAAGAAAACGAAAAGGCTGTGCATGTTTATAAAAAGGTTGGATTTATGGTAGAAGGTGAGCTTCTCGACGAGTTTTTCGTTGATGGTAACTATCATAATGCGATAAGAATGTGTATGTTTCAGAAGCAATATTTTGAAAGTAAGTAGTTGAATGATTTGGAAGTAATGTTGACGCTTCGCAAAACCGTATGCTAAAATCCCTTTTAAGTATTAAGGAAGGTGCAGAACATGCTTTATATAAAATTTGTAAAACTCATTAGAAAACTTTGCTCCGCACAAATGTATACGGTGAAGCGTTGTACGGAGCTTAATCAAGGGGCATAAATCCCCTATATTCATCGGCTGAATAACTTTTCTAAAAAAGTATAGTTTATCTATGCTTATTTGGTTACGGTTTGTAAGTCGATGTATAAAATAGATTAAGGGCCATAGACAATGCTTTGTCTATGGCCCTTTGTGTATATTATTCCAATGAGCTTTTACTATAAATTGGAGTAGTATAGGAAAAACCACGAAGCAGAGGGCTAGTGTCGAATGACGCTATCTCTCTGCTTTTTTTAATTTCAGGAAAAGAGGAATACGAATGAGTTTACTTAAAGTTGAAAGTTTATCACATAGTTTTATAGATAAAGCCTTATATGAAAATGCTTCTTTTAGTTTGCATAAAGGAGAACATATGGGAATTGTTGGACAGAATGGTGCAGGAAAAAGCACGTTAATGAAAATATTGATTGGAGAAATCATTCCTGATAAAGGAGATATAAAGTGGCAACCTAATATTCAAATTGGACATCTGGATCAATACGCAGAAATTGATGGGGGCTATACCATTTCACAATATGTAAAGAAAGCTTTTTATGATTTGTATGAAATGGAAGATAGAATGAACAAGTTATATGAAGAAAGTGCTAGGACTGGAGATGAGAATCAACTATTAAAAGCGGCAGAGATTCAAGAACAGCTTGAGGCTCGTGATTTTTATTCGGTAGACAGTATAACGAATAAGGTGGCAGCTGGTTTAGGTATTGATGCTATCGGGATGGATCGTGTTATTGGTGAATTAAGCGGAGGACAACGTGCAAAGGTAATTTTAGCGAAGCTTTTATTAGAAGAGCCGACTATTTTATTACTAGATGAACCGACGAATTTTCTTGATAAGGAGCATGTGGAGTGGCTTGCTAATTATTTAATGAATTTTGAAGGGGCGTTTATTGTCGTGTCACATGATTTTGATTTTCTGGAAAAGGTGACTTCTTGCATATGTGATGTAGAGTTTGGAACAGTTAAGAAGTATTACGGAAAATACTCAGATTTTGTAAGACAAAAGGAGCATTTGCGAAAAGATTATATTCGCCAATACCATGCACAACAGAAGAAAATTGAAAAAACGGAAGAGTATATTCGTAGAAATATTGCTGGAGTGAATTCAAAAATAGCACAAGGACGTAGAAAGCAGTTGCAACGTATGGAAAGAATTGCGCCACCAAGTTTTACCCATAAACCGTCTATTCATTTTCGGGAACTTCCTATTTCAGTTCAAACAGTTCTTGAGGTAAATAATCTCGAAGTTGGTTATGACTTTGCTCTCTTACCAAAATTGAATTTTTCAGTAATGGGTGGGCAAAAACTTGTTATTACAGGATTCAATGGAGTAGGGAAATCTACTTTATTAAAAACAATTGTTGGCACTATTGCTAGTATTGCTGGAGAATTTCACTTCTCAGAGCAAATAAAGATTGGATATTATGAGCAAGATTTAAATTGGAGCAATGATTCTTTAACTCCGCTTCAAATTATTTCGGAACAGTTTCCTACATTGAATATGAAGGAAATACGTCATCATTTAGCTGCGTGTGGTGTGAAAGATACTCATGTCTCGCAAGAAATTCGTACGTTAAGTGGTGGTGAACAATCGAAGGTGAAACTGTGTGGATTATTACTATCACCTTGTAACTTCTTAATTTTAGATGAGCCGACAAATCATTTAGATGCAGAAGCGAAGGAAGCTTTGCAAAAGGCGCTAATTCAGTTTAAGGGCAGCATTATACTTGTATCTCACGAAGCAAGTTTTTATCTTAATTGGGCAGATAGCATCTTTGATATAGAGACAGGATTAGTTAAGGGGGTGTGAAACATATGAGTGAAAACAATTGGAAAACGAAAATTATATTATTTTTGACCGCTCAAACTATTTCGTTGTTCGGTTCCTCTCTCGTGCAATATGCGATTATATGGTATATCACCCTTACAACATCATCAGGAGTGATGTTGACTATTTCAACTGTTTGCGGTTTCCTACCACAAATTGCGATATCTTTGTTTGCAGGTGTTTGGATTGATCGTTATGACCGTAAAAAGATGATTATGTTATCGGATGGGATTATAGCGATTGCGACGTTAGTTTTAGCAATTTTATTTTTAACAGGATATAAAAGTATTTGGTTACTTTTTATTGTGTTACTCATTCGTTCAGCTGGAACAGGAGTACAAACGCCAGCTGTGAATGCATTAATTCCGCAAATCGTTCCGAAAGAGTATCTTATGAAAGTAAATGGAATAAATAGCAGTATTACATCTTTAATTATGTTTCTTTCTCCAGCAGCAAGTGCTACGATTCTTTCTATTGCCAGCATTGAAACAACATTTTTTATTGATGTTATTACGGCTATGATTGGAATTAGTATTATGCTTATCATTCAAGTAGAGGGACATGTGAATGCAGAGAATAAGCAAAAATCTAATCTACAAGGAATTAAAGAAGGGTTCTCTTATTTAAAAGAAAATGTATTTATTAAAAGGCTAATCGTTTTATTAATTATCGTCATGATTTTAATAAGTCCAGCCGCCTTTTTAACACCTTTAATGGTGACTCGTTCCTTCGGGGCGGAAATGTGGAGACTTACTGCTAGTGAGATGACCTTTAGTGCTGGTGCAGCAGCTGGTGGCGTACTGATTGCAGCATGGGGTGGTTTCCGTAATCGTATGCATACAACAGCGTTGGCCTGTGCGTTATATGGTCTGCTTATGGTAGGACTAGGAATTGCACCGGTATTTATTATGTATTTAGTCTTTAATTTTTTAATTGGTATAACAATGCCATGTTTTAATACGCCAGTTACTGTGTTATTGCAGGAGAAAGTAGATCCAGTTATGCATGGCAGAATGTTTAGCCTCGTACAGATTGCAAATTCATGTGCTTTACCTTTAGGGATGATTATATTTGGTCCTTTGGCTGATGTGTTTAGTGTAGAGGTTTTGTTAATTTATGCTGGGATATTCGTACTATTTTGCGCAATGTATGTTGTATTAAGCAGGAAGTTTGAAGTGTAAATATTTATTGTCTATAAAAGGTTTGTGAGGCAATTTAAGATGCTTCATAAACCTTTTATTTCCATTCTATTCAATAATAATTTATTGTAAAACGATAAAATATTATTGACTAATGATTTTGTTTTGGATAATATGATGTTAATTAAGAAGAATTATATGAATAGAGGAGAATGTAAAATGAAAAATAAATACGTAGTAGCTATTTCTTTCATGATCTTAGCGATTATTTCTTTAACTATACATGCTTCAAACAGTAAAGTTGGAGCGGATGGATTTCTTGAAGAACCTTTCTTTTTCCTAGTACCGGTAAGTTATGTATTGTTCTTTAGTGGTATTGGTGTATTACTATTTGGATGTATTACTTCAAAGCTGAGAAAAAGTAATAGATAAAGTGAAGCTTAATTAGTGATGGATTCCCCAATCCGGACAAAATACTCACTATGAAATAGAAACATACCATATGGAAGAAAAATAATAAGTGAGCTGAATAATGATGAATCATTATTTTTATAATGGTAGACAAGTAGGTGCGGCTATAACCCTAGCCGGGGCACAGGGGACAATTCATGCTGTGAATCAAGTGATTCAAATGCAGCAACAAGCATATTTTGCACAAATGATGCAAGGACAGTATATGCAATACTCACAATTTCCAATGCAAAGTGTGCATTATGATGTGTATCCAGCGGGTTTACTTTCCATTCCATATGGCGGGACTTACTTCTTATGAAAGAAAGCGACTCAATAGAGTCGCTTTTTTATATTCCACCGAGCTTCATTCCAAGGAATGCGAAGAGGATACCGATTATGTAAGTAGTACTTACATATAAAAGGGATGTGTAAATTTTTTTGCGATTGAGAAGCTGAATGGATTCTAATTTAAACGTCGAAAACGTTGTGAATGCGCCCATAAATCCAGTTCCTAATAATAATTGCCAGCCTGTAGTGACTCCGTTGCCAATTATATATCCGAGTAAAAATGCTCCTGTTATATTAATAAGGAATGTAGCAATTGGAAAGGATGTTTTATTTCTTTTTTTAAACCAATTGCTAATTGCAAATCGTGTAATCGCACCGAAAAAACCTCCAGTTGCCACTAATAAAGCTTCCATCATAAGTGATCACCTTCCGTAACTGATTTCTTAATTAAGAAATCACCTAGTGTATAGCCAAATCCAGACATAATGAGACCGCCAAGTATGCTACATGATACATATAAGAAAGCCATGCTCCATTCAGAATGATTAATTAATTGCATGGTTTCTACACTAAATGTTGAAAACGTCGTAAAAGAACCGATGAATCCAGTACCGATGCCTGTGATAACCTCCGAAGGTAAGATGTTTAGCCGTGCAACATATGTAGTCAGCCATGCTAATAAGAAGCAGCCGATTAAGTTAATGAGTAATGTAGCTAATGGAAATGAATGATGCCAAGATTCATGGATAGTAAGACCTAAATAATAACGAGAAAGGGCTCCTAATATACCGGCTATACCGACGATAATATAAATCAAATTCCTCACCTCTTTAAATAGCTTGCTCAAAAAAATAGACTCCTACCAGTAGTTATACTGGTAGGAGTCATTAGCTAAGCAGCGGTTATGGCGAACTCCATCGCCTATAATTATTACATATAGTGTACTAAAAATTGCGTTTGATTTCCAGTGAAGAAGTTGGTGTATTTTGTAGTTCTCTAATCGTTTGAGATAGAGAATTATTACTTATAAACTAAATATAGTGATATAAGGTTTTCAGTGTGATAAAATGTTTCGTATATCTGTCATTTTTTATTTGACTGAAAATAAAGAAAAGTAAAATCGTATGTTTTATAAAAGGAGTCGTTTGTTTGAAAAAGTTATTAAAAATAATACTTATATGTATTTTAGTAGGTGTGGGAGTTGTAGGTGGGTTTTTAGCGTATATGACACTTACAAAAGAACAGCCAGCTGATGTTATAAGCTTGAAGGTGGAAAACAATAAGAAGCGCGTAATTGCGCAGGGAAATGAATTTAAAGTTACAACGTTTAATATTGGATATGCTGGACTAGATAAGGATCAAGACTTCTTTATGGATGGAGGAAAAGGGTCTGGTTCAAGTAGTAAAGAACAAACGGAAACGAATTTAAAGAATATGCTTTCGTTTTTACAAAATGAGAATAGTGATTTTGCGCTATTACAAGAAGTAGATATAAAATCAATGAGATCATTTGATATAAATGGGCATGAATTTTTGAAAAAAGGACTGCCTGATTATGCTTCTTCGTTCGGAAAGAACTATGATACAAAATGGGTTCCGGTGCCAATCACAAGTCCAATGGGATATGCTGATGCTGGACTAAGTACGTTTTCTAAATATACAGTTCAAACAGCGAAGAGGTTCCAATTACCAGGAATGGAGCCGTGGCCAAAGCGTTTATTTGATTTAGACCGAGCGATTGTTGAACATAAAATTCCTGTTAATAATGGAAAATTTGTTAGACTCGTAAATTTACATTTGTCTGCTTATGATGAAGGCGGAAAAATTAGAAAGCAACAAGTGGAGTATTTAAAAGAATATATGAACAAACATTATAAAAATGGTGATTACGTAATAATGGGCGGGGACTGGAATCAATTAATTTCTAACGTTCAGTTAAGTGATCCGAAGTTCGTGAAGGAGCGTCCTGAGTGGTTAGTAGAGTTACCGAAGGACTTTACCGATGGTGGCTTTAAGTGGGCTGTAGATCCGTCTGTTATGACTGTGAGAGATGATGTAAAGAAATACGTGGAAGGTGAAAACTTTGTCACGATTATTGATGGCTTTATCGTTTCACCGAATGTTGAAATTGTAAATGTACAAGGGAAAGATTTGAAGTTTGAAAATAGCGATCATAACCCAGTGAGTGCGGTATTCAAGCTGAAGTAATCGATACGTATGAGAAGGTGGGGCTTCATATATGGAGTGGTTAAAGAGAACTTGTTTTTCTAACCTTGAGAAAGAATCACAGAAAAATCATTTATTGCTGTTTATCACGATTTGCAGTTTCTTCCTCGGGGTACTCGCAATTGGGTATTACGGATATATTTTTACAGAGAGAGCAGTAGCATTTTGGATGTGTGGTATTTCTATCGTAGTATTTGGAACGCTACTTACTTTTATAGAAAGTATGGAAGCAATGTATAAATACATCATGACATGTATGCTACTTATTATGTCTTTCATTATGGTACAAGCATTTAATGAAAGCCCAGCTGTATTTCAAATGGTCTATTTTACATTAGCAGTTTCACTTATTTATTTGAGTGAACGTCTTATTTTAATTCTTGGTGGGGTAGCAGTTGTTGTTACATTTATACTTTGTAGTTATTGGCCAAATCAATTTTTTGCTTATACAGCATCATCTGAAGCTGCAAATTTTGCAAGCTTGTTAGCGATTGTAACGATCGCAATGTGGGGTGTCACAAAGATTGGTTCTAATCTTTTGGCTCGTTTAAGTGATGAGAAGCAAGCAGTGATGAAGAAAGCTCAGGAGTTAGAAGAAACGCAAAGGCTTATTGAGGAAACTGTTGTGAAGTTAGATAGTAATTTCAATCATTTAAGACAGAATATGAACACTTCGATGGAGTCGATGAGTGAAATTAATTTTGCTTTTGAAGAAGTGGCAGTTGGTACTCAATCACAATCAGAGATGATGTCACGTTCAGTAGAAGTATTGAATGATATGGAGGGAAATATTGACCAAATCATCTCTCAAGTAAGAAATGCTTCGATGCGTGTTGATAAAAGTTTGGAAATCTCAAAGGGTAGTGTAAACACTTTAAGAAATTTTGAAGCTAACATGAGAAGTTTAAATGATGTTGTTTCACAATCAGGAACGATATTTAGAGAATTGATGAAACAATCGAAACAAATTAATGAAATTGTAGATGTAATAACGAATATTTCAAGTCAAACGAGTTTGCTAGCTTTAAATGCAAATATTGAAGCTGCAAGGGCAGGAGAACATGGAAAAGGTTTTGCTATTGTAGCGAATGAAGTGTTAAAGCTTGCTGAAGAATCGAATCGTTCTGCGGGGAGAATTCAAGGAATTTTGAAGGAGTTTAGTAATCAAGCAAGTAAAGTAGAAGTGCAGGTAGAGAAGTCAGAAAGAGTACAAGAAGAGTGTAACGAAATGTTAGCAAGTGTTTTAACGAATGTAACGGATTTAGGGAAGTTTATTGATACGATTAATGATGTAATGAGAGAGATTGTTGGTCATCAAGAAAATTTCCAAGTTAAAACGACGAATATCGTTAAAGATGTGACACATGCTTCTAACGTAATTCAGCAAACTTCTGCAGCTACGGAAGAAGTGTTAGCAAGTATTGAAGAAGAGAAGAATCGAAATGATACGTCGGTGAAGACGCTACATACTGTTAGTGAGCAAGTGAAGTTGCTAGAAGATATTTTAGAAAAATAATATCGCTGAAAAAGAGCACAAATGATGTGCTCTTTTTCAGTTGAACGAATACTTGATAGGAATTTAATTGCTTTTCTATGAGTTTTCTGCCAAGCTTAAGGAGATAAAATTTAACTAATAGCTACTGATTATTAGTTAAATCTCGCGGATAGCGAGATAAAATACTTCAAAGAAAGAATTATATAGGTGACGCATATGATCGAAGTTAAGACTTCTGAACTTAGTGATGGAGAATTTAATAGAGGTGTATTTGCAACTCGTGATATTAAAAAGGGTGAGTTGATACATTCAGCACCAGTTATCTCTTATCCGAATGAACAGCATGAACATATTGAGAAAACGTTACTTGCTGACTACGCATTTGAGTATGGGGTAAATCATACGGCATTCCTTTTAGGATACGGCATGTTATTTAATCATTCATATAAGCCGAATGCAACGTATGATATCGTCTTCGAGAACCATACGTTTAACTTCTTTGCTTATAAGGATATAAAAGCTGGAGAAGAGATTTTAATCAATTATAATGGTGAAGTTGATGACGATGAACTATTATGGTTTGATAAGGAAAAAGAAGAGAACGAAAAGTAATATAAAGAGTATAGAAAGAGCGCATTCTGTGGGATGTGCTCTTTTTTTATATTGAAGAAAATAAAGTAAAGATTACAAAAAAATACCACTTTATTTTCGTGTGGTATAGTAAGATACTGAAGGATAGTGTTTTATAAAAGTTATATATTTTACAAATTGTTGTCTTTCTGATGACATGTCAAGTTTAGTAGTCCATTTGGGTTGCTTTATTATGCAATATATATTTTAATATGAGTGGCACCTCTTATAATTTAAGAGGTTTATAGGTGTCTCGAATTGATTTTGGGTACACTGTATCCACCACTTTAGTTTCATTTCATGTATGTGGGGATATTATGGGCCCGTATAGCGGGATAAAAAGAATATAGAAATAGAGGAATCGTAAAATGAATATGCAAGAGGTTTATAAATATTTAAGTACGGTATTGCCTGAAGGTCATGTTACACAAGATGAAATGTTAAAGAATCATACGCATATTAAAGTTGGCGGAAAAGCAGATGTGTTCGTTGCGCCTACGAATTATGATGAAATTCAAGAAGTTATTAAGTATGCTAACCAATATAATATTCCAGTTACGTTTTTAGGAAATGGATCAAATGTCATTATTAAAGATGGTGGGATTCGCGGAATTACGGTCAGTTTAATTCATATTACAGGTGTTACTGTAACAGGAACAACGATTGTAGCACAGTGCGGTGCAGCAATTATTGATGTATCACGTATTGCATTAGACCACAATTTAACAGGGCTTGAGTTTGCTTGTGGCATTCCAGGTTCAGTTGGCGGAGCATTATATATGAATGCTGGTGCCTACGGTGGTGAAGTATCGTTTGTATTAACAGAAGCTGTCGTAATGACAGGTGATGGAGAGTTACGCACTTTAACGAAAGAAGCATTTGAATTTGGATATCGTAAGAGTGTATTTGCGAACAATCATTACATTATTCTTGAAGCGAGATTTGAACTTGAAGAAGGTGTACATGAAGAGATTAAAGAAAAAATGGATGATTTAACGTATAAGCGTGAATCAAAACAACCTTTAGAATATCCGTCATGCGGTAGTGTATTTAAGCGCCCACCAAATAACTTTGCTGGTAAGTTGATTCAAGAATCAGGACTACAAGGAAAGCGAATTGGCGGAGTAGAAGTTTCATTAAAACATGCTGGATTTATGGTGAATGTTGATAATGGAACAGCACAAGACTACATCGATTTAATTCACTTCGTACAAAAGACAGTTGAAGAAAAATTCGGTGTGAAGTTAGAGAGAGAAGTAAGGATTATTGGAGAAGATCTACAATAATTTTTGAATTAAAAGCGTATAAAAGTATGAATTATTTTAAAATAACATTTGGGTATTGTTGACAATTTGTTTTCAATTCAATATAATGGCTAATAATTTAACAAATAACATACGTTGAAAGAGCCCAGTAGCAGTTTGTCACTGTTATCAAAGAGAGCTAGGGGTTGCTGGAACCTAGCACAAACAAACTTGTGAATTACACTCTGGAGTATCTTAGGTAACGCTAAGCGGAGTAGCAATCGATATTATTGCTAAGAGTGGTATGAATAGCTATGCTATTTATGCAAACTGGGTGGTAACACGGTGAATAATCGTCCCTATGTCATAGACATAGGGGCTTTTTTGTTTTAAAAAAATAAAGGGGATGACAAAAGATGAATATTATTGATGAATTAGAATGGCGCGGTGCTGTGAATCAACAGACGGATGAAGAAGGTTTACGTAAGTTAGTAGAAGAGAAAAAGATTTCACTATACTGCGGAGTAGATCCAACTGGTGATAGTATGCATATCGGACATTTGATTCCGTTTATGATGATGAAGAGATTCCAATTAGCTGGTCATCATCCGGTTATTTTAATTGGCGGGGCAACAGGAACAATTGGTGATCCAAGTGGACGTCAATCAGAGCGTCAACTGCAAACTTTAGAAGTAGTGCAGCATAATGTAGATGCGTTAACAGCGCAAATGAAAAAGCTATTTGATTTCGGTGGAAATAGCGAAGTGAAGATGGTAAATAACTACGACTGGACACATGAAATAAACATTATTGAGTTTTTACGTGATTACGGGAAAAACTTTAGCATCAATAGCATGTTAGCGAAGGATATTGTAGCAAGTCGTTTAGATACAGGCATTTCTTTTACAGAATTCACGTACCAAATCTTGCAAGCGATGGATTTCCATCATTTATACACGAAAGAAGATGTTCAACTGCAAATTGGTGGTAGTGACCAATGGGGAAATATTACGAGCGGGTTAGATTTAATTCGTAAGTTAGAAGGACATGAGGCGAAAGTATTTGGACTAACAATTCCGTTATTATTAAAATCAGACGGTACGAAATTTGGAAAATCAGCAAGTGGTGCGGTTTGGCTTGATGCTGAAAAAACAACGCCATTTGAATTTTACCAGTTCTGGGTGAATACAGATGATCGTGATGTAATTAAATACTTGAAATACTTTACATTCTTAGCGAAAGAGCGAATTGATGAATTGGCAACGAAGGTAGAAGCCGAGCCTCATAAACGTGAAGCGCAAAAAGTGTTAGGCGAAGAAATGACGAAATTCGTTCATGGAGAAGAGGCATTATTGCAAGCTGTGAAAATTACCTCGGCATTATTTAGCGGAGATATTAAATCGTTAACAGCTGATGAAATTGAACAAGGCTTTAAAGAGATGCCGACATTCCAGTCTTCCAAAGAGACGAAAAATATTGTAGAGTGGCTAGTTGATTTAGGGATTGAACCATCTAGACGTCAAGCTCGTGAAGACATTAATAACGGTGCGATTTCTATGAATGGTGAGAAAGTAACGGATGTAGGTACGGATGTTACTGTAGAAAATTCATTTGATGGAAGATTTATTATTATTCGTAAAGGGAGGAAGAACTACAGCTTAGTGAAATTGGGATAATAATTTTTGTGGAAGAGTGGAAGTAAGAAAGATGCTTTCACTCTTTTCATATACACAATTCCGACACAAAAAAGTCAGTATATTTAGATAATTAAAAAGGGTTATAGTATCTCTTTGCCGAATATAAGTAAGTAGAGAATATTACGGATAAAAATAGCCCGAACCATGCCGGGCATGATTCGGGCTTATATTCAGATTAGTAAGCTAAGCTGAATAGACCTTTAATGTGTGATAAGTAACGAACGTTACTTGCTTCTTTCATTAATGATGCTGGTAAGCCTTTAAGTGGAGTATTGCTTGCTCCAATTGTAGCAACAGCATCTTTACGTCCTAGACTAGCAAGCGTTCCAGAGTTTACAGGTGCGAACTCTTCGAATGCTTTGCCTTCTAGTGCTGCGTATAAGTTGTATCCAATTAACTCACCCATTTGCCAAGCGATTTGTGCAGTTGGTGGGTATGGACGTCCGTCTGGAGCGAAGACAACAGCGCTGTCTCCAGCAACGAATACGTCTTTATGAGAAGTAGATTGTAGGTATGCATCAACTGTTGCACGACCACGGTTTACTTCAAGACCTGATTCACCGATTAATGGGTTACCTTGTACGCCGCCTGTCCAAACGAATGTGTTAGCAACAAGTTTTTGACCGTCTTTTAAGTCGATTTCATTGCCAGCAACGTTTGTTACAGGAAGACCAGTTAAGAATGTAACACCGCGTGCTTCTAGGCTAGTAGTTGCACGTTCGATTAAGTGGTCTGGTAATACTGGAAGGATTTTTGGACCTGCTTCAACAAGAAGAAGTTTAACTTCTTTTGGATTTACGCCGTGGCTTTTTGCAAGTTTAGGCATAATGTCAGCAAGCTCACCAACTAGCTCAACGCCAGTTAATCCGCCACCACCGATTACGATTGTAGCATCCGCTTCGTTTTTCGTTTTCGCGTATTCACGAATACGGTCTTCAACGTGTTTGTAGATTTTGTTTGCATCAGCAGCAGATTTTAATACCATGCTGTTTTCTTCTAGTCCTGGAATACCGAAGTAAGCAGTTTTACTTCCTAAAGCAACTACAAGTGCATCGTAAGATAATGTAGTGCCACCAGCTAGTTTGATTTCTTTGCTATCAACTGAGAATGACTCAACTGTTGCGATTTTAAGATCGATATCTTTACCTTTGAAAAGCTTTGTAAGTGGCATTGCAATTGCTTGCTCAGCAACGTTACCAGCTGCAAGGCGATGTAGTTCAGTGATGATTTGGTGTGTTGGGTATTGGTTAATCACTGTAACTTGTGCTTCTGATTTGCTGTAAAATTTACGTACGTTTAAAGCGGCAAGAAGACCGCCATAACCAGCGCCTAAGATGACAATTTGTTTTGACATAGTATGATATCCCCCGTCTTTACTAATTGTTGTTATAAGTTAACTTATTTATTGTTACGTTCTGCACTAATTTGAAGATATGCGTTCACAAAGCGGAACATTTTTTGTGCTTGTGGGTCTTTTAGTAATTTTAATAGACCGAATAGGCCGATAACTTCGTTGCTTTCGTCAGCACGATCTTTCGCTTCGATTGCAGTTGCAGCCATGCTTTTCACTGTATCTTTTACAGGCTCTACAAGCTCTGTGATTGCACCAACAGTGTCGCTTTTTAATACTTCATCAGTAGCAACAGTTTGAGCGAAGTCATAAGACTTAGTTAAAATGTTAACAAGCTCAGTTAATTTTGGAAGCTGTTCTACTAGTGTTGTTAATGATTCTTGTACCTCAGGTTTTAACAACTGATCAAGTACATCAAGTTGTCCTTGGCTAGCAGAAATTTGTACAGTTTCTTGTTCTGGCTTTGTTTGAGTCATAGTTTCTGGCATCTCCAATTCTCCTTTACGATAGCAATACTCTTATTTTTTATAAGTAAGATAGTAACCGTTTACGAAACTTTATACAAAGTTTCACAAAACACAATAAAATGCCTTTAAATTTATGACAGCAACTAAGCTGCAAACATAAATCTAAAACCATAACGTCTTACTTATTATTTATGAACTGTCCGATATATGGCTTGTCCGCATAATGGAAAAGCTCCGTTACCGGAAAGTGTATATAATATATATCCTATATTATATACTATATACACCTATGTTAACATAAAAATGATTCCTAATTATTTGATATTGAGTGTATAACGTAGTGCTGACAAGGTATGAAAGCGTATAAAATATTTTGTTTCAGTTAGAAATGTACATATATATATAGAAAAAAAGGAAAAACGAACAAATTCATGTTCGTTTTTCCTTTTTCCTATTATTCACCTTCCGCAATTAGCATCGATGTGTTACCTTCTTTTTCAAGATGGCATTCGCCCCAAGAACAAAGAGAATCAAGAATCGATTCTAAAGACCAACCGTAATCAGTAAGAGAATATTCTACTTTTGGTGGGACTTGATTGTATACTTTTCTTTGAATAACGCCGTCGTCTTCTAATTCACGTAATTGCTGCGTTAACATTTTTTGTGTAATACCAGGCATTGAGCGTTTTAGTTCACTCGTTCTCTTTGTACCTTTCGTTAAGTGACAAAGAATAACAACTTTCCATTTGCCGCCGATAACTTCTAAAGTCGCCTCTACAGGAATATTGTATTTCTTCATATGAAACCCTCCTTTTGTGAGCGAAGTAAGTTAAATAATATAAATGTTACTTTTTAGTACCTATAGCACTTTAAAGTACGTACTTTTTATTATGTTAAATATGTTTCATAATAGCACATGTAAGAGGCAAATGAGTAGTACGGTACTGAAAAGTGACTATGTTACTTTTTGGTGCCTATCGTACTTTAAAGTGCGTTCTTCAAAAAAAGGATGAAACCATTCATAATAGCATTTGTAAGTATGAAATATATGTTTTAGAAGATAGAAGGGCCCTTTTATCATACTATTATGATTGGATTTCTTGTAATAAGGAGGAATTCAATTGAGTTCATATACAGTACCATCTTCGGAAGTTCAGACGAATCGAAGAAGTATGTTTGCTTTATTAGCACTAGCAATTAGTGCGTTTGGGATTGGTACGACCGAGTTTATTAGTGTCGGTTTACTACCATCTATTTCGAAAGATTTAAATGTCTCGGTTACAACAGCTGGTTTAACGGTTTCCTTATATGCGTTAGGAGCGGCAGTAGGAGCTCCTGTTTTAACAGCGTTAACGGCTCGTATGTCGCGAAAGACATTATTAATGTGGATTATGGTTGTTTTCATTATTGGTAATGGCATTGCGGCGGTAGCAACAAGCTTCACTGTATTAATTATCGCAAGGATTGTAGCTGCATTTGCACACGGTGTGTTTATGTCGATAGGATCTACAATTGCGGCTGCAATCGTACCAGAGAATAAACGTGCTAGCGCAATTGCGATTATGTTTACTGGATTAACAGTCGCGACTATTACTGGTGTGCCAATTGGAACATTTATCGGTCAAGAGTTTGGCTGGAGAGTGTCATTTATGGCGATCGTTGTAATTGGAATTATTGCTTTCATCGCAAATAGTATACTCGTCCCATCTAATTTAAAAAATGGTGTACCTGTATCGTTTCGTGATCAATTTAAACTAATTAAAAATGGAAGACTGTTACTTGTTTTCATTATTACTGCACTTGGATACGGCGGTACATTCGTAACATTTACGTATTTATCACCGTTATTACAAGAAGTAACAGGATTTGAAGCAAGTACCGTTACCATCATTTTATTAGTGTATGGAATCGCCATTGCGATAGGGAATATGGTCGGCGGAAAATTATCGAATCATAATCCAATTCGAGCGCTATTCTACATGTTCCTTATTCAAGCGATTATATTATTTGTTTTAACATTTACAGCGCCGTTTAAAGTAGCTGGATTAATCACAATTATTTTCATGGGACTATTCGCGTTTATGAATGTTCCGGGGCTACAAGTATATGTAGTTATATTGGCAGAGCGCTTTGTTCCAAGTGCGGTTGATGTTGCTTCAGCAATTAATATTGCCGCATTTAACGGAGGAATCGCTTTAGGTTCTTATATAGGTGGCCTTGTAACGAATTCGTTAGGGTTAATCCATACTGCTTGGGTAGGCGGCCTTATGGTAGTAGGTGCTGTTATTTTAACAGCATGGAGTATGACATTAGAAAAAAGAGATCAAGTAAAATAAAGTGAAACTTTAATCAGTGGGGGTGTTCTTCCACCAATGATTATTAGTTGAACCAATCGGGCGTTTACGGGCAGTTTATCTCCCACCTAACGTCTTTGCTTCAGCCGAATTTTGAAGTGGGAATTTTACTGCCCGTTAATGCGGGATAAAAGGAGAGAAAATAAAATGAAAAACTTACAAAGTAAAACAGTATTAAATAATGGTGTAGAAATGCCTTGGTTCGGTTTAGGTGTATTTAAAGTAGAAGAAGGACCAGAACTTGTAGAAGCAATTAAATCAGCGATTAAAGCAGGATACCGTAGCATCGATACAGCTGCAATTTACGGAAATGAAAAAGCTGTAGGTGAAGGAATCCGTGCAGGTATTGAAGCGACTGGTATTTCAAGAGAAGAATTATTTATCACTTCAAAAGTATGGAACGCAGATCAAGGATATGACGAAACAATTGCTGCATATGAAGAGAGCTTAAAAAAATTAGAACTAGATTATTTAGATTTATACCTTGTTCACTGGCCTGTAGAAGGAAAATATAAAGATACATGGAAAGCGCTAGAAACACTTTATAAAGAAGAGCGTGTACGTGCAATTGGCGTAAGTAACTTCCAAATTCATCACTTACAAGATGTAATGAAAGATGCAGAAATTAAGCCAATGATTAACCAAGTAGAATATCACCCTCGTTTAACACAAAAAGAATTACAAGCTTTCTGTAAAGAACAAGGTATTCAAATGGAAGCATGGTCACCACTTATGCAAGGTCAATTATTAGATAACGAAACATTACAAGAAATTGCTGATAAACACGGTAAAACAACAGCGCAAGTTATCTTACGTTGGGACTTACAAAATGGAGTTATTACAATTCCAAAATCAACGAAAGAACACCGTATTATTGCAAATGCTGATGTATTTAACTTTGAATTAACAAAAGAAGATATGGAAAAAATCGATGCATTAAACCAAAATCACCGCGTTGGTCCAGATCCTGATAACTTCGATTTCTAAGATTAAAGTAGAGAAAAAGAGTGCAAATTATTTGCACTCTTTTTGTTGTGTTTATGTATAAAAAAAATTCTAACTAAATACTACTTATTAGTAAATTTGTTATTTCATAAGGGGTTGTAAAACATGAATATAAAGCAATCGTTCAAACTTTTAGCTGTTTTTTTAAGTGTTTTATTTGTATTATTCCCACTTCAAAAAGCATTTGCAGAAGTTATGGACCATACAAAGTATGAAATGGATTGGAGTTATAGTAAGTCAAAGAAAAGACCAATCCGAACAGAGCTTATTAAAACGGCAGATGGAAAAATTGCATTTTGCTTAAATGTAGATTTGAAATCTCCAAGTGGTCAAGATTTACCGGAAATGGGAAAAGTGGATATTAACGTGTACCGTGTACTATTAAATGGATATCCACAAAAGAGTCCGCAAGAATTAGGCGTTTCCGATTGGAGAGAAGCACATTACGCAACACAGCTTGCAGTATGGAATGCATTAAAACAAATCGATATTAACGATTTAGATTTCCGTAATAAAAACGTAGAGAAAGTAACGAAAGACATAGTTGCAAAGGCAAATGCGAGTGAAGAGTTACAAGAAATTACGATGAGTGTAACTCCTACAGAAGAACAAGAAGCAGTATTGAAAAATGATTTCTTTGAAACAGGTTTATATACAGTAGAAACGAATGCAAAAAGCGGAACGTATAAAGTGCAAGCAACAGGTGCACCAGCTGGTGTGAAATTTGTAAATGAAAAAGGCGAAGCAAAAAATGAATTTAATGTAGGAGAAAAGTTCCGCATTTTAATTCCAAAACAAACACCAGCAGGTGGATTTAGCTTTAAAGTATCAGGAAATTTAACGAAATTACAAGGGATTGCGCATAAAGGAACACCGACGATTCAAAATGCGGTTGTATTATTAGAACGTAGTGAAGAGAAAACAAGTCCGGAATTAGCGGTGAGTTGGAAAAAGTCTGAAGGACCACAGAAACCGAATAAACCGTATACTCCAAACGAACCACATAAACCAAATCAAATTAAAAGATAGTATAAAAAGCATTGGCATTTGCCGATGCTTTTTATATACATGGATTAGAAGGAATGGAAAATACGAAAGCATTGACAGAACAATTTAATGGTATGTTATTTGAGTATGGTATACATGACGTATTCTTTAAAATTACGAAACAAGGTTTCGAAAGAACAGAAGGTATACAAGAGGTAAAAGCTTAAAAAATAAAAAAGCTCGTAAAACATAATGTTTTACGAGCTTTTTCGTATTATTCAGCTTCAGAAACTACTGTGAAGCGTTCGTTCACATGTTTTGGATTTTCGATTTCATCAAGTGCTGCTACTGCGAAGTCTTCGTAACTTACATAGCTATCGCCTTTTGAGTTAACAAGAAGATTGTCTTTACCAGCTGTGTAAGAGCCAGTGCGTTTTCCTAATGCGAATAGTGCAGAAGGGCTGATGAATGTCCAAGTGATGTCATTTGTTTGTTGTAAGATTTCTAAGTTTTTACCTTGGTTTTGAGCTGTTGCAAGGTATTCGCCCGGGAAACCTGGTGTATCAAATACACGTGTTGTTTTCTCTTCGTCTACAAATAAGCTTCCAGCTCCACCAACTACAAGTAATTTTGTATGTGGTGCACCTTTCACAGCTTCAATCAGTACATTTCCTGCATCTACGTGAAGATGCTCTTGTCCTGCTGGAGCACCGAAAGCATTTACAACTACATCGAATGCTTGTAGATCGTTAGATGTAAGAGCGAATACATCTTTCTCTAAAACTTTTACATTTTTTTCTGTAATTTTCGCAGCATTTCTTACAATTGCAGTAACTTCATGTCCACGATCTAATGCTTCTTTTAAAATACGGCTTCCAGCTTTACCAGTTGCTCCGATGATTCCGATTTTCATAATAAACCCCTCCAAAGTGTTTTGTTAAAGTGTATATCTGAAATGAATGAATGTAATGTAATTAGGTTAGTTACAACCTGATGTAACTATTATAGTTACAGTTATATATTTTTGTCAATGGTGTTGTTTATGAAATTATTTTTTGTTTTAGTATGCACAGCTACTGAAAGTGGAGTCATAAAAGAAGGATGTATTTACGTAGAGAAACCTAATATTTGGAAGTTATAAGATGTCGAAAAATGTTGATTTTTGAATATTTTTTGAATATAATTCGATTTATGGAGAAAAGGAGGGGTTAATTGTATGAATATTTTAGATCAATTCGTTTCATCAACGAATACGATTCTTTGGTCATATGTTCTTATTGCAATGCTAATTGGTTTAGGGCTTTATTTTTCTATTAAATTAAAATTCGTACAAATTACTCATTTAGGAGAAATGGTTCGATTAATGAGTGATGGACTAACTGGTAAGACACGTAAAAAGGGTAGCGTATCTTCTTTCCAAGCGTTCTGTATGAGTTCAGCAGCTCGTATCGGTATCGGAAACTTAGCTGGTGTAGCGCTAGCTATTTCTATGGGAGGACCAGGAGCTGTATTTTGGATGTGGGTTATTGCAATTATCGGGGCGTCTTCAAGTTTCGTGGAAAGTACACTTGCGCAAATTTATAAAATAAAAGATGGCAGTGGCTTCCGTGGTGGTCCTGCTTATTATATGGAAAAAGGTTTAAATAAACGTTGGATGGGAATTTGGTTCTCTATTCTAATCACAATTAGTTACGGTTTAATTTTCAACTCAGTACAAGCGAATACAGTTACGTTAGCATTTGAAAATGCATTCGGTTTAGAGCGTTATATTGTTGGGATTGTATTAGCGGCATTAGTTGCAGTTATTATTTTTGGTGGTGTGAAAAGTATTGCGCGTATGTCAGAAATGATTGTTCCGCCAATGGCACTTATTTATATTGCAGTAGCTATTTTCGTTGTTATTAAAAACTTCTATTTAATACCAGATGTATTTACAGAAATCTTTAAAGGTGCATTCGGTTTAGATTCAGCTGTAGGTGGCGGTATCGGTGCTGCAATGAAATTTGGTATTCAGCGCGGGTTATTTGCGAATGAAGCAGGTATGGGTAGTGCGCCGAACGCGGCAGCAACAGCTGATGTAACGCATCCAGCGAAACAAGGTTTTATTCAAACAATCGGGGTTTTAGTAGATACATTTTTAGTATGTACATCAACAGCGTTTATCGTATTATGTTCTGGTGCATATAAAGCAACAAATTTAGAAGGTATTGAATTAACACAAAACGCATTAAGTTCACAAATCGGCCCATGGGCAAGTAGCTTCTTAGCGATTATTATTTTCTTATTTGCATTTAGTTCACTTCTAGGAAACTACTATTATGGTGAAACGAATATTGAATTCATTAAACAAAGTAAAGCTTGGTTAACAATTTACCGTATTGCGGTAGTTGCAATGGTATTATTCGGTTCTGTTGCGACGCTTAAAGTCGTATGGAATATGGCGGATTTATTTATGGGTCTAATGGTAATTACAAACTTAATTGCGATTACACTTCTTGGACGATTTGCGTATGCTGCGTTGGCAGACTATGTAAAGCAAAAGAAACAAGGAAAAGATCCAGTCTTCAGTGCAGATTCTATTCCTGGTTTAACGAATACAGAGTGTTGGGATAAGCCAGCGGTAACGGATAAAGAAAAAGCAGTGTAATGAAAAGGCGAGCATCGAGAGGAATTTGATGCTCGCCTTTTTTGTTGTAGTAAATGATGAGAAGGGTGAAAGGTAATTATTAATATAATTTTTGTTTGTTCATTTCTCTCGTTATTTGTAGGCAACGTACTGTCTTAAAAGTATGATTGGTCGAATAGGATGAGTGATTGAGTAGTGGATAAATGCACGTATTGGTTATAGTTTTAAGTGAAAAACATATGTATGTTAAGAAATCTAACTTAATCATGTCATAAAACCTAACATAAAGTTCTTGATTACTAAAAGTTTTTAGAATATAATTTTCTTATTGTTAGGAAGAGGGGGCAATTCGATTATGGATTTTTTAGCTAAAGTAATTGGGGATGTAAATAATGTCCTTTGGTCATATATCATTATCGCGATGTTAATTGGATTAGGACTCTATTTTTCATTTCGTGTGAAATTCGTCCAAATTCGCTACTTTGGAGAAATGATTCGCCTACTTGGGGACGGGGCGAGTTCAAAGACAAGAAAAGCGCAAAAAGAAAAAAGCGGTGTATCATCATTCCAAGCATTTTGTATGAGTACAGCTTCTCGTGTAGGTACTGGTAACTTAGCTGGTGTAGCTATTGCAATCTCAGCAGGTGGTCCAGGTGCTGTATTTTGGATGTGGTTAATTGCGGTAATTGGGGGTGCTTCTGCGTTTGTAGAGAGCACATTAGCGCAAATTTATAAAGTAAAAGATGGGAACGCATTCCGTGGGGGCCCAGCGTATTATATGGAAAAGGGTTTAAAGAAACGCTGGTTAGGTGTTGTTTTCTCTGTTCTAATAACAGTGAGTTTCGGATTGATTTTTAATGCAGTACAGTCAAACACAGTAGCGGCAGCTTTTGATGGCGCATTTAAAATGGATAGTAGACTTGTAGGTCTGTTTATGGCTGGTTTACTTGCAATCATTATTTTCGGTGGGGTTAAGCGAATTGCGCGTGCGGTTGAAATGATTGTTCCGGTAATGGCAATTATATATGTAGCAGTTGCATTATTCGTTGTTGTAACAAACATTACGGCAATTCCGTATGTATTTAAAGAAATCTTCTTACATGCATTCGGAATTAAAGAAGTAGTTGGTGGGGGATTAGGAGCTGCGATTTTACTAGGAGTAAAACGTGGATTATTCTCAAATGAAGCTGGTATGGGTAGTGCACCGAACGCAGCAGCGACTGCGAACGTAACGCACCCAGTTAAACAAGGTTTCATTCAAACTTTAGGGGTATTTACAGATACATTATTAATTTGTAGTTGTACAGCGTTCATCATTTTATTATCTGATGTACCTGGTGCAGCTGATTTAAATGGAATTCAATTGACGCAACAAGCGTTAAGCCAACATATCGGACCGTGGGCATCTGTATTTGTAGCGGTTGCAATCTTCTTATTTGCATTCAGCTCATTAGTAGGTAACTACTACTATGGTGAAACAAATATTGAGTTCTTAAATGGAAGTAAAGTGTTATTAACGGCATACCGCATTGCTGTACTTGGTATGGTTATGTTAGGATCTGTAGCAACAATTCAAATCGTTTGGGACTTAGCAGATTTATTTATGGGGATTATGGCTGTTATTAACTTAGTGGCAATTGTATTCCTTTCTAAGTACGCTTTCGCAGCGTTATCAGATTACGTAAAGCAAAAGAAACAAGGAAAAGATCCAGTCTTTTATGCGGAGTCTATTCCAGGGTTGAACAATACAGAGTGTTGGGATAAGCCGGAAGTAGCAGATAAAGAAAAAGCTGTATAATAAAGTGAAACTTTAATCAGTGGGAGTTTTACTGCCCGGCAAATAGCGGGATAAAAGATAGAACGAGCATCAGTGAAATTTGATGCTCGTTTTTTGTGTAGTTATAAAACAGGAGAAAGGGGCAAAAGACGAACATTAATGAGGTTTTTATAATAAAATGTAATTTTTTTTAGAAAAGTGCGGATATGAGTTGGGATTTATGATAGAATGGAAAATGCCTTTGAGACAAGAGGTTTTATGATTTTTCATATCCAGTTAAGTGTTTTGGTGGAGAAATGGAAAGTTCGGATTATTTCTTGTTTTGAATGGTCAGACGTTCAACGTTAATGAAGAGTTAAATGGAGGATTTTATTAATGAAGTTTGTTATGTTTCTTGTAGGATTACTCGTTGTATTCGTACTCGGTTTTCTTATAAGTGCCGATCGAAAGAAGATTAAGTATAAACCAATCGCACTCATGCTTGTAATTCAGTTAGCATTATCGTATTTCTTATTAAATACGCAAGTGGGTTATATTTTAGTAAAAGGAATTTCAGATGGATTTGGCGCACTTCTTGGGTATGCGGAAGCTGGAATCGTTTTCGTATTTGGTGGCCTTGTTAATAAAGGAGAAGTTTCATTCTTCTTAACTGCATTATTACCAATCGTATTCTTCGCAGTATTAATCGGAATTTTACAACACTTTAAGATTTTACCGATATTTATTCGTGCTATTGGTACTTTGTTAAGTAAAGTAAATGGTTTAGGGAAATTAGAATCATATAATGCAGTAGCAGCTGCAATTGTTGGACAAGCGGAAGTATTTATTACAGTAAAAGATCAATTAAGTAAAATCCCAAAACATCGTTTATATACATTATGTGCATCTTCAATGTCGACAGTATCAATGTCAATCGTTGGTTCTTATATGAAAATGATCGAGCCAAAATATGTAGTAACAGCACTTGTATTAAATTTATTTAGTGGTTTCATTATTATTCATATTATTAACCCGTACGATATTACGGAAGAAGAAGATACACTGAAGTTAGAAAATAAGAAAAAGCAATCATTCTTTGAAATGTTAAGCGAATATATTATGCTTGGTTTCACGATTGCAATTACGGTAGCAGCAATGTTACTTGGTTTCGTAGCATTAATTACAGCAATCAATAGCTTGTTTGATTCAGTGTTCGGTATTACATTCCAAGCTATTTTAGGATATATTTTCTCACCATTAGCATTCGTAATGGGTATCCCGCAAGCAGAGATGGTAACAGCGGGACAAATTATGGCAACAAAATTAGTATCAAACGAGTTTGTTGCGATGCTTGATCTTGGCAAAGTAGCTGGTGATTTATCAGCTCGTACAGTAGGTATTCTTTCTGTATTCCTTGTATCATTTGCGAACTTCTCATCAATTGGAATTATCGCAGGTGCAACGAAAGGTATCGATGAAAACCAATCAAATGTTGTATCATCATTCGGTTTACGTCTTGTGTATGGTGCGACATTAGTAAGTATATTATCAGCGATTATCGTTGGTGTTATGCTATAAAGTGAAACTTTAATCAGCGGGGGGCTTCATCCCCCAGTGATTATTAGTTGAACCAATCGGGCATTTACGGGCAGTTGATCCCTCACCTAACTTCTTTGCTTTCGCTGCATTTTGAGGTGGGATCTTACTGCCAGTTAATGCGGGATAAAAAAGGATGGTTCTAGCTCATAGCTAGGGCCGTTTTTTATGGTTAAATTACATAAAAAAACCAATTAATTAGGAATATATTAACATATGAAAATCTTTTAAAATTTATATTGCATTTCTTCTAGATAACGCTTACAATTTGATTTGTAGGTGGTATCAATTTCAGACTTTTAATACGGTAGGAGAGAAGAGGCTACCTTTTATAAATTGCAATTTATGTAAACGCTTACTGATTTTAGATAACAGTTGAATAGTATTTAGGGGTTTTAAATTTTTTTAACGTCAATGGTCAGACGTCATTCGTTATACGTTATACGACCAATAACTCGTGGGAGAAGTGGAGGATTCACATATGAAAATAGTAATGTTTCTAGTTGGTTTACTTGTAGTGTTTGTACTAGGTTTCCTTATAAGTTCAGATCGTAAGAAAATTAAATATAAGCCAATTGCACTTATGCTTGTCATTCAATTGGTACTTGCGTATTTCTTATTAAATACAAAGGTCGGATTTGTATTAGTAAAAGGGATTGCAGATGGATTTGGCGCTATTTTAAAATTTGCGGAAGCTGGGGTTAATTTCGTATTTGGTGGTTTAGCGAACGATGGACAAGCACCATTCTTCTTAACAGTATTATTACCGATTATTTTCTTAGCGGTATTAATTGGGATCTTGCAACATATTAAAGTTTTACCGATTATCATTCGTGCAGTCGGTTTCGTACTAAGTAAAATTAACGGTTTAGGAAAACTAGAATCATATAATGCAGTAGCAGCTGCAATTGTTGGTCAAGGTGAAGTATTTATTACAGTAAAAGATCAATTAAGCAAATTACCGAAAAATCGTTTATACACACTTTGTGCATCTTCAATGTCAACAGTATCAATGTCAATCGTCGGTTCTTATATGAAAATGATTGATCCAAAATATGTAGTAACAGCACTTGTATTAAACTTATTTAGTGGATTCATTATCGTTCATATTATCAATCCATATGAAGTGAAAGAAGAAGACGATATTTTAGAATTACAAGAAGATAAGAAACAAACATTCTTTGAAATGTTAGGCGAATATATTATGCTTGGTTTCTCTATCGCTGTAACAGTAGCGGCGATGTTAATCGGTTTCGTAGCATTAATTACAGCAATTAACGGTGTATTCGATTCAATTTTCGGAATCACATTCCAAAGCATTTTAGGATATATCTTCTCACCATTAGCATTCGTAATGGGTATTCCAACATCAGAGATGCTAGCAGCGGGACAAATTATGGCAACAAAATTAGTAACGAACGAATTCGTTGCAATGCTTGACCTTGGAAAAGTAGCTGGTGATTTATCAACTCGTACAGTAGGTATTTTATCTATCTTCCTTGTATCATTTGCGAACTTCTCATCTATCGGAATTATCGCAGGTGCAACAAAGAGTATCGATGGCAAACAAGCAAATGTTGTATCATCATTCGGACTAAAACTTGTATACGGTGCAACGTTAGTAAGTATATTATCAGCGATTATTGTTGGGGTTATGCTTTAATAAATTAAGAAAAGCAATGAGCGTAGGCTCATTGCTTTTTTTGTTTAACTTGCTTTATCCAAGTCTTTTTTAAATCGTGGTCTCTCTAAATAAGTTCCCATTCTCCACGCATATTCTATAGGGCCCATTCGGTATTTCTGTAGCCAATAGGTGCTAACGAATAATTGAATTGTATAAATTCCAATGGTCAAAAGAATACCGAAGAAATATCCGATTTTACCGAATAAGCCAAAGCCGTATGCGTAAAAAATTGTTGTTGTGATAATGGATTGAGCTAAGTAATTACTAACCGACATTTTCCCCATATTCGCCATATATGTTAGTAAGCGCGATGCTTTTTTGTAATGGAATAATAAAATAATGGTGCTTCCGTAAAAGAATGTCATGGTTACTGATGTAAGGCCATCGTGTAACATAATTAAAATTGGATGCTTTACGAACACGGCTAAGATTTTAATTGTAAAAGAGAAAATACCAGTGATAAGCCAAATCTTTTTGATAGAAGGTATGTGTTTATCAATCTCAAATAGCCAGCCCTTTTTTCCTACATACATTCCGAGTAAGAAAAGTGGGGACATAAAAATTATTGCGAAAATTGATATGAAAACTAGTCCGAAGAAACCGTTAATCCCAATATAATCGAAAGGACTTTCAGTTAACCTAAAGTTGACATGATCCATATAGCTTCCAGTTTCATGAACTTTATGCTCTTTTTCAATATAAGGAGCAAAATCATTAATATTTGTATTTGGATCAGTTTGATAAGACATAAGTGTAATGAGTGCGAGTAGAATAGTTGCCCAAATCAATAATGTTTTTGGTTTTCTATTTATAAACATCATTAAGAAAATCCCGATAAGTCCGTATGCAAATAAAATATCTCCGGACCAAATAAAGGTACCGTGAATGAAACCTAGTAGTAAAAGAATGCTAATACGTCTTATATATGTGGGGAAAAACTTTTTTCCTTTTGCGATAATACTTTTTTGTAACAAAATAATGCTAAGCCCAAATAAAAAAGAGAATAGGGAAATGAAATTTTGTGTGCCGAAAAATTGAATAAACCAATTAGCACTTTCATCGAGTTTTCCGAAAATATAAGTGGGTTTTTCATTAGCGAATAACCCGAATTGAATTAATGTTATATTAACAAATAAAATGCCAAATAAAGCGAAACCACGAATTGCATCAACAGCTTCTACACGTTGATTCATTTTTTCTCTCCTCACATATTGTTTTATCCCGCATTAACGAGCAGTAAGACTCCCACCTCAAAATTTGGCGGGGGCAAAGAGGTTAGGTGGGAGATCAACTGCCTGTAAAGACCCGATTAGTTCAACTAATAATCCGTGGTGGATGAACGAACCCCCCACGGATCAAAGTTTCACTTTATATTGAAAATAATACCATTTATTAACTAGTTCTATGTCAAATGCTAGGAAATTTAAGGTGATTTTAAGATAGAAAGCAAATAAAAAAATCACCTTAATACATGCATTAAGGTGATTAAAATACTACTCAGTTGGAGGCGTAAATGTACGTTTCTCTAATTCAGCATCTAGCATAAATAGTGCGTTTGAATCGCTTGTAATACGTTTTAATTTTTGAATGATGCTATCGAATGAAGCTTCTTCTTCTACTTGCTCATCAACGAACCATTTTAAGAATGTAATTGTTGCATGCTCACGCTCATCCCAAGCAATATCAGATAAGTGATAAATACGTTTCGTTACTTCACGCTCGTGCTCAAGTGCGACTTCAAAAGCGTTCAATACAGATTCGTATTCGTTATTTGGATTATCGAATCCAGTAATAATAGCGCGCTCACCGCGGTCGTTAATATAGTTGTAAAGCTTCATTGCGTGGAAACGCTCTTCTTCAGCTTGTACAAGGAAAAAGTTAGCGAATCCATCATAGCTCTCAGCTGTACAGTAAGCAGCCATTGCCATATAGGCGTGGGCAGAGTAAAATTCAAAGTTCATTTGTTCATTTAATGCGTTATGCAATTTTTTAGATAACATAAAATCCCCCTTAGTATTGTGACAAGAATATTATACCATAATTGATAATATTCTCATTTGAGTGCTTCGAACCTTTTCGAAAGCTTTGTGACGTGTGCGTCCATAATGTCTTGTAAATCCAAATCATATTTTTGCGAAAGAATAATAAGGTTAGATAGTACATCACCAAGTTCTTCTTTTAGTTCTTGTTTTAGCTCTTCTTCTGTTTTCGCATCTTCATCAGGACGATCGCGGCCGATTTCAATAGCGCGAACAACTCGTGAAACTTCTCCAACTTCTTCAGTTAAGAAATTTAAGCGAATAAAGGCATTATACTGTGACCAGCTTCGTTTTTCGTAAAATTCCTCAACCCATCTTTGAAATGCAACGATATCCATTTCTTCCTCATCTCCTCAATATGTTGTACAATGTCAATTGTATCATAACAATATATAGTTTCGGGGTGTAGGAATGAGAAAGATTTGTGTGTTTGCAGGTTCCAATTTAGGGGAGAGACCAGAGTTTAAAGAGCAGGCAATCCAGTTAGGAAAAATGTTTGTTGAGAACGACTATGAGCTCGTATACGGTGGTTCATGCGTTGGATTAATGGGAGAAGTAGCAAACGAAGTTCTTCGTTTAGGCGGACGTGTAACAGGTGTTATGCCGCGTGGTCTATTTCGAGGAGAAATCGTACATACAGGATTAACAGAATTAATTGAGGTAGAAACGATGCATGAGCGCAAGGCGAAAATGGCAGAGCTTGCGGATGCTTTCATTGCATTACCAGGCGGATATGGAACGTTTGAAGAGCTCTTTGAAGTAGTATGTTGGTCACAAATTGGTATACATAATAAGCCGGTTGGTTTATTGAACATAAAAGACTTTTACGGACCAATTTTGCAAATGGTTGAACGGGCAGCAGAAGAAGGCTTTATGAATCCATCGAATAAAGAGTTAATTGTTTCCGCTGAGACGGCAGATAAACTAATTCATGAAATCCAAAATTACGAGCGTCCTGTCTTGGGGACGAAGTGGAAGCAATTATCATAGTACGTTTTTATAGCGATTTATAGAAACACATGTCTTTTTTATCGTAAAAAGACATGTGTTTCTAATTTAGTTAAATATATTAATGTTAGAATATATAGTTTTTCGGAAAGGAGGAATAGATGGAGGAGTTTGTGTATTTACGTCCTGTTTTTAAAAGTATTTTAGCAGCGTCTATTCTTGTTATGCTAATTGTTTTAAGACAGAAGAAAGAGCTGATTAATGAGTTTTCGCTTTGGTTTATTTCGATATTGTGTGTTGGTGTTTCAGCGATAACATTGTTTATGTCTGGATTTATCATTGATGAATATAGTCTAGGTGGAGATGGACAATCGTTTTCTATGTTTATTGCGATTGGTTGTATCAGTGGTTTGAATTTTGTTATTTATTATAGACGGAAATAAAAGAAGGCATTCCATATTACTTTGGAATGCCTTTATCATTTTGATTACTTTGTTTTTTATACAGGTACCAGCCACCCCAGCCGCCACCAATTGCTACGACAACGAGGAAAGCATAGTCTTTCACCTCGACACGTATATTGAAAATATTAGCTATAAGTAAGACGATTCCAACTGTTATTAACGCAAAAAATGCTCTAATTAAGTAGTCTTTCAACTGAACCACTCCCGCCATTTAAGTAGTAAATGATGAATTTGGAAAAGCTTTTTGGATCTATTTTACTAAAAGGTGTTTCCTATATTTTAACATAGATGAGATTGTAATATATTGATAAAAGTAGGGCGAGGGGTGTGTTAATATTGTCGTGATTTGTCGATAAATTGATATCCTTTGTCGAATCGTTGATATATTGCTTGTAATGATCGATATAATGAAAAAATCGTTGATATATTGCGAGTTATGATCGATATATTTGAAAAATCGTTGATATAATTTCGTGTACCGTTAAATGCAACCATTACATAAAAAAAGCGACTCTGAACGAGTCGCTTCCGCTTTTACATAATATCCAGCTCCGGTAGCTAGAATGTTCGGTGGCTTCGCTTTTTCCTGCGAGGCAAAGAGCGCCTCTACGTTAAAAGCTCCATCCCCCTCACATTCTGAGCAAGCTACCTCCGCTTTAAAATCTATTATTGATTCAAGAACGCACGTAGCATCCAAGCGTGTTTTTCTAGTTCTGTGTAGATGCCTAGTAGTAGGTCAGATGTCATTTCATCGTCAGAGTCTTGAGCGATTTCCATGCCTTTTTTCAGTTCGACTAGCATCATTTCGTAGTCTTTCATGATTGCCTCGACCATCCCTTCTGCAGTTTCTCCGTAAGCTGCTTCTTGAATAGAAGATAGTTCTAAGTATTCTTTCATTGTTGCTACTGGTTTGCCGCCAATTGCTAAAATGCGTTCTGCAATTTCATCGATGTGAGTAGCTGATTCTGTGTAAAGTTCTTCGAATTTCTCGTGTAATGTGAAGAATTGAGGTCCTTTTACGTACCAATGGAAGTTGTGTAATTTTGTAAATAAAACGCTCCAGTCTGCTACTTGTTTGTTTAATACTTCGATTACTTGTTTGTTCATTATGATCAATCTCCTTTTGAGTTGTTATGTTATATCAATTACTAATTTATAATTATTATAATCTAGTAATTTGTATAAATCAACCCTTTTGCTGGAATTAATTTGAACAAATTATGAACTGTTGTAAATAAAAGGCCCTATTACGGTGAAGTAATAGGGCCTTTGTTTGTTAAACAGCCTTTTGTTTTTCTTCTACATCCTGCCCATCCCAACACTCTGTATTCTTTAAGCCAGGGATAGAACTTGCAAGGAAGACAGGATCTTTACCTTGTTTCTTTTGCTTAATGTAGTCTACTAATGCTGCATAGGCAAATTTGCTAAGGAATGAGATGGCAATTAAGTTTGTGAATACCATTAGTCCCATGAATAAATCAGCTAAACTCCAAACAGTTTGAAGGGCAGCGATTGATCCGAAGAACACCATTCCGACAACTGCAACGCGATAAATCATTAACCATGTTTTGCTTTCTTTAATGAATGCGATATTTGTTTCACCATAATAGTAGTTTCCTAGTAAGGAGCTGAAAGCGAAGAGGAAAATAATAATCGCTAAGAAAGTGCTTGCCCACGGTCCAATTTGTGAACTTAATGCTTGCTGTGTTAATTCAATACCTTCTAAATTTGATCCTTTGTAAAGTCCAGAACATAATACGATAAACGCTGTTGATGTACATACTAAGAATGTATCTACGAAAACACCTAATGCTTGAACAAGTCCTTGTTTTACAGGATGAGATACATCAGATGTTGCTGCTGCATTAGGAGAGCTCCCCATACCTGCTTCTGTCGCGAATAAACCGCGTTGGATTCCGAACTTGATAGCTGCTCCAATACCACCAGCGATGGCTTGGTCTAAACCGAATGCACCGTTAAAGATTTCCATGAAAATGCTTGGTAACATATTGAAGTTGTTAATCACGACAAAAATAGCCACACCAATATAAACAATTGCCATTGGGGGAACAATCATTTCTGTAATGCGTGAAATGCTCTTAATACCGCCGAAAATAATAACTGCAACTAGTAAAGCTAGTATAGCTCCTACGATCGTTCGCTCTAATCCGAAAGCATTTTCAAACGCTATTGTTACTGTATTTGCTTGTACTGAATTGAAAATTAATCCGTACGCAACTGTAATAAGAAGTGAAAACCAGACACCCATCCAGCGTTTGTTTAACCCTTTTTCCATGTAATATGCTGGGCCACCACGGAACCTGCGTCCATCTTTTACTTTATAAATTTGCGCGAGCGTACATTCTACAAAACTAGTAGCTGCTCCGAGAATCGCGATAAACCACATCCAAAATATTGCACCAGGTCCTCCCATTGAAATTGCTAATGCTACACCAGCTAAGTTCCCGATACCAATGCGAGCGGCTGCACTTAAGCAAAATGCTTGGAATGGAGAGATGCTATCTTTCTTTTTTTCTTTTCGATTAAATCCTTTACTAATTAAACTGACCATCTCACTGAAATGAGTAATTTGGACAAATTTTAATTTGAAAGAGAAATAAAGACCGAAGCCGATTAGCATTGCAATAAGAATATATGACCATAAAATATTATTCGTTACTTCAAGGAATCTGCTAAAGATATCAACCATATAATACACTTCCTTTTTTCTGTAATAAGAAAATTATATGCAAAAAATATACTAGAATCAATTTTTCTAAAAATGATGTTACTTAAATGCGTTTTATGTTATGATTATGTTACATCGTAATATTTTTAGAATTATTTACATTTTAAAAAACTAAATGTAAAGCGAGAAAGTGGGGATAATTTGAAAGAAGAAACTTTATTGAAAGTAAGCCTTGAGAGTTTAAAAATGAGAAGCAATGTATTTTTTATCGTTACATCTTCAAGTATTTTTCTAGGGGCCACTTATTATTACAATAAAAGATTTCCAAATCATAAGTATCCGGAGTGGTTAGAATTTCTAAAATTGGTTGGATGAACAAAAGGCTGAAAAACAGAAAATTCAAATAAAATTGTTGAGGAGGAGCTAAATATGAATATTAGAGAAAGTGAACTTCCAGGTATTGGGTATAAATTTCAAATCGTTACGAAAGGTAACGAAAAAATGGTGATTGTGATTCATGATGACGGACGTAGAGAAATGTATCATTTTGATTCAGATCATGAAGAAAGTATTTCTAGTATTTCATTACGTGACTCAGAAGCAAGACAAGTTGCAGCAATATTAGGTGGAATGGTATATAAGCCTAGGGCATTAGAAAATGTTGAGATGGTCTTTGAAGGTTTAGCGATTGAGTGGTTTAAAGTGGAGAATGCAGCTCCAGCAATCGGAAAAACAATTGGTGATCTTGAAATAAGAAAAACGTATAGCGTAACGATAATTGCAGTTATGAAAAAGAATATGAAAAAGCTATTTAATCCAGGACCAGAAACAGTAATTGAAGAAGGCGATATGCTAGTAGTTTCAGGTGAGAGAGAAGAAATTAAAAAAATTATTAATGAGTTACTTTCGAATAGGGGGACTGACTAGATGGATACTTTAATTTTTGAAGTTGGTACAGCTTTAGTTCTAGTGGCAATTGCAGCAGTAATCGCTGGAAAGTTTAAGTTCTCAGTAATTCCTTTTCTAATTGTTCTTGGCATGTTAGTAGGGCCGCACGCGCCGACAATAGGTGTAATCGATCTCAAATTTATTGAAAGTGCAAGTGTAATATCCTTCCTTGGAAGAATTGGCGTTCTGTTCCTTCTCTTCTATCTAGGGCTAGAATTTTCGATGAAGAAACTAATTAAATCCGGACGTTCTATTGCGATTGGTGGAACAATCTATATTCTAATTAACTTTTCACTTGGATTATTATACGGGTTTATCATGGGATTCCCATTACTAGAAATTTTAATTATTGCGGGTATTATTACGATTTCTTCTAGTGCCATCGTTGCGAAAGTATTAGTGGATTTAAGAAGAACTGGTAATAATGAAACCGAACTAATTTTAGGAATTATTATGTTTGAAGATATATTCCTTGCTGTATATTTATCAGTCGTTTCTGGTTTAGTACTTGGGGATCATGCTTCCTTCTTAGGTGCTCTTACTTCAATTGGAATTGCTTTAGGATATATGCTTCTATTCTTTATTGTGGCTAGAAAAGCAACGCCGTTATTAAATAAATTGCTCAATATTAGTTCAGATGAAATCTTTATTATTGTAGTATTTGCTTCGTTATTCTTCATCGCTGGTTTTTCAGAAACAATTCACGTTGCAGAAGCAATCGGAGCACTTCTTTTAGGATTAGTTTTCTCTGAGACAGAGCATAGTGATCGAATTGAACATCTTGTTGTTCCATTTAGAGACTTTTTCGGAGCAATTTTCTTCTTCAGCTTCGGGTTAAGTATCGATCCGTTCTCGTTAGGCGGAGCAATATGGTTAACGCTAGGTGCGGTACTTCTTACGATAATCGGTAACTTTGTAGCAGGGATGATTGCAGGAAGACAAGCTGGATTATCTCATAAAGCTTCTACAAATATTGGATTAACAATCGTTTCAAGGGGAGAATTCTCCATCATTATGGCTAATATCGGTATCGCAGGTGGTTTAATGTCAGTGTTAAAACCATTCTCAGCACTATACGTGCTTATACTATCCATCTTAGGTCCACTTCTGACAAAAGAGTCAAAGAATGTATATAAATTTTTAAATAAAATCTTTAAGTGGGATACGAAGACTAACTAAATTTTAAAAGTAAAAGTACAAGATACTTACTGCTTGTACTTTTATTTTTGGTAACGAAAACAGTAAAGAGAGGTAAATGATGTTAGGAGAGTTGATTCATTCAGTTTTAGTTTTTCTAGAAGGACTTGGTTATTGGGGAATTATGCTTGGATTGATGTTAGAAGTTATTCCGAGTGAAATCGTATTGTCTTATGCAGGTTATTTAGTATCAACAGGAAGCATTACATTTTGGGGAGCTGTTGCGTTCGGGACAATTGGCGGTGTAATCGCACAACTATTTATTTATTGGATTGGTCGATACGGAGGAAGACCTGTTCTTGAGCGATATGGAAAATATATTTTAATTCAGAAAAAGCATATTGATTATGCAGAAGATTGGTTTAATCGTTACGGAACTGGCGTTATCTTTACGGCACGTTTTATTCCTGTTGTGCGTCATGCTATTTCCATACCAGCGGGTATTGCGAAAATGTCACATGCTAAGTTTATTACGCTAACTACATTAGCTGTTATTCCATGGTCAATTGTGTTTGTATATTTAGGATTTAAATTAGGTTCAGAGTGGGAAAGCATTAATAAAGTAGCTGGGCCATATGTGAAATATTTTGCACTTGCTGCTATTGTTTGCGCAATTGGTTATTTTGTACTAAAAAAAATTATGAAAAAAAAGTAATTATGGAAAAGAACCTATACTAATATAGGTTCTTTTTATTGTCATTTTTCAAAGGGGGAAAGAGTATGTTTAATATTTACCATATTGTGGCATACATATAGAAAAAGAGAGCTTGGAAAGGGGAATAAAAAGAAATGGAACTCCAGTTTCAAAATGTATATCAACAGGTGGAGAATTGGTATGTGTTGGATTCGGAGCTTCCTTGGGATGTCAAAAGGATTAGAGAGGATTTATTTTCTCTTATTGAAGTATGTAAAACGCCAGTTATTTTTTGTGATACGTGTGATGCAAATCATGTACTTCTATCATTAGGGGAAGAGGAAGAGGAGTTTTTATTCCCCGTAGGTGGTTTTTATCATAAAGAAAAACAATTAATTTTCGTTTGTATGTGGGATGAGTATGAGCAAGTGCTTAAAACACTACTGCATGAATTTCGCCATGCGATGCAGCATAAGAGAGAAGTATTGTATGTTGGAAGTAAATCGTATGAAGAGAGATGGATTGAGAAAGATGCGAAGAAGTTCGCGGAGAGGAAATTAGATGAATATAAAAATAGAAAATTGATGTAAGCATAGTGGAGAAATAGCGCTATGCTTCCTTTGTTACTTACTAAAAATAAGTAATTGACTTCTATAAAGTTTAGTTCTAAACTAATAGTATGAAACGAGCGAGGTGATGAAATGAAAACAGAAGATAGATTAGGACTACTATTATGGTTTCGTTTATCACGTTTTTATAACAAGAGTATTCGTGAGACGAATCAGCATTTGAAAAAATGGAATGTATCTGCCGCTCAGTTTGATGTACTAGCTCAAGTTGGAGGACATAATCGTTTAACGCAGCAAGAGCTTGGGAAGAAGCTATTTGTTACGAAAGGAAATGTCACGCAGCTTTTAAATAAAATGGAGCAGCTGGACTGGATTGGGCGTGAACAAGAAGGTACTACGAAATATATTTCGTTAACAGAAACGGGAAGAGCTTTATATGAGGAGATCGTCCCGCCCCAGGAAACGTTCCAAGCGGAGCAGTTTCATAAATTAAATATAGAAGAACAAAATCAATTATTAAAATTACTAAAAAAATTACAGTAAGAAACAATTTTAAAGTAAATCTTGAATTCGAGATAATATGAGGTGAAGGATATGTTTAGAAAAGTTGATCATAAAAATATGGGTAGAGCAAATCACGGTTGGTTAAATACACATTTTCATTTTTCCTTTGCTAATTATTACAATCCAAATAATATGAGTTTTGGAGCGTTACGTGTTATTAACGATGATTTAGTAGCGGCACAAACTGGGTTTGATATGCATCCGCACCGCGATATGGAAATCATTTCTTACGTTGTAGATGGTGCCTTAACACATGAAGATAGCATGGGGAATAGAGGAACAATTGAGCGTGGACATGTTCAATATATGAGTGCTGGTACTGGTGTATTTCATAGTGAACATAATTTAGGAAATGAAACATTGCGTTTATTACAAATTTGGATTTTACCAGACCGTGCTGATCATAAACCAAACTATGGTGAGTTTAAATTTGATTGGAGTAAACGTGAAAATGAGTGGTTCCATATGGTTTCCCCAGTGGACGGTGATGCGCCAATTCAAATTCACCAAGACGCGAATTTATATTCTTTATCGTTAGAGGCAGGAAAAGAAATTCATTTTCCTGTGAAAGAAGGCCGTCAATTGTACCTTGTACAAATTGAAGGAAGTAGTGTGATAAATGGTGAGATACTTGTTATGCGCGATGCGGCAGAAGCAGTAGAAGAAGATATTCATATTCAAGCGAAAGAGCAATCACACTATTTAGCAATTGAGCTAAAAAAATAACAAAATGTTTATAAAAAAGAGGACACCTGATAGGGTGTCCTCTTTTTGTGTGGAATTATCTGAAAAATGTTTCTCAAATTTTTGGAAGAGGTATCGGGTTAAAAATTCAGAATTTTATAAAAGTGTCAAAAATCTTTATGGGAATGGGGAATGTTATAGTGAAAAAGCAAGTCATTTCATCAGCATTAGCGTTAACTGTTATCGCCGGGGGATTTGGAACGTTTGGAGCAACGACAACGAAAGCAGAAGAACAAAAAATTCAATATCATCAAGAATTTAAAACACCTGCATACATAGGTGAAGAATGGAAAGCACCGGAAGGACTAGATAAAAAAGAGACGGTCTTTCAATATTTAGAGAGTAAAAAAGATATGTTTAAACTAGCAGGAAATATTGAAACACATTTTAATGTCGTTGGGGAAGAAAAAGATGCTGAATCTGGTACGACACATGTGAAGTTAGTTGAGAAACATAATAACATTCCTGTGTATGGTTCAGACCAAACTGTTACACTAGATAAAGAGAATAATGTAAAAGCATTCTTCGGACAAGTTATTCCGAATTTAGAGGATAAAAATATTCCTACCTTTGCAAGTATTAGTGCAGAACAAGCAGAAACAATTGCAAAGGCAGATATTGAAAAAGAAGTTGGTAAAGTAAAGAATTATGATGGTGTGAAAAAAGATTTATTTGTGTATGAAAAAGATGGAAACTACTATCTTGCATACTTAGTTAAGGCATCGATTTCAAAACCAGCTCCAGGCTATTGGCATTACTTTGTTGATGCAACAAATGGAAATGTGATTGAGAAATATAATGCTGTAGATAACATTACAGGATTTGGTTACGGAGTATTAGGTGCTAGACAATCATTTGAAATTGCTCAAAATGAGAAGACAGGAGCATTCCATTTATTTGATGGTAAGCGTGGACAAGGTGTTCATACGTTTGATGCAGAGAATATGGATGAAAACTGGTTTAACATATTCTCACAATGGTTTGGATATACAGGTGTCGAAGTAGAAAGTAAAAATAAGTTCTTTGATGACAAAGCAGCGGTTGATGCGCATGTAAATGCAGGGAAAGTATACGATTACTACAAAAAGACATTTAACCGTAACTCTTTCGATGATAAAGGCGCGAAGCTGATCTCCTCTGTTCACGTAGGAGAAAGCTGGAATAACGCAGCTTGGAACGGTATCCAAATGATGTATGGTGATGGAGATGGCAAGACATTTATTCCATTATCTGCTGGCCTAGATGTTATCGGGCACGAATTAACACATGCTGTAACTGAGCATACAGCAAACCTTGTTTATAAAAATGAATCAGGTGCGTTAAATGAATCGTTATCTGATATTATGGGTGTCATGGTTGAGAAGAAGAGCTGGGATTTAGGTGCTGATATTTATACACCTGGTAAACCTGGTGATGCGCTTCGTTCTCTGAAAGATCCAGCATCTATTCCAAACCCATTAAAACCAGGTGAAGGTTACCCAGATCATTACAATAAACGCTATACTGGAACAGCTGATAATGGCGGCGTTCATATTAACAGTAGTATTAACAATAAAGCTGCGTACTTAGTATCTGACGGTGGCACGCATTACGGCGTGAAAGTAACTGGAGTGGGCCGTGAAGCGACAGAAAAAATTTACTACCGTGCTCTTACTAAATATTTAACTGCAAACTCTGACTTTAAAATGATGCGTCAAGCAGCACTTCAGTCAGCAGAAGATTTATATGGTAAAAACTCTAAAGAGTTACAAGCTGTAACGAAAGCTTATGATGCAGTAGGCGTTAAATAATAAGAGAAAAAGACCTGACTATGACGTCAGGTCTTTCTTTATCCAGCAAGCACTGGATTGGTGTAGGTTGATTAAAGTTTCACTTTATTTAGTCACGAATACCTAATGCGATTTTCGCCATACGTGACATACGTTCTTTCGACCATGGTGGATTCCAAACGACATTTACTTCTATTTCGTTTACTTCAGGTACGTTCGTTGATAGTACTTTTTTAACGTCTGATACGATTTGACCAGCCATTGGGCAGCCGATAGAAGTCATCGTCATTGTAATGATAGCATTATTATTTTCATCCGCTGTAACGTCATAAACTAATCCAAGATTGATAATATCAACACCTAGTTCAGGATCAATAACAGCTTCTAAGTTTGCATATAATTTTTCTTCAAATGCTTGTTGTGACATGTGTAGCACCCCCTACAGATTAATGATATCGATTCTCATTATAACGGATATATGTATAATGTGCAGGGAATGAGCTCAAAAAAATATTCCTCTTGAAAGAGGAATATTTTTTTGAGCTATTCAGTTTTAAAATGAGATACGAGTTGATCTAATTCTTCAACCGTTTGTTTCATTTGTCTTGCAGTTACTGTCATTTCATTCATAACAATAACTTTCTGCTCAGCAGATTGTGCCGTTGCGGCTGTTTCACTAGATACTTCATTTGAAATAGAAGCGATGTTATTAAGTGAAGCGTTCATTTCTTCAGCGCTTGCAGCCATTTCTTCAGCAGTTGCTGATATGTCTTGCATTTGAGTTGATACTTTATTTACTTGTTCAACAATTGTTGTGAAAGAAGTACCAGCCTCACGAACGACAGTAATGCCTTCAAATGCTTCAGAACGACCTTTAGACATCATAGAACTAGCTGTTTCTGTATCATTTTGAATTTGATTTAGTAATTGGTTAATATCTGTTGCAGCAGTTTTAGATTGTTCCGCAAGTTTACGAACTTCATCAGCTACGACAGCAAATCCTTTTCCTTGCTCACCAGCACGAGCTGCTTCAATAGAAGCGTTTAAAGCAAGTAAGTTTGTTTGCTCAGCGATATTAGAAATAGATTGTACAGCCGTATCAATATATTTCGTATGGGTGATTAGACGTTCGACTACTTCTGATGTAGCATTTACAGCTTCATGTATCGTTGTCATTTGTGAAACAGATTTTTGGATAACAGTACTTCCATCGTTAGCATGTTCAGATGTAGCTACAGCAAGTTCGGCTACAGATGAAGCAGATTCAGCGATGCGTTGAACGCTTATTGCCATATCATCCATCGCAGTTGAGCTTTCTTCCATACTAGAAGTTTGCGATTGAATACTTGAATTTAAGTTGGACATCGAGCTTTGAACTCGTATTGTTGCCTCGCGTGATGTATTAGTCTTTTCTAGCATATTTTCAGAAGCTGTTTGTACTTCTACAGATGTTTTTTGAACACGATTAATGATATGTTGCAGGTTTTCTAACATTTTATTAAACGATGATGCAATTGCACCGATTTCATCATTGCTATTTACTTGTAGACGGGCTGTTAAGTCGCCTTCTTGAGAGGCTAATTCTTTTAGCTTAATATCAATTTGTTGAATTGGTTTTACAAGCTTACCAGAGAACCACCATGCAAGAATAATTGCAGTTACAATACAAATAACAAGTGATAAGAAGACAACATATTCAATTCGTAGTGAAGATTGATCGATTTTTTCAATAGATTGTTCGCGTAATTTAGCTTGTTCATTACTGTAATTTGTGAAATCACCAATTACTTTATAAACAGTACCATTTTCTGTAGAAGCTACTTGTAAAGCTTCTTCCCATTTTTGTTCTTTTGCAAGAGTGAATACTTTCTCTTCAATGAACTTTCTCCAAGTGGATCCTAATTCCATTGTGCTTTTCACGGACTGAGAAGTGTTAGGGTTAGAAAGAAGTTGCCCTTTTGTATCTTCAAGACGTTTACTCATCTCATTAAACTTGTCTAATTCGACTTGATCATGTTGTAGCAAATAACCTCTTAAAGCAGAAAGTTGTACTTGATAAGCGTCTCCGCGCTCTTTCAATTCTGTTGCAAGAGGAGAAATTTCTTTTTGTAATGTTTCAGCTTTATGAGACTGATCCATGGTAAAGAATAAAATAAAAGCTAAGGCAATGCCGAATAAAGCACAAATCGTTCCCATCATGAACATTAGTTTTTTTCTGATACCTATAAAATTCATATGATAAAAAGCCTCCTTTTTAAAATCTTAGTATTAGAATTAATTAATGTAAAAAATTGAAAGAAAGCTTTATTCCAGTAGGAATAAAGCTTTCCTCTTTCCTTTAGGAATTATAGCAGACAGAATGGGAGATAGAAAGAGATATTTTAGCGTGAAAAAAGAGAGACTCTAAATCGCTCTTTCTAACAATTTAGAGTTCGTAGAAGTATGAATGGAATTTTCATTTTAACCATTTGTTTTGAAATGAGAAACGAGCACTTCAAGTTCTTGTACAATTGTTTTCATTTCTGATGATTTTTTAGCAACGATACTCATTTTGTTTACTTGGTCACCAGCTGAAGTTGCTGTTTGTGATGTTTCGGCAGCAACTTCATTTGAAATAGAAGCGATATTATTTAAAGCTGCATTCATTTCTTCAGAACTTGCGGCCATTTCTTCAGTAGTTGCAGACATTTCTTGTATTTGTGTAGATACATTGTTAATGTGATTAACAATTTCTGAGAATGAAGATCCAGCGGTACGAATGACTGTAATTCCTTCAGAAGCTTCTGACTGACCTTGTGTCATCATGTCATTTGCTATTTTTGTGTCCGCTTGAATTTGATGAAGTAAATGGTTAATATCAGTTGCTGCTAGCTGAGATTGTTCAGCAAGTTTTCGTACTTCATCGGCAACAACAGCGAATCCTTTTCCATGTTCACCAGCACGGGCCGCTTCAATAGAAGCATTTAAAGCGAGTAAATTCGTCTGCTCGGCAATATTAGAAATAGATTGAAGTGCAGTATCAATATGATTCGTATGTGTAATAAGTCGCTCTACCACTTGTGATGTAGCGTTAACAGCTTCGTTAATTGTATGCATTTGTGTAATAGACTTCTCAATGACTTTATTTCCATCATCTGCTTTTTCAGAAGTTGTAACAGCTAGGCTAGCGACAGAAGATGCAGTTTCTGCAATACGCTGAACACCCGTTGCGATATCATCCATTGCGGTTGAACTTTCTTCGATGCTAGAAACTTGGGAACGAATATTGTGCACAAGAGCATTCATAGTCTCTTTCGATTTTGTGGTATTTTCCATAGAAGCAGTTGTTTCGATAAATACATTTTCAGAAGCTTCTTTTACACTTGTTGATGTTTGTTGAACTTGCTTTATTATACGCTGTAAGTTAGCAAGCATTTGATTAAAGGAATTTGCAATGTCACCAATTTCATCTTTACTCGTTACGTGTAATCTAGCGGTTAAATCGCCATCTTGCGAAGCTATTTCTTTTAACTTCGCATCAATTTGTCGAATCGGTTTAACGAGTTTACCAGAGAACCACCATGCCAATAGAATAGATGTTAATGTACATGTAATGAGTGAGAAGAAAATAATATATTGAATAAGGGATGAAGAAGACTCTACGTCAGCAATTAATACATCCCGTTTGTCATTTTCTTCATTTGTATATTTAGTAAAACGACTTAAAAGGTCATTTACATAATCTGTTTGAGCAAGAGCAATTTTGGATGCTTCATCCCATTTTCCTTCACGCGCAAGAGGGAGGACTTCATTATCTACGACGCTGCGCCATTTTGCTCCCATTAAAATGGCCTCTTTCATTCCTTCTGGGAGTTTTTTATCACTTGTTACTTTCTCCCTAGTATCAGCTAGTTTTTTTCCTTCCCGGTTGAATTTATTCAATCCTTTTTGGTCATGTGATAGTAAATATTCTTGTAAACCAGCGACCTGTGCTTGGAACCAATCGCCACGTTCTTTTAAAATCGTTGCTCTTTTCGATACATCATTCTTTAACGTTTCGATTTCACTTGCTTGATGCATCGCAAATGAAAGAATAACAATAAGAGCAATGCTAAATAAGGAAGAAATGCTTAAGAGTGTGAACAGTAGTTTTTTTCGAATGCTAACATATTTCATCGTTACCCCTACCTTTTAAAACTGTTTATTATAATTTATAAATATTTAGAACGAAATTAATAAAAACATGATTAAGAAGTTATTAATCTGTTTCATGAAAATTATAGCAGATAATGGAATATGGCAGATTAATGTGAGTAAATGTTCTTAAAATGTATACATTTGTATATCAAAAAATTCATAAATAAAAATTAGAAAAGGTATTGTAATTTGAAATAACATCATGTATACTTTTAATTAGTTGATAACGATTATCAGTATCAACTGAAACATTACTCTTCGTTATGTTGGTCATACCCCTTTTTGACGACGTAAGTCAGAGACAAAATGTTGAAATATCTTGTGTCCTATTCTACAGAATTATGGTAATCTCCAACCTCAACTTATATGCGTAAGCATGCAAAAAGGATCCTATCCGTGAAGGGATCCTTTTTTGCATGTTGTCGCAATTAATGTATATAGACCTGGTATACGTTCTTCAATTCCTTCAGGTGAAGTAGAAGGGAAAACCCACCTTTGATGAGATCCGTGTTCTTCAACTAGCTTTTCAATTTTAAAACGTTCTTCCGCAAGTGTTGTAACAATTTCTCCTAATGTCCAGCGGCGTATGTTTGTTTTCGGTAAAGCCTCTTTCTGCGATTCTGTAAGAAGAATGCTATAAGCAACATCATCTTCAATCAATTCTTTATCGAAATAATTTCCATTGGCCCGAAATGATGGATGATCTACACCTAATAATTTAGTGTAAACAGGATGATAATCACGAAGAATAAGCATTCCATCTTGTTTAAGTAAGTTAGCAATCTTTTGAAAGAGTGGTTTTAAATCTAAAAAGTAATGAAGTACACCAAGTTCCAGCAAGACGACATCAAATGATTCGGAAAGATTTACATCCAGTACATCAGAGACGATGTATTGGATAGAGACACCAGCGGCTTCTGCAAGTTCATTTGCATATTTGGCATTACTCGCTGAAATATCAACAACTGTTACGTCAGATCCTAATAGGGAAAGAGCGACGGCTTTATTTCCTTTTGACCCGAGTAAATTAATAATACGTTTTCCTTTTGGCGATTGTATGTAAGGTAAATAATGTGCTACTTCGCGTGTGGGCTCTTCCATAATCTTTTTCGCATAATCAACTGGCGCCCCGTGGCGATTCGTCCAAGCTTCATAAGCAGCTGCATTCCAGCTTTTTTCATTACGTGCGCTTAGTTGTTTTTGATTCAATATTATCACTCCTTTTGTGAACGTATAGTTATTCGGCAGGAAGATGGGATTTCCTGTTTTTTGAAATAGAGTTTGATTTTTCTGTAATTAAGTCGTAAAATACGTGTTATACGTAAAAGCGTTGAAAAGGAAAAGTAGGATGAAACCATTCTTTCCAGAGAGCTTCGGTAGGTGAGAAGAAGCAAGAATACTCATTTGAACAATGGCCTTTGAGCTTCGTCCTGAACTTATCAAATGATAATAGTAGGCGGCGACGAGAGTTGGTACTCGTTATCAAAACCACAGTATAAGAGCACATAGCTCCGTACTTGTTAAGGCTAATTATGTGAGTAATTGGCGAAATAAGGTGGTACCGCGACTGTTTATACAGCCCCGCCCTTATCTTTTTTAAGATAAGGGTGGGGCTTTTTTATATTTAAAAGGAGGAATGTAAGATGAGTATTTTTATTGGAGGCGCTTGGCCGTATGCAAATGGTTCGTTACATCTTGGGCATATTGCTAGTTTGTTACCGGGAGATATTTTAGCACGTTATTACAGGGCAAAAGGTGAGAATGTGTTGTATGTTTCAGGAAGTGATTGTAATGGAACACCCATTACAATTAGAGCAAAACAAGAAGGTGTGACGGTGGTAGAAATTGCTGATAAGTATCACGAAGAGTTTGAGCGATGTTTTCATAGTCTTGGTTTTACTTATGATTGCTATACACGTACAGATAGCGAGCATCATCATGAAACAGTTCAAAAAGTTTTTTTACGTTTATTAGAGGAAGGTTATATTTATAAAAAAACAGTGGAACAAGCATATTGCGAAACGTGTACACAGTTTTTACCAGATCGTTACGTAGAAGGAGTTTGTCCTCATTGCCATGAAGCAGCAAGAGGAGATCAATGTGATGCTTGTTCGGCCATTTTAGATCCACTCGATTTGTTAGAAAAGAAATGTAAGTTATGTGGTAGTACGCCATCTGTACAGGAAACAGAGCATTTCTATTTCGCATTGCATACATTTCAGGAGCAAGTTAAAAGGGATGTAGAAATCGCAAAGCAAACAGGGGCATGGCGTGACAATGCGATTCAACTAACAGAGAGATATGTTAAGGAAGGATTACTAGATAGGGCTGTATCACGTGATTTACCAATCGGGGTACCAATTCCAGTAGAAGGGTATGAAGATAAAAAAATTTACGTATGGATTGAAGCAGTGACAGGATATTATTCTGCAAGTAAACATTGGGCTGAAAAAACAGGGAAAGATGACCAAGAGTTTTGGGATAAAGAAACGAAAACGTATTATGTACACGGAAAGGATAATATTCCATTTCACTCTATCATCTGGCCAGCGGTATTACTTGGAATAGGAGAAGAAGCAATTCCTCGTCATATCGTTTCAAATGAGTATTTAACGGTAGAAAAAAGAAAATTATCGACAAGTAAAAACTGGGCAGTATGGGTACCTGATATATTAGAAAGCTATGATCCAGATTCGATTCGTTACTTTTTAACAGTAAATGCACCAGAAAATCGTGATACTGATTTTTCGTGGCGTGAGTTTATTTACAGTCATAATAGTGAATTGTTAGGTGCATATGGGAACTTTGTGAACCGGACATTAAAGTTTATTGAAAAGTACTATGATGGCGTTGTACCGAAGGGAACTATTCATGTAGAGCTGAAAGAGAAGATAGAAGGATTATATATAAATGTAGGAGAATCAATTGAGCAAACTAAATTTAAAGTGGCTCTAGAAACATTATTTGATGCAGTACGTTTTGCAAATAAATACTTTGACGAAAAGCAGCCTTGGAAACAAAGAGAAGATGATCCAGTTTCATGTGAAGAAACGATTTATAATTGTGTTTATCTTATCGCTAATTTTGCAAATCTCCTTGAACCATTTTTACCATTTTCAAGTGAAAGAGTTCGAAACACATTGTCGATTGTTAAACGAAATTGGGAACCGCAAAATACGTTGCCCAATAGAATTGATAGCGTGCAGCCATTATTTGAACGAATCGATGTAAAACAAATTGAGCATGAGATAGAGAAACTGTATGGAGCGGTAAAGTGAACGAGAGAGAAAAGACCTTTCAAGTAAATGAAAGGTCTTTTCTTATGCACTATGCACACGATTATGTTTGTTTTCTTTTCTATACGTAAGGAGCTGAGGAGTGAAAATACCAAACAATATAAATATAATTCCAATCCACTGCATAAGCGTTACAACTTCATGTACAAGTGTAATAGAAGCGATAATGGCCGTTGGTAATTCAGCTGCTCCTAATATTGTACCAAGTCCTATTCCGACTTTCGGTACACCAATTGAAAAACAAATGACAGGTACGACAACGCCGAACAATCCGAGGAAGAAAGCATATTTCCATAGACCGGCTTGCAGGGCACCATCTGTTAAAAAGGTTGGCGGGAAGAATAGGCAGACGATAAGGGTAGCACTTGTTGTCATGAGAAAGCTTTTCGTATAAGGCGGAACATCTGTAGCAACGCGTCCACTTGCAAAAACATAGAATGAAAAAGAGACAGCAGCTAATAATCCAAAGATAATACCTTTCGTAGAAAAACTTTCTCCTAGACCTTCAAAGACACCGCCAGCAAACAATGTACCAGTGAATAAAATGATGATAGATATAACTTTTTCACGACTTGGAAACGTTCGATTTGCAATAGCTTCGATGACTACTCCGATCCATGTGAACTGGAAGAGTAGAACGACAGCGATAGATGCTGGCAGTTCTTCTACAGAAATAGCATAGAAAATACCAGTCATACTCATTGTTGTGCCGACTGTTAATAATGACAAGAATTGCTTTTTTGTTACTTTATGGCGTGAAAAGAAAAGAACGAGCAGAAGTAGTCCAATCCATCCGAAGACATATTGTCCCCCTAATAGTTGATGTGCTGAAAATCCGTTAATAAATCCGAGTTTGAAAATAGTTGAAAGCACGCCGTAGCTACAAGCACCGAGTAAAACGAGTAGTGAATACTTAAACTTCTCCATAAAAATCCTCCTTTTAAAATAAAAAACGCCCGCTATCCAAATAAGGACAACGGGCGAACGAAACAGAGTAACATACTCTACAAAATTCCGCCATTCATACAAAGTATGAATTTGGGGTATGAAATTACAATAGGTTTTACATTGCCTTTGGGAATACAATGGAGCATTTTACACCTTGAGGTGTGTTTTGTATTCCATAAGGAAACTGATGTTTATCTAATATTTGTTTTACAATATATAACCCAAGACCACTACCTTGTACTAAGCCATGTTTGTCAGGATTTGCGCGATAGAATGGCTCAAATAAATGGGCAAGTTTATCTTCATCAATTTGAGAACCTGTATTTAATACTTCTAATGCGTAACCGTTTGGCTTTTCATAAAGCTTTATATATACATGCTGATGGTCAATTGTATAATGAATTGCGTTTGAAATAATGTTAAAAATAGCAGTTTGCATAAATTTAGGATCAGCTAAAATTTGTACATCTTGTTTAATGTTAGATTGAACATTTAATTGTTTTACAGATACAAAATAATCTACTTTCTTTATAACGTCCTCAATAATATTAGTCAATGAGATAACTTTTAAATTGGGTTTAAATTGAGGGTTTTGTATTTTGGATAATTCTGACACCTTTTCCGTTAATATGTTAATATCTTGCATCATCTCATATGAACGTTTTAAATATTTATCTCTATCTTTATAAGCGCCAATTCCGTGAATCATGCCATCGAGTTGTCCCATAACGGCTGCGATTGGTGTTTTTAATTCATGGGATATCATAGACATAAATTCTTTACGAGATTGTTCTAATTGTTGTTCCTTCTTGATTTCATTTCTTAAATCTTGATTGCTTTCATGTAAATTTTTCACAATAGTAGGTACTTGTGAGGCAGCTACTTGCAAATTAAAATCTGTTTGATCTGTATTTTTGTTAAGTAGCTTTTTATCTGAGAAATCAAGATTCATAATATCTTTTAAAGCATCGCTCATATATTGGAAAGGTTTGGCGATTATTTTTGCGTAGATTAAAGATCCAAGCAGAGATAATGCAAGCATTGTCGCCCCAATATGTGGAGCTAATTGCTGCAACACATCTGTTAACGATGGATTATCATGTGTATCATTTGTTTTACTTGCTGCATTTTGTGTATGTAAGGCATCATTGTTAGTAACTTGCTTTTCCGCTTCTGTAAGTGAAGACGTTGTGTTACTTTTCCCCGGAATATTTTGTGCATGTTCTTTTGCTTTTGCAGTTTGGCTAGGCTGCAAAAGATGATTGATGGCTGTAGAGAGTGTATTCATGTCTATTTGAGAAGATTGAAAATTAGAGATGCTACTCTCTGACACAGCTTTATTTTGCTTTGTTTTACTTTGGTCGTTTTGTTTGTCTGATTCCGCTTGTTCCGCAGTTTGTGTTCCAGACGCTCTCAAACGATCTTTATCGTAATTTGAGGCTAGAAAATAAATAATTTGATAAAGACAAAGTGATAACAAAATACAAAATAATAAGGTTTTGATGAATATATTTTTGGTGATGTTGTCTTTGCTACGATTCGATTTTGTAGCCAATGCCTTTCACCGTTTTAATATAAGGAATTTCTAATTTTTTTCGTAAGTTTTTAATATGTGTATCTATAACTCTCACATCACCAAAATGTTCATAGCCCCATACCTTATTCAACAAATCACTTCTTGATAGTACTTTTCCCCGATTTTGCAGTAAAGTATATATAATTTCAAATTCTTTTGTAGTCAATTCAATTTGATTACCATGAACATAAGCGGCATATGCTGTAGAATTTAACATCAATTCATGGAATTGTAGTATAGTTGCAGCTTCTGCTTCCTTCGTTGCTGCCCTTCTCAATACAGCTTCTACACGTTTTATAAATACGGTGTAATGGAACGGTTTTGTAATATAGTCATCAATACCTAACTCAAATCCTTTAATTTCACTTTCTTCATTATGTAAGCCTGTTAGCATAATGATTGGTACATCAGATTGTCCTCGCATAATTTTACAAATACTATAGCCATCTATATCTGGTAACATTACATCGAGGAGGACAAGGTCGTATGAATTTTTTTGGAAAAGAAGAATGCCTTCTGTACCAGCACCAACTACATCAACAGTAAAGTTTTGTGCCATTAGAAATTCACGAATAAGTTCTTGTATATCTGGGTTGTCTTCAATCACCAGTATATGCGTCATAGTAACACCTCCTAAATAACGCTTTTTACTGCAATATTCGAATTCATCATTTTTCGGATGACTCAGATTGTTTATACATATAATAAGCCCCCGCTATAAAATAGTAATGAAAGTAGCAAGGGGGATTGTTTAGTGTCACTGAATATTTCAGAATTACAGTAGTTCTATTATAGTATGTATTGTAAAATTTATAAAATATTATAACTGTATAATTTTAATATCCATGTTTATCAATGTTACGATGATGTTGAACGCAATCTATTTTTATTATATATGTAAATACAGTTGTTTTGCTACTGTAAATGAATAAATAAAATAAGCCAAGACATAAAATTCTTGGCTACACGTAAATCTTGTTCTTAGGTTAATTTACAGTGACAGTAGCTTGCTGCTGAATGCGCTCAAATAACCAGTGAATATCATTGTTAAACATACGAATACAACCAAGTGTTGTTGCTTTCCCGATTGCTTGATTATTGTTAGTTCCATGAATCGCATACGTTGTTCCGTAAGTACCTGCCATATTTAATCCGAGCCAGCGGTCCCCAAGTGGATTACGTGGATCGCCGCCTTTAATTTTTCCTGTATAGTAAGGACGGTTTTTAATTTTATTTACAATTTGAAAAGTACCCTTAGGTGTAGGTGTTGCTGCTTTTCCAGTAGCGACAGTGAAACTTTTTATGAATTTTCCATTTTGATAATAATCCATTTTATTTAGTTGTGTGTTTACGATAAGCTGATCTTTCGTTGTAGCTGCTTCTGCAGTAGTGAATGGAAGAGTTAAAAATCCTAATGATAATAGCGCACTTAATAATAATTTTTTCATTATATTCTCCTTTTACTTCTTGTAGTAGTCTTACATACAATGAATTTGTAATCCTCGTAATGCTTGATTAACATTTTCATCTAATGTTTCAAAGAAGGTAGTAATCTTTGGATTGCATTTGTTGTTTTTATCAATAAGTAATCTTTCGTTTAATAAAAGCTCACCATGTAGTCCAAAACTTTGAACTTGAATATTTAGTTCATCTTCAGTTTCAGAAATAATTGGTAAGAAATAGTGAAAAGCTTTCGTTGGAATGATGTAGCTTTTGCCAATCATGCTTTCTGGATTTGAATTCACCCATTTTCTAGTGACAATCTTAATGTTCTTTTTTGAAACGATAAAAGACAGCGTAGTAGATTTTGTTAAACTTACGTCAAATTCATTTGTTTCACATATTTGTAAATTAAAAACGGTTTCATTTTGATGAGATTCAACATTCGTATTAATAAAATCGTGCATTTTATAAGCTTCCATTTCTTATTCACCCTTTTTTCAATTTCGAAAAGCGACTTATATTTATTCAATTTAATGTTTAGTCATATATTAGCTAAATTTTTCAACAAATTCCGATATAATCTTACAATACGTATATGAAGCTAATATGAAGTTCGTATGAGTTTGTGGTGGTTTTTTATAGAGAACAAAATAAGATAGTTTTTTAGTGTTAAAAATTGGATAAAAAATGTATATTAATGGATTTCATTCGCGTGATATATAGTTGTTAGCTTGTTTTTAAATGCTAATAGATATAAGTAAATAGAGAACAAAAAAATTTAGTGTGAGCCTTACAAAAATGTAATAAAAATGTAAGCTATTGTGATAGTTATTTCGACATTTTTTTTATACAATAATAGTAAGAAGTTGTACGTGACTGAAAGGAGAGATGACATGGAATGGGTTCATGAATTATTTCAGCAATACGGGTATTATGTTGTACTTGTCGGGTTGCTGTTAGAATATATTGCGCTTCCGTTTCCGGGAGAGCCAACATTAGCATATGCGGGATTTTTAGCACAGAAGGGTGATTTAAGTTTACCAATTTTAATTATCTTATCCTTTATTGGGACAAGTGTAGGAATGACGATTCAATACTTTTTAGGAAATAAATTAGGTATGCCTTTCGTTCAAAAATATGGGAAATACGTATTTTTAACACAAAGAAAAATCGACTTAACAAGAATGTGGTTTGATAAGTATGGGTACTTCCTGATCTTTATCGGTTTCTTTATTCCTGGTGTACGCCATTTTACAGGATACTTTGCAGGAATTATTAATCTACCATTCCGTCGTTTTGCGATTACAATTTATTCAGGTGCTCTGTTTTGGGTGTCATTCTTCTTAATCGGTGGTTATTGGTTAGGTGGAAACTTACATGATATTTTTGGGGTGTTAGAAGGTCATATTGGTAAAATCATTTTTGGAGTTATCGTAATCGTAGCAATTACGCTAGGCATTCGTTTCCGTAAACAGTTAAAACGAGTATTGTTACAAAACGCAAGTTAATATGGAATCCATTCTATGTCAAAATTTAGGAAGGAGGTGCAAAAGCACTGCCTTTTTTATTTTATCCCGCTATTTGTCGGGCTGCCCGTAAAAGTCCGATTGGTGAGGGTTGATAATCAGTGGGGGATGAACAAAACCCCCACTGATTAAAGTTTCATTTTATGTTCCAATCTATTTTTAACTTTCCTTTTAGCTGATTTCCGCTAACTATAATGTAATAAGTTCCTGTCTTAATTGCCGCGAACTGGTATGTATTAGGTCCAGCTGGAGCTAAATAATTTTCTTCCTCTTGAAATTCACTAGCCATTTTTATGTCCCCCATGTAGCCATTCGAATTTTCAGCTCGTGATTCAATGGTGAATTCTAATATGTCCCCTCGTTTTAGTTCAATTGGGACTTTATGTTTACCACTAAAATGTTGAAAAGATGCTTCGAAAGAGTTATCTGTTTTTGTTTCGACCCATTGTTCTTTTGATGTTCCAAACCTTTCTAAATCTACTAAGTTAATTGTGATAAATATAATAAACACAATGCTTGGTACGAAATATTGTAGCCACTTAAATTTTGTTGCTATAACTGTACATAAATAGAAAGAAAGAGAACATAATGCACCAATTGATCCGAGGAACAAGAACTGTATTAGACTAGCTTCTTTAAATGTTAGGAAGGGAAGAAAAAATAAATAGCCGCAAAAAATATAAAGTAATAATGTCTTCAGTCTTGTATGTGTTTTTAATTTCAATTTATCGATGCAAATAGAACAAAAAAATGCATATGCAGCAAGAATAGGAACGAAGGGAACATATAGCAGTTCTCGTAATCCAGCTAAGAAACTATATAATGTTTGTTGACTAGTTGTTAAGAGAAGCGTGCTAATAAATAATAATAATAGGAAAGTCGCTGTAAGCTTAGTAAGAATATAGGAAAAAGTAGATGTTTTATTCATATGTCACTTCCTTTGTTTAATATTTCACATTCATTATATAGGTTATTTTCATCATAATACATCCTTATTTTTGTCAATTATTATAGTCGTAATGACAATTATAATTGACAAAAATAAGGATATTATTTACAATTTTAATTAAATAAATGAAAAAGAGGGAAGATATGAAGCTTCAAAATCGAGTGAGGGAATTGCGAGCAAAGCATCGTTTATCACAAGGGGATTTAGGGAAAGCGATTGGCTCATCACGGCAAACGATTAGTTTAATTGAGCGTGGGGATTATGCACCATCTATTGTATTGTCGTTAAAAATCGCAAAAATTTTCAATGTACCGGTGGAGGAAATATTCACGTTAGTGGAGGGGGAAGAGGACGATGAAGAGTAAACGAAAAAAACAATTTGATTTTGTGGGGAAAATAGCATTAAGTATGATGGGTGGTTTTTTAACATCTTATATAGCTTTAGATTTACTCTCGGATGAACCGAGAAAATTATCATCTAATCTATTTATAGGTGTATGTACTATTTTTGGAATTTTAATGATGTACTACACTTGGAAGAATACACGTATGTTAGCGGAAGCACGCGATGAAGAAGAGAGCGTACAAGGCAGAAAATTAGGCATTATAAGTATATATTTACGTGTAGGTGATATAGTTACGCAGGCATGGTTTGTATATGCAGTTATTACATGTAGACGTGCACTGGTGCAGGATACAAATGTTTCATTTGCGGTGTGGAATTTAGTAGCTTCTATTGTCTGTTTAACTACTGTAGTGATTATCGGGCTCATAACAAAAAATCGTTATAATAAGCTATATCCTGAACAAGGTGTAACATATATGGAATCTATGAAAATGTGGACGAAAAACGCAGATGAAGGATTAAAACACATTGTGCATGAGGCTGGATATAAAGCGTATGAATTTACGAATACAATATTAGCATATGTATGGTGGGCTGCCGTTATATATACAGCGGCTAGTAATATCGATTTTGTATTAATTGGCTTAATCTCATTTATTTGGATATTGCATCTCGGAAAATTCATGTACGAAATGCAGAGGAAAATGATTTATTAAGGAGAGAAAAGAGTGGATATTTTAAGAAGGCCAGCTAGTTCAATGACGGCGGCGCTAGTTTTGTCCATTTTATACGGAGTAATCCGAACTGGAAAATTAGAAGTAATGTTGAATATATGGGCAGTATTTGGAATTGTATTATTAGTGTTAGCCATTCATGAGCTAGGGCACGTACTATTTGGCTTGATAGGTGGTTTGAATTTTAAATTTATGACAGTAGGACCTATCACTGTTCAAAAGGAAAAAGGCAAATTACGCATTCGAGAAAATAAATTATGGGCGTACTTTGGTGGCGTGGTGATGTTAGCGCCGTCTTCTATAGAGACACCGAACCTTTCAAAGAAATGGGCATGGATGACTTTAGGTGGGCCAATTATGAGTTTACTATTCGGTATTACTTCAGGTTACATATATATGGTGAGTTATTATCAATATCTTTTATATTTTTCCGTTTTCCACTTTGTGATTTTTGCAGTTACAATCGTGCCGATAAAAGGAACGCTTCTGAGTGATGGTATGCAATTTCTCATTTTAATTAAAGATGATGAAAAAGCTAAGCAGCATTTATATACGATTCAAATATCGAGTGAGTTATTTAGTTATAAAAGACCGAAAGATTGGGATGAGAGATTAGTAGAACTTAGTGAGGAAAAATTAAAAGAGGATAAAAGTATAAGAGAGATAATGAGCGGACTTATGCTCGTCTTTTATGCCCGAGCTGATCAAAGGGGAATGGAAAGAGCAATACCGTATATAGAACAAATTGTTCAACTATCTGTAACGAAGGAAAATAAATTTTTCGTTAGTAGTTTTCATAGTTGGTATCTTTTATATAAAGCTCTTTATCAGATAAATAGCCTTTCTCTGCAAGAAGCAAAGGAACATGCAAAGGCCATTACCAAAATGGATTTAAACGGATATTACCGTACACAAGGAATTATTAAATATTTAGAGGACGATATGGAAGCTTCCCGCACTTATATGAAGAAAGCTGATAAAGAATTGGAGAGTGCTGAGAAGAGTGGAATGGGATATTTACAAGTAGAGAGAGAATGGTTTGAGCAGCTACAGGCGAGGGTATCTTACGATGGGTGAGGTATCCTCTTTTTTATATGTCATCTTATAACGTTCCATAAACAGCCTAGGACGAGTAAAATAAGATAAGAAGAGCAAAGCTTGGAGGAAGTAAATATGGAAATTTTATCAATTGTTTTGATAGTCTTGCTCATTTATGTTGTTTTTAAAGTAGCATATGTAGCATTAAAGATACTCGCGATCCTATTAATTATCTTTTTAATCGTAGAGTTCGGCAGTAAGTTGCTTGGGGGATAGGGTATGTTGTGTGTTTCGAGTGTCGAAGATTGTCGTTAAATCGATATCTTGTGTCGAATCGTCGATATAATGAAAAAATCGTTGATATAAGTGGAGAAACGATCGATATATTTGAAAAATCGTTGATATATTTAAGTGAATACTAAGTGGGGTATATGGAAAAGAAGTTGCCGTGGAGGTAACTTCTTTTTATTTTGGTGATGGAGTATGAACAGGAAAGAATAGCAAACAAAAAAGCCGGAAGATATTCTTCCAGCTTACGAGTTACTTTCAATTTGACGACCATTTTCTTCTTCAGTGTCTTGTAAAAGATTGAATACATCTGCTAGGCAGAATGCGATAAACCAAGTCCATAGACCGTGGAAGAAAGCAGAGCTTAATTGAAGTGGTAATGTATAGTTTGTCATTGAGTAGGAAATACATCCACCAACGATTCCGATCATTGTTAATAACATTGTTTTTTGAGCATTTTCTTCTGGATTGAAGAGGAAATAAATGTATCCGCCTAAAATTGAAGCGCTTACAAGTGTTTCGATTCCATTAAAAATGATATTCTCTCCAAGCTGAGTGTTTGTCCAGAAGCAAATCACACCGCCGATAATGGCAAACAGGACAGCTATTGTATATCGTATATATTGATTCATATGTTCATCTCCTTATGTAATAAGATGATTTGGAAGTCAAAAAGGTAGGTATAGTATATTGAAGTGAATTTTAGTTGTACGTATCTTTTTATAAAAAGATTAGTGAAGAATAACTAAGATGATCGGTTTTTAAACCGTTACGTGTATGGTGACTGAAATATACCCGACTTCTCGTTTCTTTTTGTTTGTAAAATATGAGAAACTTCCAAGTCTATATACTCTTTTTTTGTGAGTCTGTTTTCATTATAACACATTTAGGGACACAATAATAGAATTATCTGATTTTGTAATAAGTGTAAAAAATAAAAAGCGCAAGGAATGTTAGTTCCTTGCGCTTTTTTATATGCGTTTGAAACGGCCGACAATTTCAACTGTTTCAGTAATGTTCATGAATGCTTTGTTATCCACTTGACGGATAATACGTTTCATTTCGCCTAACTCATATCGAGTCACGACAGTGTAAATCATTTTTTTCTTATGGTTTGTATAGCCGCCGACAGCATCTACCATTGTCACCCCGCGTATGCCGTGATGTAATAGTGCGCTTTTTATTTCCTCACCTTTTTCTGTAACTGTCATTATCGTTAATTTAATATGTTTTGTATGCACGGCATCAATTACTTTGCTGACTACAAACCGGCTAATTAACGTATAAAGCGTAATATCCCATCCGAAAATAAATCCTGCTACAACAAGTAAGATCAAGTTGAATCCAAAGATGATTGCTCCAATCGAAATATCTCGATGTTTTGCTACAATCAATCCAACGACATCAAAACCACCTGTTGAAGAAGCAAATCGGAATATGATTCCTGAAGCTGCTCCGCAAATTACACCACCGAATACAGAAGAAAGTAAAATATCGTCTGAAACTTGATGTACTGGGATAATGTTCATCGCTAAAGATGATACAGCTACAAAATACGCTGTTAAAAAGGTTGTCTTCTTGCCTAAGTAAAAGTGACTTAAAATAAGAAGAGGAATGTTTAGTAAAAAGATAAGTGCACCGATATTGTAATGCATTAAATAACCGATAATCATCCCTACACCAGCAAATCCACCGCTAATCATATTATGCGGGATAAAAAACATGTTCATAGAAATTGCATACAAAATAGAAGCTATGAAAATAACAACCAACTGTATCATAAATTCTAAGTGAAATGTTTTAGCTGCTGGGAAAGATAAAAAGGCGGTGTCGGGAACGTAATCGGCGTCTCCTAGTTGACCCATAGTATGTTTCATCTCCATATTCATTTTTGATTACAAGAAGAGAATAAAGGTTTTTTCAAAAACTGGCAATAGTTTTATTATAATGCAAAAATTTTATAAATTTCTAATAAATCAAGCCTATTCATTGATGTGCGTGAATATACTAAAGAAAGCGAATACAATGTTTCTTAATTATTGTTTTCTTGAGAAAATATGCAAAATACTTTTTTTGAAAATAAAAGGAAATAGAGAATATTTGTCCGATGTGCTAAAATGAGCTTATTAAGGATGTGAAGCGATGGAATTTTTATTGCAGGATGCAATTCTATATATATCGTTTGTAACAACGGCGCTTTGTTTATTAGAAGTTTTCTTCCTTGCCAATGTTTCTCGCTTTGTGCGTCAGCAAGCATCGAGCGGTAAACAAAGAGCTTTTGCGTTAGTTGATACATGTGAAGATAGTGCAGGAAATGTAACGCTATTTTCTATTTTTTATAAATATGGAATGATTCGTTCTGTTCGCAGACAAGAATCAAGTGAAGAGAATGACGAGATCGGTCCGTATACACCAATGTTTCGCTAAATAATTACGAAACATTGGAGGAATGAACATGTTAAAATCATATCGAGCTGTGCTCGTTAGTTTATCATTATTACTTGTTTTTGTTTTATCTGGTTGCAGTAATGCGGCCCCAATTGATGCACATAGTACTGGGATTTGGGATCATTACTTTGTATATCCAATCTCGTTTATGATTCAATTTGTTGCTCATCATATACCTGGAGCTAGCTTCGGGATTGCGATCATTATCATGACGCTCGTTATTCGTTCAGCAATGATTCCATTAGCTGTTTCACAATACCGTAGCCAAGCGAAAATGAAAAAAATGCAACCTGAATTGCAGAAGTTAAAGAAAAAATACGGTGATGTAAGCAAAGATCTTGAAAAACAAAAGCAGTATCAAAAAGAAATGTCAGAACTAATGAAATCAGGCGGTTGGAATCCACTTGCTGGTTGTTGGCCAATTTTTATACAAATGCCGATTTTCTCTGCTTTGTATTATGCGATTAGCCGAACAGAAGAGATTCGCACATCTTCATTTTTATGGGTGAACTTAGGACATGCAGATCCATATCATATATTACCGATTATTGCAGCGTTAACGACATTTATTCAGATGAAAGTTTTCCAATCTAATATCACACCTGGAGAACAAGTACAAATGCTAAAAATGCAGCAAATTATGATGCCAGCAATGATTCTATTTATGGGATTTGCGGCGCCATCAGGTCTTGTACTGTATTGGATTACAGGTAACCTATTTACAATGACACAAACAATTGTATTAAGAAAAATAATGGAACGTGAAGAATTACAATTACAAAAAGCTTAGAACAACGCCGCTCGTGATGAGCGGTGTTTTTTTGTTAAGTCGTTAAGGGTATTTTAAGAAACCAATATTACTATAGGCATTGTATACGAAAGTGTACATGCTTTAGAAATATGAAGGAGGAAATTTCCTATGAAGAAGAAAACAGTTGGGTATTTAGCAATTGCAGGTGCTTTATCATTTGGAATTATAGGAGGAGTGGGTGTACCAGCATTTGCGGCAACGAATACTCCAGCAGCGGATCAACCTACAAAAACGGTGAAGAAAGATTTAGATGACGCTACAAAACAAAAAGTGAAAACAATTATGGACGATACAAAGAAACAATTAGAGGAGCTAGGTGTAAAGCTACCTGAGAAAGAGAAACGAAAAGATATGTTTGCAGGATTAGATTATCAGGCGAAAGCAAAAGCGAAATCAATTTTAGAGAAAGAGAAATCTGGGAAGTTAACACATGAACAAGCGCAAGAAGAATTAACAAAGCTAGGTGTGAAATTGCCGGAGAAGGGTAAACACAAGGATATGTTTGCAGAATTAGATGATCAGGCGAAAGCAAAAGCGAAGTCAATTTTAGAGCAAGAGAAATCCGGAAAATTAACACGTGAACAAGCAAAAGAAGAATTAACAAAGCTAGGCGTGAAATTGCCAGAGAAGGGTAAACATAAGGATATGTTTGCAGGATTAGATGATCAGGCGAAAGCAAAAGCGAAATCGATTTTAGAGCAAGAGAAATCCGGAAAATTAACACGTGAACAAGCAAAAGAAGAATTAACAAAGTTAGGCGTGAAACTTCCAGAGAAAGAGAAGCATGAAGACATCTTCGCGGGATTAGATGAAGCAACAAAGGCAAAAGCAAAAGCAGTTCTAGAAAATGAAAAGAAACAATTAGAGGAATTAAATGTGAATCTTCCACATCATAAATTTTTTATGAAAAAAGAAGATAAATAATTGAGCTATGTATCTTTCGTGTGGGCAACCGGAAGGTACATGCGAGGACCGATTTCTACTTATAGAAATCGGTCTCTTTTAATGATTCAATAAAATTCTTTTCATTGTTAGTATGTATCCAAAGATGCAGTAGAAGATTGCAAAACCGATAAACACTTCCGTATATTGATATTTACCCAATACGTAGAAGGAAACAGCTGGCATAATAGCTACCGCTAAAATGCTATAACCAGGATACTTTTGCCGATGCATGATAGCGAATAGAACAGAGAGAAACGTAGCGATGATACAAAAGACAGCAATCATTATTGGTGCACCTCCTAAATGGATTGTACCATTTTTAGGGAAATGGAGAAGTGTCGTACCTTCTGTTATAATATAAGAAGAGAAATATTTCTTATGTTATATAAAAAATATATTGATTTTTTCTAACAATTCAATATAATGAACAATAACTACAAAATTCGACATCAAGAAGTGATGATGAGGACATGATCAATTTTTTACGATTCTCAGAGAGGGAAGCCTTTGGCTGTGAGCTTCCTAGTACGGGAAAATAGATTACCACCTCTGAACTGCAGCAGTGAACGGATACCTAGTAATTGCTTGCCGGCAAAAACCGTTATTTAGACTTGAGAAATTGGTGAAGTATGTCACTTTGCGAATTGAAACAAGGGTGGAACCACGATTATAACACTCGTCCCTTTTTTAGGGAGGAGTGTTTTTTTATTTCATTTTTGCATCACACTAGGATTGGAAGGAGGATACGCAGCATGCATCATGATGAGAAAAACAAAATTGGTTTAACAGTAGCGCTTTCTATCGTAGTAGGGACTATCATTGGATCTGGTGTGTTTATGAAACCAGGGAGCGTATTAGATTACTCAGGGAGTTCTAATATGGCTATTCTTGCTTGGGTAATTGGTGGTCTGTTGACACTAGCAAGTGGTTTAACAGTAGCTGAAATTGGAGCGCAAATCCCGAAAAATGGTGGGTTGTATACGTATTTAGAGGAGATTTACGGAAGTTTTTGGGGGTATTTATCAGGCTGGATGCAAACGATTGTGTATGGCCCAGCTATTATTGGAACGTTAGGGTTGTATTTTAGTTCTTTAATGATCAATTTTTTCTATTTAGATAAAGTATGGAATTTACCAATCGCAATTGGTACCGTTGTGTTCCTAGGCGTTGTAAATAGTATGGGGACAAAATATGGAGGTATCGTCCAAACGGTTACGACAATAGGGAAGATGATTCCGATCATTTTAATTGTTGTATTAGGCTTTTGGAAAGGAAATAGTGATATTTTTAACGTAGTAGTGCCGATATCAGAAAATCAAAGTATAGGTATGGCAATTTTAGCAACTTTATTTGCTTATGACGGTTGGATTTTACTCGCTTCCATAGGCGGAGAAATGAAGAATCCAACAAAGTTATTACCGAAGGCAATGACAGTTGGTATTTTAATTGTAACTGCTGCTTACGTATTAATTAACTTAGCGTTACTGAATGTATTACCAGCAACACAAATTGTAGACCTTGGAGAAAATGCAACAGCGACAGCTGCAGGCATGCTACTTGGAGAATATGGCGGAAAAATTATTAGTATCGGTATTATCGTTTCTATTTTCGGTTGTTTAAATGGAAAGATTTTAACGTTCCCGCGTATCCCGATGTCGATGGCAGAACGTGGACAACTTCCATTTGCTAAGTTTATTGCAAAGGAAAGTCCAAGATTTAAAACACCAGCAAATGCGATTACTGTTGAAATCATTTTAGGAATTATTTTAATGATTATTAGTGATCCAAATAAGCTATCTGAGATTTCCGTATTCATTATTTATATTTTCTATGTAATGACGTTTATTGGTGTCTTCATTTTAAGAAAACGTAATAAGAATAAAGAGCGTGCATATAGTGTACCTTTATTCCCAATCGTACCAATCGTAGCGATTTTAGGTTCGTTCTTTGTAATTGGTAGTGCAATTATCAATGATCCGGTAAGTTGTTTCTTATCAATTGGAATTGTCTTTACGGGACTTCCGGTGTATTGGTATTTAAATAAGAAGAAAGAAACTGAATGATGGAGGGGTAGGTGTATAATGCGCCTACCTTTTTTATTGTAAAAAAATTGTACTTGCTTACAGTTTCTATTTTGGTTACTATAATAGTAGTAACCAAAATAGAAAGCGTGGGGAAAGACTTGAATTTTCGTGTATATATTTTAGCTATTGCGGCTTTCGTAGTCGGAACGGTTGAGCTAATTATAGGAGGAACGCTTGATTTAGTTGCCAATGATTTAGGAGTATCTATTAGCGCAGCTGGTCAGCTTATAACAATATTTTCAGTAGTATTTGCTTTATCAGGTCCAGTTTTATTAGCGGTAACAGGAAAGTTTGAAAGAAAAACATTATACATTGGGGCATTATCAATTTTCTTAATCGGAAATATTATTTCAGCATTTAGTGTAAATTACGAAATGTTAATGTTCTCAAGGGTAATTTGTGCGGCAAGTGGTTCATTAATTATTGCGCTATCTGTAACACTTGCTTCTAGCGTTGTAGAACCGCATTTTCGTGCGCGTGCAATTGGAATTATTTTCATGGGGATTAGTGGCTCTCTCGTACTTGGGGTACCACTTGGTCTTGTGCTCGGCAATGCATATGGATGGCGTGCACCATTTGTATTCATTTCGATATTAACAGTTATGGCAATCGCTTGTATTTCAGTATTCTTAACGAAAGTACCGCCGACATCGGTGTTATCAATAAGAGAGCAAATTGCTACGTTGAAAGATAAAAAAATTGTGAGTGCACAGTTAACATCATTTTTATTTTTAACAGGTCATTTAACACTGTATGCATACTTAACACCATTTTTAAAAGATGTGATGCATGTGGAAGCGAACTGGATTAGTGTGTTTTACTTCATTTTCGGAATCGCAGCGGTACTTGGAGGCGGCCTTGGGGGCTTGCTTGCTGATAAATGGGGATCGAAGAAAAGTATTATTTCCATCATTATCGTATTTGCATGTGCAATCTTTATGTTGCCAATGATGACATTTTCATTCCCGCTCTTCATTATTATGATGGGACTTTGGAGTATGCTGAGCTGGGCTATTTCACCAGCACAACAAAATTACTTAATTGAAATTGCACCAGAATCAGCTGGTATTCAGCAAAGTTTAAATAACTCTGCCCTTCACTTAGGAATTGCGCTCGGTTCAACAGTAGGCGGAGTTGTTATTGAAAAATCATCTGTTATATATAACGCTTGGGTAGGCGGTGGCTTTATTATATTAGCACTGCTTTGTGCGATTTTCTCCATTACGAGAGGACGTTCTACTCAGTTTGTGAAAGAAGAATCTATCGTTTGATAGGTTCTTTTTTTATTTGTAAAAAATGGAAGGGGTTAGTAGAAAAATGAAGAAGGTATATATAGCGAGGTGATAGTATATGTATTCAAGTTTTTCAATCATTGGTTTTTTATTTACGATCATACCATTCTTTCTTGTAATTTTTCTCTTTAGATGGGTTCGTTTCATTTATCAAAATTCAGAGAAACAAGTGGAGCAAAATGAGAAAATCATTGAGCTGTTGATGGATATAAAGGAACAAAATGAAAAGGAGTCTAAGTGAAAAACTAGACTCCTTTTTATTATTTAATTAGTATCTTAATTTCATCAACAAATTCTTAATTTCCTCATCTTCCATAAAGAGATCATGGTGTTTCTGGGTAATTTTCGCAAGTGCAACGTCATGATAGAAGAATTCTGTAAAGAACTTCACGAAAGGTTGTGACATTGTTTTCATTGCTTGCCATGACTCTTGTTCTACACCAGCAAATAAAATTTCACGGTCGTCAACGATGAGTAGTAAGTAGCGCTCTAATGCATTAGGTTCTTCAGCTGGGATTAGAAAATGCATGTTTTCTAAATCTGTTTCTACTTTTCCAACTATAAGGGACTCAATTTGGACGCCTTGTTTTGCTTTTTGTTCTAGTAAAGGAAGGTATTCTGAAAGAGTATCATTCCAAGCTGAAATACGAATCGATTTTTTTGCACTTTCAATGAGCTCTTTACTTTGAACTCGAATAGAAGATTGCATCTTTAAGCTCCACACACGGTCATCCGTAAATGATTTTTTTGATATATTCGTTTCTAAGTCTTTAATATTTGATTGGAATTCTGTCGTTAATTTTTCAATTGCTAGTTTTAGTGGTAATGCTGTATACAACTTTTTCTTTTCTGAAACAGAATCCATTACCATTCCTTTATCTATCAGGCGTGCTAGCACTTCATATATTTTTGCTTTTGGAACACCAGAGTGCTTCACAATTGTTGTAGCATCTAACGGTTCATTGCTTGATACGACAACTTCATAAGCTTGGCTTTCATATTGTGAGAAACCGAATTTTTGTAACATAGTTCCCTCCGAACGAATGAGATTATATTTTAAGGATAATGAACTATTTGTTTTTGCACAAGTGGTAGTCCGTTTTCTAATTGTATTAAGGTGAGAATTAATTTCAATTTTTTAATTTTATCTATTATACTTAATATAGTGATTAATGAGATTTTAATTTAATGCGAAGGGGATGCTTGGGGAAAGATGTTAAGAAGTTTACGTTTAAAAATTGCGGTAGTATTTTCAGTGCTTATTTCTATGATGTTCGTAGTATTGGGTACAGCTATGTATCAATTACAGAAAGAGAAAGAAGTAAGTTCCTTAGACCAGTATTCTCAAAATACGATGGATCTTGTGACAGAGCAACTTACGACATTTGTTCAAAGAACTGATGAAGATATGGGGTATTATGCGAACAGTGAGATGATTCGTAATATGATTCAAGATGGAGTTACTCCAGAAGAGGAAGCATTTTTAACGAAAGAGTTTGCGGAGTATAAAAAGAACCATCCTGGTATTTTAGATTTATATATTGGTACGAAAGATAAAAAAACATTAAGTGCCAATCTTGCTGAAGGTGGAAAAGTGCCGGAAGGATATGATCCAACGACAAGACCGTGGTATAAAGATTCAGAGGCTGATGTGAAAAAGGTTCATTGGGGACAACCTTCATATGAAATCGCGACAGGAAAGTTAAGTGTAGGGGTTTCTAAAGCTATTACGTCTGAAGATGGTTCTGTATTAGGCGTTGTTGCGATGGATGTATCGCTCGGAACAATTCAGAAGTTACTTCATAATATTCAATACAATAATGATGGAGAAATGTTTATTATAAATGATAAAAATATAGCTCTTGTTTACCCAGAAAAGATAGGGAAAGATATTTCTAAAGAGCCATTGCTGAAGAGTTTGAATAAAGATGTTACAAAATATGCTGAAACTACATTAAAAGGTGAGGATGTAGTTGTTTATAGTCAGTTATTTGATGCGATGAAATGGAAGATAGGAATTTTTTATCCGAAACAAACAATTGATGGATTGTTAAGTAGTATGAGAAATACAGTCATTATAATGGCATGTATTAGTTTATTAGTTGGAATAGTAGCTTCCTATTTATTTTCAAGAAGATTAGCAAGGCCACTGCAATTATTAACGAATCACGTTCAAAAAGTAGCAGGAGGAGATTTAACACTGCAAATGAAAGTGACAAGTAAAGATGAGGTTGGAGAGCTGACGAACCATTTTAATCATATGGTTGGGCAAATGAATGAAATGGTAAGTAAAATTAAAAATAGTGTATCAACAGTGCAGCAATCAACGAATAATCTCCATTATTTAACGAATGAAACGGTGGCCGCTAGTAGAGAAGTGTCAGGTGCAATGGATGATGTGAGCGTGGGAGCTTCTACTCTTGCCAATAGTGTAGATGAAGTTTCAGCTCAGCTTGAGAACATGGCGCAGTCAGTGGAAGAAATGAATAGCTCCGTTGGTGAAATAGAAGGAGTGGCTGGTAAAGCGGAAAAGGCATCTAAGCAAGGGTTAAATACGATGCAGAATTTAGTTCGTACAAGAGGAGAGTCATCTTCGATTGTTGTTCATACAGAGGAAGCATCTGGTAAGTTAGAGCAAAAAGTCGGATCGATTCAAAATGTTGTAGAGCTTATAAAAGGTATTTCGGATCAAACGAACTTACTTGCTTTAAACGCTTCGATTGAAGCAGCACGTGCAGGTGAGCAAGGTAAGGGATTTGCTGTTGTGGCTGAGGAAGTTCGAAAGTTAGCGGAACAATCAAAAGAGGCAACAGGAGAAATCGCAACGATGATTGGCGATGTCCAATTAGAAGTAAAACGAGTTGTAGAGGTCGTAAGTAAATTGAAAGATATTGCTGATATACAAAATAAAGTGACGACAGAGGCAGAGGCGGAATTCCGTACAATTATGTCGGTGGTAAATACGATTAGTATCTCAGTTGAAAAAATTGTAGAAGAAGTAAACAATATAGGTCACGAGCAAGGGGAAATTACAGAGGTAATGCATACAATTGCCGGTACGAGTCAAGAAAGCGCAGCTGTTTCGGAAGAGGTAAATGCTGCAACTGAATCTCAAGTGAATCATCTAGAAAAGGTAGCTCATACGATGGAAAGCTTGACGGAGCACATGAGAGACTTAGAAAGATTAGTTGAGCAATTTAAAATAGAGGAATAACAAATTAGTAAAATGATGAGGATTTCGGTAAAATAGACAATGGATATATAAGAAGCAAGTATAGGAGGAAGACTACTATGGCAATTGTTGACGTATCGATTATTCCGGTAGGAACAGGTAATCCAAGTGTTAGTGAATATGTAGCAGAAGTACAAAAGGTGCTAGAGAAAAATGCAGATCGCGTGAAGTATCAATTAACACCAATGAATACAATTATTGAAGGAGATCTTCCTGTCATTCTAGAAGTCATTCAACAAATGCATGAAGTTCCATATACGAAAGGTGCACAGCGCGTTGCGACAACAATTCGTATCGATGATCGTCGTGATAAAGTAAGCACAATGGAGAAGAAATTAAACTCTGTTCGATCAAAATTATAAGAAAAAGCAGCGATCTTCGCTGCTTTTTTCATATAGGAGGTAGATAAGATGAGTGAAAAGTTTAACGAACAATTTGATGGGTTGTTAGAGAAATACACGGAACTATTACTTGGAGAGAGCAATGAAGAAAGAAAAGAACAGGTGCAGAAGTGGGCACTGTATTCTTACATAGCTAAGACGATGCCGGCTTTAGTTAAGCATTGGAATGAGACGTATCCCGATGCGAAAGAAGAAATGGTACAGTTAATTTCGGATATAAAAAAGATAAATGAAGAGAAGCGAAATGAAAAATAAGAGAGCTTGAGGTGAATGTCACCTTAAGCTTTTTTTATCTCGTAAAAACCCGATTGGTGAGGGTTAATAATCAGAGGGGGAGGGCCCGCCTTATTCTAATTGAATTTTCACTTTATTAATATCTTTATATAATTTATATGGAATATAAAGGGTTTTATAGACATGTCGAATATTTTCGACATGTCTATTTGAGGCCCAGTAAACCCGTTTTTTCTAAATGTCGAAAAATATTCCCTTTATATTTGTAAGCAAGAATATAAGGTTTTAAATGTTTTTATAGTATTTTATAAATTGTCTAAATAATTATTTGTATCAAATAATTTTAAAGAATGATATAATTTCGAAGAGGGGTAAAAAACAGATAAATTACAGTCATAGGGGTGAATTACATGGAACAATTAATGCGAAATTCGTTTCTTTTCTTGTCAAAAAATAAAGCGCTAACAAAGTTAGCTAAAAAGTACGGTTTACGCTTTGGAGCAGGTCGTTTTGTCGCAGGGGAGACAATCGAATTAGCGACAGCAGCTATTAAACAATTGAACAAGCAAGGCCTTTGTGTAACGATCGATTATTTAGGTGAATTTGTTGATAACGAAGCGGAAGCAAATGAAATGGCTAGCGAATCGATTGAAGCGATTCGTGCAATTGGAAGAGAAGGTCTTAATTCGCAGCTTTCTTTAAAGATGACTTCTATGGGATTAGATATCTCTGATGAAATCGTAATGAACAATATGCGCCGTATTTTAGAAGCTGGAAAAGAAAATGGTGTGTTTATTACAATTGATATGGAAGACTATACGCGCTGCGGGAAAACAATTGAGATCTTTAAACAATTAAAATCTGAATACGATAATATTGGTACAGTTATTCAAGCTTACTTATATCGTACAGAAAAAGATATGGAAGAATTAAATGCTTATAGTCCTAATTTACGTCTTGTAAAAGGAGCTTATAAAGAACCTGAAGATGTAGCGTTCCCGGATAAGAAAGATGTAGATGATAACTATAAAAAAATTATTAAAATGCACTTATTAAATGGAAATTATACTGCAATTGCTTCACATGACGAAGCAATTATTGAATATACGAAAAAACTTGCCGAAGAACACAATATTCCAAGAGACCAATTTGAATTCCAAATGTTATATGGTATTCGTAATGAGCGTCAACTTGAGCTTGTAAAAGAAGGCTACAAGATGCGTGTTTATGTACCTTATGGAAACGACTGGTATGGCTATTTCATGCGCCGTCTAGCAGAGCGTCCAGCGAACGTTGCGTTCGTATTAAAAGGTATGGTTAAAAAATAACCAAGGAGAACATACTCCTTGGTTATTTTAATTGCTTAAATGCGTAATGTGCCATTTTCTTCGTATCAGGATATAGTTGCGCGCGAGTAGAAGATAATACGACGTTAATAACGCGTTTACCGTCTTTCTCATCAACAGTTACGACCGTATATTTTCCGAGTGCAGATAAACCGCTTTTACTTCCAATCGCATATGGATCGTCATATAGTTCCTCTCGTCCATAGTTTGCGATTTTTGGAGAGCGTTCAGAAGTATGTAGAGTTGTATTTACTGAATTCATGTATTGTAAAACGATTGGGTATTTTAATGCTTCTTTCGTAATAATCGCAATGTCATATGGTGATACTTTATTTCCAAGTGCATCAGCACCACTTGCGTTTTTGAAAGTTGCATGCTTTGTACCAAGTTCCTTCGCTCTAGCATTCATCATTTTCACAAACTCATTTTTTGATCCCGCGATATGTTCTGCAATTGACTCAGAGATTGGGTCTGCACTAATGATAAGCATAAGTTTTAATGCCTCATCCCGTTTTAATTTTTCCCCAGCACGCAGCTTAATTTTTTTACTTTGACTTTCTGTTTTTATTGCGTTTTCTGTAACTGTAATTTCTTCATTTTCTTTTACATTCTCTAGTAAGAGAAGGGTTGTCATCATTTTGGCTATACTAGCCGGATAAGAGCGTTCATCTTCGCGTTTGCCATACAAAATTTCACCTGTGTCTGCATCGATTGTAATTCCGTATTGCCCCGTAATACTAGGCTGATCAACTCTTACAGTTTGTTGTCTTTGTGCATAAGAGAAGAAAATCATCCCTGTAAATAGTGTAGCAATCATTACAATCATAACTATTGTTCGTTTCATCATCGTTCCCTCTTTTGTTTTCCATATGTACAAATAAATTGGGCAGAAAAAGCAGCCATTAATCATTATGCCACGTTCTCTGCCCAAAAATATAGCGTTATTTTTCGCCCATATTATGCTTCTTATATTGTTGGTTATTACCTTGACGTCCTTTTTCCACACCGTGGTTATGCGGACCTGCATTTCCGGTTACACTCGCTGCACTAATTCCAGCTTTTGAGGGGTTCTTCTTAAGTTTTGCCATATATATTCCTCCAGTTTCGTCAGATTGTAAAAAGGAAAAGTGCATTTTAGTGAAGAAAATACACATATATAGCATGGGCAAATAAAAGAAAAAAATTTATTTCAGAAAATTTTATCAATAAATATATTGCGAAAATTTAAACAGTATCATATATTTATTAGTAGAGGCTCACTCATTGATTGCGACTTATGTCGAAAAATTGAATGAGCATTCATTCAAGAATAGGGGGAGAATTGGATGTTCCAAATTAAAAAGGCTGCTGTTCTAGGTTCAGGCGTAATGGGTTCAGGAATTGCGGCACACTTAGCTAATATTGGTATTCCGACATTATTGCTTGATATTGTACCACCTGCGCTAACAAAAGAAGAGGAAGCGAAGGGACTTACATTAGAACATAAAAGTGTGAGAAATCGTTTTAGTAATACGGCACTGCAAAAACTATTGAAGCAAAAACCAGCTCCTCTGACAGTGAAAGGAAATTTAGCACTGATTGAAGCAGGTAACTTAGAAGATGATCTTGAGCGTCTAGCTGATGTAGATTGGATTATTGAAGTAGTAGTTGAAAACTTAGATATTAAAAAGAAATTATTTGAAAGAGTAGATGCTGTTCGTAAACCAGGTTCTATTGTTAGCTCAAATACGTCAGGCATTTCCGTTGAAAAAATGGCAGAAGGTCGTTCAGACGACTTCCAGAAACACTTCTTAGGAACACACTTTTTTAACCCACCACGATATTTAAAACTTCTAGAGGTAATACCGACGAAAGAAACTGATCCACAAGTATTAAGCTTCATGAAATTATTTGGCGAAGACGTTCTTGGAAAAGGCGTTGTTATCGCAAAAGATACACCAAACTTTATTGGAAACCGCATTGGTACGTACGGCTTGCTTGTAACGCTTCAAGAAATGATTAAGCGCGGCTATAGCATTGGAGAAGTTGATTCTGTAACGGGTCCATTAATTGGTCGTCCGAAGAGCGCAACGTTCCGCACATTAGATGTTGTTGGTTTAGATACATTCGTACACGTTGCAAATAACGTATATGAAAACGTACAAGAAGAAGAGCGTGATGTATTTAAAGTACCAACTTTCATGCATGACATGCTTGATAAAAAATGGCTTGGAAGTAAAACTGGTCAAGGCTTCTTCTTAAAACAAGGAAAAGAAATTTTAGAATTAAATCCTGAAACGATGGAATACGAAGCGCGCAAAAAATTAAAAGCTGCATCCGTAGAGTTAAGTAAGCAAGAAAAAGGATTAGCGAATAAATTGAAAGCGCTTGTATACGCGAAAGACCGCGCAGGTGAGTTGTTATGGAATATCATCACACCAACTCTTTTATACTCTGCAAAGCTTCATAAAGAAATTGCTGACGATATCGTGGCAATTGATCAAGCGATGAAATGGGGCTTCGGTTGGGAGCAAGGACCATTTGAAATTTGGGATGCAATCGGCGTTGAAAAATCGATTCAAAAGATGGAAGAAAACGGCGTAAATGTACCAGCTTGGGTAAAAGAAATGGTAGAGAAAGGTTTTACTACTTTCTATAAACATGATAACGGCGATAGCTACTATTACGATAATGGTGAATATAAGCTAATCGAGCGTAATAAAAAAGCAATTTCTCTTAAACAATTAAAAGAGAAAAATGGCGTATTAAAGAAAAATAGCGGCGCGAGCTTAATTGATTTAGGTGACGGCATCCTTTGCTTAGAATTCCATTCGAAGAGCAATGCAATCGGTATGGATATTACACAAATGATTAACTACGCTGTTGATGAAGTAGAAAAGAATTATAAAGGTCTTGTTATCGGGAACCAATCGAAGAACTTCTGTGTTGGTGCTAACCTTGCAATGATTTTAATGGAAGCACAAGACGACAATTACTTTGAAATTGAGTTGGTTGTGAAAAACTTCCAAGATGCAATGACGAAAATTAAGTACTCTTCTAAGCCAGTTGTAGCAGCTCCATACGGTATGACACTTGGTGGTGGTACAGAAGTTTGCTTACCGGCTGCTAGCATTCAAGCTTCTAGTGAAACGTATATGGGCTTAGTAGAAGTTGGTGTTGGCTTAATCCCTGGCGGAGGCGGTAATAAAGAGCTATACATTAAACACTTAAATAAAATGCCAAACGGTGTAGAGTTTGATCTGCAAAAAGTTGCGAATAAAGTGTTCGAATCTGTAGCGATGGCGAAAGTTTCTACATCAGCACAAGAAGCTGTATCGAACAACTTCTTAGGCGATAAAGACGGTATTAGTGTGAATGGTGATCACTTACTATATGATGCGAAACAGAAAGCACTTGCTTTATATGAAGCTGGCTATAAAGCACCGATTCGTAAAAAGATACCAGTTGTTGGCGAAACAGGATATGCAACTCTTGTACTTGGTGCAGAAGCAATGCATTTATCTGGTTACATTTCTGAACATGATCTTCACATTGCGAAGAAACTTGCATATGTCATTGCGGGCGGAAAAGTGCCGTACGGAACAGAAGTTGATGAGCAGTATTTATTAGATGTAGAACGTGAAGCATTTATTAGCTTAGTAAGTGAGATGAAATCACAAGCAAGAATGCAGCACATGCTTGTAAAAGGAAAGCCATTACGTAACTAATAACGAGGGGAGATATCGTTCATGAGAGAAGCTGTCATTGTTGCGGGAGCAAGAACACCAATTGGAAAAGCAAAGAGGGGTTCATTAAAAACAGTTCGTCCTGACGATCTAGGGGCGTTAGTAGTAAAGGAAACGTTAAAGCGTGCGAATTATGAAGGACCAATAGATGATTTAATTTTCGGTTGTGCGATGCCAGAAGCAGAGCAAGGTTTAAATATGGCTCGTAATATCGGCGGATTAGCAGGGCTTTCTTACGATGTTCCAGCTATTACAATTAACCGTTACTGTTCTTCTGGTTTACAAAGTATCGCTTATGGAGCAGAGCGCATTATGCTTGGACACTCTGAAGCTGTATTATCAGGCGGAGCGGAATCAATGAGCTTAGTTCCGATGATGGGACACGTCGTTCGTCCGAATAGTCGCCTTGTAGAAGCGGCTCCAGAATATTATATGGGCATGGGACATACAGCAGAGCAAGTTGCTGTGAAATATGGAATTTCTCGTGAAGAGCAAGATGCATTTGCAGTAAGAAGTCATCAACGTGCTGCAAAAGCATTAGCGGCAGGGAACTTTGCTGATGAAACAGTATCTGTAGATGTGACGTTACGCTCGGTTGGATCAAACAATAAATTGCAAGAAGAAACAATCATTTTCGCACAAGACGAAGGTGTAAGAGCAGAGACGACGCTAGACATTTTAGGTAAATTACGTCCAGCATTTAACGTTCGCGGTTCTGTAACGGCTGGTAACTCTTCACAAATGAGTGACGGTGCAGCATCTGTACTATTAATGGATCGTGAAAAAGCAGTGAGCGATGGCATGAAGCCACTTGCGAAATTCCGTTCATTTGCAGTAGCTGGCGTACCACCAGAAGTAATGGGAATCGGCCCAATCGCTGCAATTCCAAAAGCGTTAAAACTAGCTGGCTTAGAGCTATCTGATATTGGCTTATTCGAACTAAACGAAGCATTCGCTTCTCAATCGATCCAAGTTATTCGTGAACTTGGTTTAGATGAAGAAAAAGTAAACGTAAACGGTGGTGCAATTGCACTTGGACATCCACTTGGCTGTACAGGAGCAAAACTAACACTATCTCTTATTCACGAAATGAAACGCCGCAACGAACAATTCGGTATCGTAACAATGTGTATCGGCGGCGGAATGGGAGCAGCGGGAGTGTTTGAATTACTATAAAAAAAGTGCAAGCGGCTCGTTCAGAATGTGAGGGGGATGGAGCTTCAGACGTAGAGGCGTTTTTTGCCTCGCAGGAAGAAGCGAAGCCACCGAACATTCTAGCCGCTGGAACTGGATTATAAAAAAAGTGGAAGTGGCTCGCTCAGAACAGGAGGGCGTTGAAAGCCCTGACGAAGAGGCGCTTTTTGCCTCACAGGAAGGGGTGAAACGACCGACTGTTTTAGCCACTGGAACTGGATTATGAAAAAAAGAATGGAAGCAACAAAGGTTTATAAAAAATAAACGGGAGAGCCAGTTTCTTTCAAAAAGAGAGAAGCGGCTCATGAAAATATGAAGGAGGAAATTTTCATGGAAAAAACAGTAGGAAATGCGGTTAAAGGCGGTAGCTTTTTAGTTGATGAGATTACGATTGATCAAGTGTTTACGCCAGAAGATTTTTCATCTGAGCATAAAATGATTGCAAAAACGACAGAGGACTTTATCGTAAATGAAGTTCTTCCAGAGCTTGAATATTTAGAGCAACATGAGTTTGATCGTTCTGTTCGTCTTTTAAAAGAAGCTGGGGAACTTGGTTTATTAGGTGCTGACGTACCAGAAGAGTACGGTGGAATTGGTCTTGATAAAGTAAGCTCAGCGTTAATCGCAGAGAAATTCTCTCGCGCTGGTGGTTTTGCAATTACTCACGGTGCTCACGTAGGTATTGGATCGTTACCGATCGTATTATTCGGTAACGAAGAGCAAAAGAAAAAGTATTTACCATTACTTGCAACTGGTGAAAAATTAGCTGCATACGCATTAACAGAGCCAGGTTCAGGATCTGACGCATTAGGTGCAAAAACAACTGCACGTTTAAATGCAGAAGGTACACATTACGTATTAAATGGTGAAAAACAGTGGATTACAAACTCTGCATTCGCTGACGTATTTATCGTATATGCAAAAATCGATGGAGAGCACTTCTCAGCATTTATCGTAGAGAAAGAATATGCTGGCGTATCTACAAGCCCAGAAGAAAAGAAAATGGGTATTAAATGTTCTTCAACTCGTACGTTAATTTTAGAAGATGCATTAGTACCAAAAGAGAACTTACTTGGTGAAATCGGTAAAGGTCATATTATCGCGTTCAACATTTTAAATATCGGTCGTTATAAATTAGGTGTTGGTACAGTTGGATCTGCGAAACGTGCAGTAGAAATTTCAGCACAATATGCAAACCAACGTCAACAGTTCAAACAACCAATCGCTCGCTTCCCATTAATTCAAGAGAAACTTGCGAATATGGCAGCGAAAACATATGCAGCTGAAAGCTCTGTATATCGTACAGTAGGTTTATTCGAAAGCCGCATGAGCACATTATCTGAAGAAGAAGTGAAAGACGGTAAAGCAGTAGCAGCTTCTATCGCTGAATATGCAATCGAGTGCTCTTTAAATAAAGTATTCGGTTCTGAAGTATTAGACTATACAGTAGATGAAGGTGTTCAAATTCACGGTGGTTACGGATTTATGGCAGAATACGAGATTGAAAGAATGTACCGCGATTCTCGTATTAACCGTATTTTCGAAGGAACGAACGAAATTAACCGCCTAATCGTACCAGGTACGTTCTTACGTAAAGCGATGAAAGGTGAATTACCACTTCTTCAAAAAGCACAAAAATTACAAGAAGAGTTAATGATGATGATGCCAGAAGAAGTAGGCGATGAGCCATTAGCACTTCAAAAATATTTAGTAACTAACGCGAAGAAAATCGGCTTAATGGTAGCTGGATTAGCGGCTCAAAAATACGGTAAAGCATTAGATAAAGAGCAAGAAATTCTTGTGAATATCGCTGACATCGTAAGCAACCTTTATGCAATGGAATCAGCTGTTCTTCGTACAGAAAAAGCAATTAAAACAACTGGTCTTGAAAAGAATAAACAAAAAGTGTTATACACTGAAGTATTCTGCCAAGAAGCATTCAACGAAATCGAAGCAGATGCGAAAGAAACACTTATCGCAGTTGAAAACGGCGACATGCTGCGCATGATGTTATCATCATTACGTAAATTAACTCGTCACACGCCACTTAACGTAATTCCGAAGAAACGTGAAATCGCTGCGAAAATTTTAGAAGATGAGCGTTATACAGTTTAATAGATGAAAAGGAACCAGTGGCCGTTTGGCTGCTGGTTTTTTTATTGATGGATTCTTGAAAAGGGTTGTTTTACATATGTATTTGTAAACAGCTCTTTTTCATGGAGGGATAGGAGATGAAGTTAATAAAAGTAGGAACAGTTCATCAAATCGCATTTTTACCGCGTCTATTTCCGATTAACTGTTACTTTGTCGAAGAAGAAACAGGATTAACGTTAATTGATGCAGCTTTGCCATTTTGTGCAAAGAAGATTTTAGAAGCGGCTCGAAAACTAGGAAAACCGATTACGAATATCGTTATAACACATGCACATGATGACCATGTAGGAGCGCTTGATGCTATAAAACAAGAACTGCCGAATGTTTCGGTCTATATTTCTGAAAGAGATGCTCGTTTACTTGAAGGGGATTTGTCACTGCAACTCGGAGAACCAGGCACGCAAGTAAAAGTGAGTGTGTCAAAAAGGATAAAGACGATTCCAGATATCCTTCTTCAAGAGGGAGATCAAATTGGTTCACTTGTAGCAATTGCAGCCCCAGGCCATACACCGGGATCAATGGCGTTTTTAGACACGAGAAATGATGCGCTCATTGTTGGAGATGCATTTCAAACGAGAGGAGGAGTGGCGGTAGCAGGGCAGTTGATGTGGCTTTTTCCGTTTCCTATGTTTGGTACGTGGGATGCAGAAGTTTCATTAAAAAGCGCTCAGAAATTGCTAGAGTATAAGCCGTCTATATTAGCGACAGGGCATGGGAAGATGATTAAAAATCCGTTAGTGCAAATGCAACGGGCGATTGAAGAAGCGGAAAGGAATTTAACTAGAAAGAGCCTTTAATTGTTTAGAGGCTCTTTTTTGCTAAATGATATTATTTTGTGGGTTTTAAGTATGTGTATATCGCTAATAGGAAACCGAAAAACATAAATATAAAAGGGTCTTGGCTTGGGTTAGGGTCATAGCTATCTTGCACCTTAGTAAGAAAATCATGTGTTTTCATGTTTACCTCTCCTTTTATTCATAAGGTTTAGTATGAAGTGGGGATCATGATGTGGAAGTAAGAAATTTTTATTTTATAATAATATAATTCCTAAAACTATAGAATACAAAGCGTTCATAATATGTAAAATTGCATATTATTCTTTTTGAAATTTTTGTTATATTATCCTTATATTTATATTAAAGGATTTTTGTTAAGGTAATGAAAACAAATGGAGGAATAGTATGAGTAAAACGGTGTTAGAAGCGTATAGTGTGGAAAGGAAAATAGATAATATAACATATAAAAATCTATTTGTAATGATAGCAATCATTTTAGGATTCTTACTTCTAGGAGGGTTATTCCTTGGTTTAGCTTTTGGGATTTATGGTGAGGAAGCGTTGCGTGATAATTTAGAAGGGTACTATTTCCTTTTATTAGATGCAGCTGTTGTTGCTATCGTTTTATTAGCTTATAAACCAGTTCTTCATTTTATTAAATATATTTGGGATTTATCCGTTTTGAAGAATGGGAAGACATATTTATATCTATTAATTGGTTTTATGGTTATTGCATTATCACAATATTTAATGTTACATGTGTTTAGTTTTGAAAGTGCAGCAGAACAACAGAAACAATTAGGGAGCTTAGGACTTCAAAATAGTCTACAAAGTATTATATATGTGTTAAGTGTTGCTATAATTACACCGGTTAAAGAAGAAATTCTATTTCGAGGTATTTTATATCGATTTTTAGAAAAGAAATATAATTTTTTAGTTGGTATCATTATTTCTTCCTTCATTTTTGGAATTCTTCATGGAGGTCTTCTAATTACGGCGACGATTATGGGGATTGTGTTTGCGATGTTATACAAAAAGACGCAATCTATTATACCTAGTATTATTTTACACATTGTATGGAATTTACTTGTGAGTATAAGTATGATTGTATCTCTATAAAATTGAACGAATATTTAGCATAAAAGATGGATGGCCTAGCTATGCATCTTTTATTTTGTTTATAGGTAGGAGAAGTTAATTCATGCATGTATATAATCCAAAAAGAACCAAATACTAATGACGAATGAACAAAGAAAGGCAGGAGTATTCCATGCAAAATTTAACAGAGCTTGAAGTAGAAAACTTACGTCATTTAATCGGTGGACACGCAACAATTATTAACAAGTTGGAGCAGTATGCACAGACGTGTACAGATCCAGAGTTGAAACAAATGCTACAAAAGGATGCGCAAGATGCACGAAATACGAAGCAACAATTAATGACTTTTTTAGGATAGGAGGAAGAGAGAAATGAATGAAAAAGATATGGTAAATGATTATTTAGCAGGATTAAATGCAAGTTTAACAAGTTATGCAAATTATATTGCTCAGTCTGATAATGAACAGTTACACCAAACATTAATTCAAATTCGTAATCAAGATGAAATGCGCCAACGTAATATGTATGAGTACGCAAAGCAAAAGAGTTATTACAAACCGGCAGCACCTGCGAATCCAATGATTGTGCAGCAATTAAAAGGCCAATTAAGTGCGGAATAATGGGATGAAAAAAACGAGCGAATGAAGTCGCTCGTTTTTTTGTTTTGTCCCGTAAAAGCCCAATGGATAAAGGTTGATTGAAGTTTCAATTTATATATGTCAATAAATACATAATAAATATTTTTTCAGTTGTAACAAATATGACGAAAATTAAATATAACAATTCACAAAAAGGACAAAAACTTTGCTCAATATTTCACAAAGTATCCATGGTTTCTATCGTGGGAATCTCTATAATTAAGAGTGTAAAGAACAAAAGAAATAGATTATATGATCAATTAGGAGAGATTGCTATGAAAAGAAATACAAGAAAAATTGCAATTATCGGTACTGGATTAGTTGGATCAAGTTGTGCATATTCCATTGTAAATCAAGGCATTTGCGAAGAGCTATTATTAATTGATATAAATCATGAACGTGCAGTTGGGGAAGCGATGGATTTATCACATTGCATTAACTTTACAAATACAAGAACAAAAGTATATGCAGGAAGCTATGAAGACTGCAAAGATATGGACATCGTTATTATTACAGCGGGACCAGCACCAAAACCTGGACAAAGTCGCTTAGATACTTTAGGAGCGAGTGCGAAAATTATGGAAAGTGTTGTTGGCGGCGTAATGGAAAGTGGATTTGACGGTATTTTCTTACTTGCATCGAACCCAGTTGATATTATTACATATGAAGTGTGGAAATTATCTGGATTACCTAGAAATCGTGTGATCGGTACTGGTACATCACTAGATTCTTCTCGCTTAAGAACAATTTTATCTGAAATGTTACATGTAGATCCTCGTAGTATTCATGGGTATTCATTAGGAGAACATGGTGATTCTCAAATGGTTGCTTGGTCTCACGTAACTGTTGGTGGAAAGCCAATTCTACAAATTTTAGAGGAGCAAAAAGAACGATTTGGTGAAATAGATTTAGATGAAATTGTTGAGAAGACTGCAAAAGCAGGATGGGAAATTTATAAACGAAAAGGTACTACTTATTACGGAATCGGAAATTCTCTAGCGTATATTGCGAGCTCAATCTTTAACGATGATCACCGTGTTATTGCTGTATCAGCCATTTTAGATGGAGAGTACGGTGAGTATGATATTTGTACAGGAGTGCCAGCTATTATTACTAGAGATGGTATGAAAGAAGTTGTAGAACTAAACTTAACAGAGGACGAAGAATCTCGATTCGCAAAATCAAACGATATTTTACGTGATTATATGAAAACAATTGGTTACTAACTTATAGGAGAAGGTGAAACAAATGAAGGAATATATAATGTCTCGTGTATTTAAAGCATCTGCTGGAATCGCACAAGGTATTTTCGTATCCCTCGGAATTGGTTTACTGATCGAAAATATAGGAAGAATTGTTGATATTCCATTACTTATTACAATCGGAGTTGTTGCAAAATCACTTATGGCACCAGCCATTGGTGCCGGCATTGCTTTTATGCTCGGTGCAAACGGTCTTGTTATCTTTTCAGCGATGGTAGCTGGAGCGATTGGTGCCGGATCCATTTCAATTACTGAAGCGGGTCTAATCATTAAAACAGGTGAGCCAATCGGTGCATTATTAACAGCAACTTTAGCTGTATATATCGGTAAACGTTTAAGTGGAAAAACTGCGTTAGATATGATGCTCGTTCCATTTGCGGCCATATTAGGTTCTGGTTTAGTTGGTATTTGGTTATCTCATAATATTACTCCTGTTTTAAATACAGTTGGAGCATTTATTAAAGATAGTTCAGCTGGTAGCCCGTTTATCGCTTCTATCGTCATTGCAGTAGTTTGGGGGCTATTACTTATCTCTCCAGCTTCATCAGCTGCATTAGCGATCGCACTTAGCTTAGATGGCGTTGCAGGTGGTGCAGCTCTAGCAGGATGCGTTGCTCAGTTTATCGGATTCTCTGTAATCTCAGCGAAAGAAAATAATTTAGGTGGCATATTAGCTCAGGCGCTTTGTACTCCGAAAGTACAGTTGCCAAACATTACTAAAAATCCAATGATTCTCGTCCCGACTGTCGTCGCTAGTGCGATAGTCGGCCCAGTATCGGCATTAATTTTCCAATTAGAAGCAGGGAAAGAAATCGCTGGTCTTGGATTAAGTTCTCTTATCGCACCAATTAATTTAATTTCCAGTCAAGGATGGGGAGTTCTTCCAGCTATGGCAATCACTTATATCATCATTCCAGTAGCTGTTTCTTATATACTTTACATTGCTCTTAAAAAAGCAGGTCGTATTCATTCTGGTGATATGACTGTACCGCAATCTTAATTTGAAAATCTCCTTAATAATAGATAAAAGCAGACTGAAGAAGCCACAGTCTGCTTTTTTGTTATGTTACATCTTATGATTTTGTTTTACTGGAATGCGTACTGTTTCTTTTGCTAATAAGAGCTGAACGCCGAAGTATAATATACTCGCGAGCGTCATTCCAGAAACAGCATCTACAAATGCATGTTGCTTCGTAAATAGTGTTGATAAAATGATAAGTGTACCGAAGAAAGTAAGGATATAATATTCAAAAGCATGTTGCTCTCTACGCTTAAAGGCAGCTAACATAATTACAAATGTCGTAAGAACGTGAATGCTAGGGAAACAGTTTACCGGTTGATCAATACTATAAATATAGCGAACTAGTTCAGAAAATACGTCTGTTCCAACGACAGTTGGACGTGGTACAGTTGTCTGCCAAAAATAATAAATAGAAAAACAAGCAAGTTTGCCAAGAATTACACTACTTAAAGTAACGTAATATTGCTTTCGATCAGCAAAGCAGTAATAAATAAGTGCGCCGTATAAGTAAGGAAACCAAAGTAAATAAGGAATAATAAATGCTTTTACAAATGGAATCCAATCATCTACTACAGTTGTGACATCTACTGCGTGAACAGTTGATTTATTTAATACGTCGTAAAGGGGACTTACGAGTACGAGTAGAAGTATATAACTTAACGGAAGAAAAGATGAAAGTTTAAATTTCTTCATGATAATCTCCTATGTTTAGTAATGTAGGTAAATTCAATTGATTATAATATAGAAACGTAAATTGGGCTATCGATTTTACTTACATTTTCTTGAATTAACCTTACGTTTTTGTCACTTGACTTAAAAGAAGGGGAGAGTGCTATATGAAGCGTTTATCGTATTTCTTATTTTTTATATTGATATGCCTAGTGAGTGCTGGGTGTGCAAAGGATAAAGAAGGAGAGAAATTAGAATATAACGGGAGAGCACTCGTAATTGGAGTTGTTGGAGAAAAACCGAAAGATACGTTTAGAAATATAAAGTTTGAAAGTGTAAAGCTAGAAGAGATGCAGGAGAAATCAGCAAAAGTTGATGGTTTTTTCGTTATGAAAGAATATTTTAAAGAGGCATCAAAGGAGCGGTATACGGACTTATTTTTATCGTTAAAGAAGCCAGTGTTTTTTATTGGCTTACAAGATAAACCATACTTAATTTTTACTGAAAAAGATTTAGATTATGACAATGCCCCAAAGGATAGAGCTATGATGTATACGCAAGGATTTGTAAATATGGGAAACCCTGAAGGACAGTATTGGGGTATGGGATTATATAAAGATACGGTTTCCAATCAAAATATTCATAATATGTATATAGTAGTGTTTCAAACAATTTCAGATTATTTAAGTCGATGATGGAGGAGGCCGTAAAAGGGGCTTCTTCTTTTTTGAATAAACGTTTGTTTAAGATGCATGTCCGGTAGGAAGAAATCGATGCAGTTTAAAGGCTCACATAAAAAAATAGGAAATTAATCAAACGTTTGTTTAAGATGTATGTTCGGTAGGAAAGAATTGATGCAGCACAAAGGCTCACATAGAAAAATAGAAAATTAATCAAACGTTTGTTTAAGATATATGTTCGATGCAGAATGAGAGAAGAATCGAAAAAAATTATATATTTATTTTTTTCTTAACAAATGGCGGAAAAATAAGAAAAATTCGCAGGATTATTAAAATTTATCACGAAATAAGTAAAAGTTTAGCGAATAATCGTTTGAAATAATAAAACGTTTTCTATATGATAAAGGTAAAGGTTAGTAAAAAAGTAGGTGAATTTATGACAGTAACATTTTATTCATATCCAAAGTGTGGCACATGTCAAAAGGCAAAGAAATGGTTTGAGGCAAACGATGTAGCATATGAGATGATTCATATTGTTGAAAATCCACCGTCAAAAGAAGATGTACGTAATTTACATGTAAAAAGTGAATTACCATTAAAAAAATTCTTTAATACAAGTGGAATGCGTTACCGCGAACTTGGTCTAAAAGATAAGTTGAAAGATGCAAGCGAAGACGAAATGTATGAGCTTTTAGCATCTGATGGCATGTTGATTAAACGTCCAATTGTAACAGATGGAACGAATGTAACACTTGGTTTTAACGAAGAGCAGTTTGAAAGTGTGTGGAAAAAGTACCAATAAGGTATTTTTACATAATTAATACATTCACTGGAGGTACAGTCATGAGCATTCCAAATAATTTACGTTACTCTGAAGAACACGAATGGGTAAAAACTGAAGGTAATGAAGTTGTAATCGGTATTACTCACTTTGCACAAGGTGAGCTAGGCGATATCGTATTCGTTGAACTTCCTGAAGTAGGTGCAACAATCGAAGCTGACGAGCCATTCGGAAGCGTAGAATCTGTTAAAACAGTTTCTGAATTATACGCACCTGTAAGCGGTAAAGTTGTAGCAGTAAACGAAGAATTAAGTGACCAACCAGAACTTGTAAACGAATCTCCATACGAGGGTGCATGGATGGTTAAAGTTGAACTTTCTGATGCAAGCCAAGTTGAGAAGTTATTAACTGCAGAAAAATATGCAGAAATGACAAACCAAGACTAATTTTAGTCAACTGAAGGACAGCCTTTGTGCTGTCCTTTTTATTTTGTGCTACATAATGAGTTGAAAAGCACATATATATGAATCAATTATCATGTGAGAGTACATTAATGGGAAATCTATTTAGTGAAGTTTCATGCTTTTTACAATCTAAACAAGCCGCTTCCGCTTTTCTTTTGCAAAAATAAACAGGAAACAACATGAAAATAACGAATATACTATATACTAAGTTAAAGGTTGTATAGTATATGGTGATCGGGTGATGACATATGATTTATGTAGAAAAAGTCATTATTGTAGAAGGTAAATCAGACAGAAGAAAGATTGAATCTATTATTCGTGAACCGGTGGAAATTGTTTGTACAAATGGTACAATTGGTTTGTCGAAAATGGATGAGCTCATTGATCAGTTTTTTGATAAGGACGTATATGTGCTAGTGGATGCTGATGATGCAGGAGAAAAGTTAAGGAAACAGTTTCGAAAAGAATTTCCGCAAGCAGAGCATATTTATATTGATCGCTCGTACCGAGAAGTGGCGACTGCACCTTCTTCACATTTAGCAAATGTATTATGGGGAGCTGACATTGACGTTTATACAGAATATTTACGGTAAGGAATGATAGAAGTGATTGACTGGACAGGAGCCGAAGCTACAGCCCTAATAGAGAATGAAGAAAAAACAGTGCTATATGTATATACACCGATGTGTGGAACATGCCAATTAGCAAAGAAGATGTTAACGGTTGTCGAGATGACGATTGAAGAGTTGAAAATTGGAATGTTAGATTTAAATTATGCTCCGCATTTAGCGAAAGAGTATGGAATCGAAAGTGTGCCTTGTTTACTTGTTTTTGAAAATGGGACACTCATGAAGAAGATATATGCATTTCATTCGGTTGAATATTTATATACGGAATTAAAGTAGGCGGCAAAGTTTTTGCCGCCTCGACATATTTCTTGGGAAATATGTCGACATGCGGGATGGATACAGTATTTGTCGAGCGAAAGTAACAGGATTGCTCTTTAGTGAGAGGGAAATGGTATGTAATAGAAAGTGATATGAAGGATGTGATTTAGGGTGAAATTATATTCTTTGCTTCAATCATTTGTAAATTACGCTAACGGTCAATATCATTTAGAACCGCTTTTAAGACAAGGAGAAAAAACTGTTAATTTCCGCTTTGGAGATGAAAGTTGTTCATTACAAATTTCAAGAGATTATATAGAATTGTCACAAGAGGCAAGAGGAACGGAACAAATTGTGTGCTTAGATGAAGAGGATGTAAAACAATTAGTGAACGGAAATGTAAGATTGCAAACGTTAATGAACGATGGACGTGTGCAATATTCGGGAACATATCGAACGATGCTATTAGTTGAATCGATGTTTCATATATGTAAACCGATGTCAGTAGGTGCTTAAAATTCTGAAGTTTCTTGTTTTGTGAAAATTCTTGTTGACATGACGTGTGGATATTGATACAATTCAATTCATAAAATATAGACAATTTCATAAATTACAAATCAGACGAAAATTAAATCTGATTTCTCTTATCAAGAGAGGTGGAGGGACTGTGCCCTGTGAAGCCCGGCAACCGTCAACTTATGTTGAAATGGTGCCAATTCCTGCAAAGCGAATGCTTTGAGAGATGAGAGAGAGGGATAATGTTGTTATATACGCATATAAACCTTTCTGCTTCTCTAAAGCGGAAAGGTTTTTTTGTTGTTTGAATGTGGAGGACATTCAAATAATAAGAGGAGCTATGGCGATAGATTACACGCATGAAAAATAAAAAAATTGCGGAGTCTATCCAAAGTTTTATGAAATCCAGCTCCAGCGGCTAGAACAGTCGTTCGTTTCATCCCTTCCTATGAGGCAAAAAGCGCCTCTACGTCAGGGATTCGGGCGTCCACTTGTTCTAAACGAGCCGCTTGCGCTTTTTACTTAAAAAAGGGGTGAACATCATGATCTTATTAGAAAATGTAAAGAAAATATATAAGGCAAAAAGCGGTGATGTCACTGCTGTAGATAACGCCAATTTAAAAATAGAAAAAGGCGAAATATTTGGTGTTATCGGATATAGTGGTGCTGGGAAAAGTTCTTTAATAAGGCTGTTTAATCAGTTAGAGAAACCAACTTCTGGCCAAATTACAATTGCAAATCGTGTCATTTCAGCAATTACAGGAAGTGAACTTCGTAAGGCAAGGCAAGAAATTGGAATGATTTTTCAGCACTTCAACTTACTTTGGTCACGAACTGTACGCGAAAATATCGCATTTCCACTTGAGATTGCAGGTGTTGATAAGGAGAAGAGAAGAAAACGTGTTGATGAGTTAATTCATCTCGTTGGATTAGAAGGAAGAGGAGACGCGTATCCATCCCAGTTAAGTGGTGGACAAAAGCAACGTGTTGGGATTGCTAGAGCGTTAGCTAACAACCCACAAGTGCTTTTATGTGATGAAGCAACGTCAGCACTGGATCCGGAAACGACAGATCAAATTTTAGATTTACTACTTGATATTAATAAGCGTCTCGGTTTAACAATTGTATTGATTACACATGAGATGCACGTAATTCGAAAGATTTGTAATCGTGTTGCGGTAATGGAGAAAGGGAAAATCGTAGAAACAGGTCCAGTACTTGACGTATTCCGTAATCCACAGCAAGACATTACGAAACGCTTTGTACAGCAGTTAACAGATTCTGAAGATACAAACGAAACAATTGAAAGTTTAATTGAAAAATATCCAGATGGCAAAGTAATTCGCTTGCAGTTTGTCGGCGAGGCTGTAGAAAGACCAGTACTTCAAAGATTAATGCAACGCAGTGATATAGAAGTTAGCATTTTGCAAGGAAATATCGCACAAACGAATAACGGTTCTTACGGAAGTTTAGTTGTTCATTTAAATGGTGAGGAAACAGCAATCCAGCAAGCGATAGAGGGAATACATCAAGATCAAGTAGAGCTGGAGGTGATTGCACATGGATAAGTTACTCGCAAATGTTGATTGGAATCAAATGTTAGAAGCGACTGGTGAAACGTTATATATGACGGCAATCGCAGCGCTTGCCACATTTGTTTTAGGACTCATTTTAGGATTGTTACTCTTTATGACATCGAAAGATAATTTATGGGAAAACAAAGCGGTTAATACAGGGATTGGAGCCTTTGTAAACATATTCCGTTCTATACCGTTCATCATTTTAATCATTTTATTAATTCCATTCACAAAGATTATCCTTGGAACAATTCTCGGGGCTAGTGCAGCATTGCCAGCTTTAATTATTGGAGCGGCACCATTTTACGCAAGAATGGTTGAAATTGCACTTCGTGAAATTGATAAAGGTGTAATCGAAGCTTCAAAAGCAATGGGGGCAAAAACAAGCACAATCATTTTAAAAGTGTTAATTCCAGAATCATTACCAGCGTTAGTATCTGGTATTACGGTAACGACAATTGCTTTAGTAGGCTACACAGCAATGGCGGGAGTTGTTGGTGCTGGTGGTCTTGGAACACTTGCTTACTTAGAAGGATTCCAGCGTGGAAATAACGATGTAACAATCGTTGCGACAATTTGTGTGTTACTAGTTGTATTTTTCATTCAGTGGATTGGTGATAGTGTAACGACTCGAATAGATAAAAGATAATGAAAACAGGAGGGTATTTCAAATGAAAAAATTATTACTTACAGCACTTATTTCAACTTCAATTTTTGGGTTAGCTGCTTGTGGCGGGAAAGATAAAGATGAAAAGAAACTAGTTGTTGGGGCTTCTAACGTACCGCACGCTGAAATTTTAGAAAAGGCAAAACCGTTGCTTGAGAAAAAAGGAATTGAATTAGAAGTGAAAAAATTCCAAGATTACGTGTTGCCAAATAAATCGTTAGCGGATAAGGAATTAGATGCAAACTACTTCCAGCACATTCCGTATTTAGAAAAAGAAATTAAAGATAAAAAATATGATTTTGAAATAGCGGGGAAAATTCATTTAGAACCAATTGGTGTATACTCTCAAAAGTATAAGAGCTTAAAAGAACTGCCAGACGGGGCAACAATCATTATGAGTAATTCCGTTACTGACCATGGACGTGGTTTAGCAATTTTACAAAAAGAAGGTATTTTAAAAATTAAAGACGGAGTAGATCCAGTTAGTGCAACTCCGAAAGATATTGCAGATAATCCGAAAAACTTAAAGTTCAAAACGGATATCGAGCCTGGTTTATTACCACAAGTGTATAACAATAAAGAAGGCGACGCTGTTCTAATTAACTCTAACTATGCAATTGATGCGAAATTAAACCCAGAAAAAGATGCGATTGCAATTGAAGGTAGCGATTCTCCGTATGCTAACATCGTAGCAGTTCGTAAAGGGGATAAAGATAAGAAAGAAATTAAAGCTCTTGTAGAAGTGTTGCATTCTAAAGAAATTGAAGACTTTATTACTAAAGAGTATAAAGGGGCAGTTGTTCCTGTAAAAGAATAATTGTTTGAAGAAGGGCTGGTGTATGCCGGCTCTTTTTTTCTAACTACATACCTATAGGGGAGAAGGGGATATCAGATGAAAAAGATTATACTGTCAGTTGTTACAGCGCTATCTGTATTTACATTAGCTGCTTGCGGGGGAAAAGAGGAAAATAAGCTTGTCGTTGGAGCTTCTAACGTGCCGCACGCTGTCATTTTGGAGAAAGCACAGCCAATATTAGAGAAAAAGGGTATTAAATTAGAGATTAAAAAGTTCCAGGACTATGTTTTACCGAATAAAGCGTTAACGGATAAAGAAATTGATGCGAATTACTTCCAACACATTCCATATTTAGATAAAGAAATTCAAGAAAAAGGATATAAAATTGTAAACGCAGGAAAAATTCATTTAGAACCAATGGGCATTTATTCTAAGAAATATAAAAGCTTAAAAGACCTGCCAGAGGGCGGAACAGTTATTATGAGTAATAACGTGGCTGAGCGCGGCCGTATGTTAGCACTATTACAAAAAGGTGGCGTTATTAAGCTTAAAGATGGAGTAGATGTTGTTAAGGCGACAGTAAAAGATGTTGTAGAAAATCCGAAAAACTTAAAGTTTAAAACAGATGTTGAACCTGGACTGTCACCGAAGCTGTATGAAAATAATGAGGGAGATGCTTTATTTATTAATTCAAACTATGCAATTGATGCGAAATTAAATCCAACAAAGGATGCAATTGCGATTGAAGGATCAGACTCTCCGTATGCAAATATTATTGCAGTTCGTAAAGGTGACGAGAAGAAAAAAGAAATTAAAGAACTGGTAGAAGTATTGCATTCAAAAGAAATTCAGGATTTTATTACTAAAGAATATAAAGGTGCTGTACTTCCGGTAAGTGAATAAACGTAAGGAAAGGACTGGGAATTTATCAGTCCTTTTTTCTTTATATATATAAGAAGAAAGGTGTATCATATAAGGATGCAAAGGAAATACTTATATACATTTGTGAAAAAATTGTTACTTTTTTTCGTCGTTTGCGATATCATTTTATTTGATATAAAATTAGAATGAGAATAAAATGAGAATATGAACGTTTTAGGAATTTTTAAAATGTATATATAGGATTAATGGAGGTATTGAGATGGCTGGTTCTACATTAACGGTTAAAGACTTACACGTATCAATTGACGGCAAAGAAATTTTAAAAGGTGTAAACCTTGAAGTAAAAGGTGGAGAAATCCACGCAATTATGGGACCTAACGGAACAGGTAAATCAACTTTATCTTCTGCAATTATGGGTCACCCAAAGTATGAAGTAACAGAAGGTAGCATCATCATTGACGGTGAAGATGTATTAGAAATGGAAGTAGACGAGCGCGCACAAGCAGGTCTATTCTTAGCAATGCAATATCCAAGTGAAATTAGCGGAGTTACAAACGCTGACTTCTTACGTTCTGCGATTAACGCACGTCGTGAAGAAGGCGATGAAATTTCTCTTATGAAATTTATCCGTACGTTAGATAAAAACATGGAATTCCTAGAAATGGATCCAGAAATGGCACAACGTTACTTAAATGAAGGTTTCTCTGGCGGTGAGAAAAAACGTAATGAGATTCTTCAATTAATGATGATTGAGCCAAAAATTGCAATCTTAGACGAAATCGATTCTGGTCTTGATATCGATGCGTTAAAAGTTGTATCTAAAGGTATTAACCAAATGCGCGGCGAAGAGTTCGGTTGCCTAATGATTACGCATTACCAACGTTTATTAAACTACATCACTCCAGACTTCGTTCACGTTATGATGAACGGTCGTATCGTTAAATCTGGTGGACCTGAGCTTGCACAACGTCTAGAAGCTGAAGGTTACGACTGGATTAAAAAAGAATTAGGTATTGAAGACGAAACAGCAGAGCAAGAAGCGTAAGAGAGGAGCATAAACATGACAATCGGTACATTACCTTTCGATCAAGAAACAATCCGTCAGCGCGCTAGCGAAGTAAACGAAGCTGCTTGGTTGACTGAGTTCCGCTTACAAGCTCTTGCACAAGCAACAGAACTTCCAATGCCAACGCCTGATAAAACGAAAATTGAAAAATGGGACTTTATCGGAAAAGGCGACGCTGCTAAGCAAGAGCCTGTAAGTTCTTTAACAGAGCTTCCAGAAGCAGTGAAAAACTTAATCGATGAAAATAACAGCGTATTAGTACAACGTACTGGTACAACTGCGTTCGTTTCTTTAGCAGACGAAGCAAAAGAAAAAGGTGTTATTTTTACAGACATCGTAACAGCTGCAACAGAGCATGCTGAACTATTACAAAAGTATTTAATGAAAGACGGCGTGAAAGTAGACGAGCATCGTCTAACTGCACTTCATGCTGCATTAATCAACGGCGGTGCATTCGTATATGTTCCGAAAAACGTTGTTCTTGAAACTCCACTTCAAGCTGTATTCTTAGTAGACGGCGAAGAAGCTAACGTATATAACCACGTATTATTCGTAGCTGATGCGAACAGTACTGCAACTTATGTAGAAAACTATGTTGCAAATGAAAATGCTAAAGGTATTGCAAATATCGTAGCAGAAGTAATCGTGGAACAAGGCGCACAAGTGAAATTCGGTGCGGTTGATTTATTAGCAAAAGACGTAACAACTTACGTTAACCGCCGCGGCATTGTAGGACGCGACGGCCGCATTGATTGGGCTCTAGGCCTTATGAATGACGGAAACACAATCTCAGAGAACGTTACGAACTTAATGGGCGACGGTTCATATGCTGATACGAAAACAGTAACAATTGGCCGTGGTAACCAAACACAAAACTTTACAACTAAAGTTGTTCACTTCGGTAAACACTCTGAAGGTTGGATTTTAAAACACGGTGTACAAAAAGATAGTGCAACATCTATCTTTAACGGAATTGGTAAGATTGAACACGGTGCATCTAAATCAAATGCACAACAATCTTCTCGCGTTCTTATGTTAGACGAGAAAGCTCGCGGAGATGCAAACCCAATTCTTTTAATTGACGAAGATGATGTAATGGCAGGTCACGCAGCTTCAGTAGGCCGCGTAGATCCGTACCAATTATACTACTTGATGAGCCGTGGTATTCCAAAACGCGAAGCAGAACGTTTAGTCATCCATGGATTCTTAGCACCTGTAGTAAATGAGCTTCCAATTGAAGGAGTAAAAGCACAGCTTGTTGAGGTAATTGAAAGGAAAGTTCGCTAATGAATATTCATGAAATACGCAAACAGTTTCCAATTCTTGATCAAAAAGTGAACGGCAAACAACTTGTTTATTTCGATAGTGCAGCAACTTCTCAAAAACCAATTCAAGTCATTGAAACGTTAGAACGTTACTATAAAGAATATAATTCTAACGTGCATCGCGGTGTTCATACGCTCGGTACGAAAGCTACTGACGCGTATGAAGGTGCACGTGAGAAAGTTCGCAAGTTTATTAACGCGAAATCAATGGAAGAGATTATTTTCACGCGCGGAACGACAACAGCATTAAATACAGTAGCGGCTAGCTATGGTCTTGAAAATGTAAAAGAAGGCGATGAAATCGTTATTTCTTACATGGAACACCATAGTAACATCATTCCGTGGCAACAAGTTGCGAAGAAAACTGGCGCAACTTTGAAATACCTTCCGCTTCAACTAGACGGTACAATTTCTTTAGAAGATGTTCGTCAAACTGTTACACCGAATACAAAAATCGTTTCTATTATGCACGTGTCAAACGTACTTGGAACGATTAACCCTGTAAAAGAAATCGGAGCAATCGCACATGAAAACGGTGCAATCATGATCGTTGATGGAGCACAAAGTGCACCTCATATGAAAGTGGATGTACAAGATTTAAACTGTGATTTCTACGCATTATCTGCTCATAAGATGTGCGGACCAACAGGTGTCGGCGTATTATATGGTAAGAAAGAATTGCTAAACAATATGGAACCAATTGAATTTGGTGGTGAAATGATTGATTTCGTAGACTTACAAGAATCTACGTGGAAAGAGCTTCCGTGGAAGTTCGAAGCAGGTACACCGATTATCGGTAATGCAATCGGACTTGGTGCGGCAATTGATTTCCTAGAAGAAATCGGTCTTCATAATATTGAAAAGCATGAACATGAATTAGCGCAATACGCTTTAGAAAGACTATCAGAAGTAGATGGCGTTACAATTTATGGTCCAAAGCATCGCGCTGGTCTTGTTACATTTAATATTGAAGACGTACATCCTCACGATGTAGCGACAGTATTAGATGTAGAAGGTATTGCGGTTCGCGCAGGACACCACTGTGCACAACCGCTTATGAAGTGGCTGAAAGCTTCTTCAACAGCACGTGCGAGCTTCTATTTATATAATACAAAAGAAGAAATTGATACATTTGTTGAATCGCTAATCAAGACGAAGGAGTATTTCACAAATGTCATTTAATAATTTAGATACGTTATATCGTCAAGTTATTATGGATCATTATAAGAATCCTCGTAACAATGGCGTGCTAGAAGATAGTGTTACAGTAAACTTGAACAATCCAACTTGCGGCGATCGTATTCAACTTACGATGAAAGTAGAAGAAGGTATTGTGCAAGAAGCGAAGTTTGAAGGAGAAGGATGTTCTATCTCAATGTCTTCAGCTTCCATGATGACACAAGCAGTAAAAGGTAAGAAAATTGAAGAGGCACTTCAGCTTTCTAAAATTTTCTCTGACATGATGCTAGGAAAAGAGTACGATGACAGCATCGATTTAGGAGATATTGAAGCATTACAAGGCGTATGCAAGTTCCCTGCACGTATTAAATGTGCAACATTAGCGTGGAAAGCGTTAGAAAAGGGCTTAAACGAAGATAAGTAATGTTAAAGGTTCCTAAAAACGAGGTTATCTAAGGAGGGACACACCAACATGGCGAAGCAACTGCCAGATATCGGCGATTACAAATATGGTTTCAAAGACAAAGACGTTTCGATTTTCCGTGCTGGACGCGGTTTAACAAAAGAAATCGTTGAAGAGATTTCACGTATGAAAGAAGAACCACAGTGGATGTTAGACTTCCGTTTAAAATCACTGGATAAGTTCTATGAAATGCCAATGCCACAATGGGGCGGCGACTTAAATGACTTAGATTTCGATGAAATTACGTACTACGTAAAACCATCTGAGAAATCTGAGAAGTCTTGGGATGAAGTACCTGATGAAATTAAAGCGACATTTGATAAATTAGGTATTCCTGAAGCAGAGCAAAAATATTTAGCTGGTGTGTCTGCACAGTACGAATCTGAAGTTGTATACCACAACATGAAAGAAGACTTAGAAGCTCTAGGAATCGTCTTCAAAGATACAGATAGCGCATTAAAAGAGAACGAAGATATTTTCCGTGAGCATTTCGGAAAAGTAATCCCACCAACAGACAACAAATTCTCTGCATTAAACTCTGCAGTTTGGTCTGGTGGATCATTCATCTATGTTCCAAAAGGTATTAAAGTTGATACACCACTTCAAGCGTATTTCCGTATTAACTCTGAAAATATGGGACAATTCGAGCGTACGCTTATCATCGTAGACGAAGGCGCACACGTACACTACGTAGAAGGTTGTACAGCACCTGTTTACACGACTAACTCACTTCACAGTGCGGTAGTAGAAATCATCATTAAGAAAGATGCATATTGCCGTTATACAACAATCCAAAACTGGGCGAACAACGTATACAACCTAGTTACAAAACGTGCGGTTTGTGAAGAAAACGCAACGATGGAATGGATTGACGGTAACATCGGATCTAAATTAACGATGAAATACCCAGCAGTTATCTTAAAAGGCGAAGGCGCTCGTGGTTTAACGTTATCTATCGCGATTGCTGGTAAAGGCCAACACCAAGATGCTGGTGCGAAAATGATTCACTTAGCACCAAACACTTCTTCAACAATCGTTTCTAAATCGATTGCGAAGCATGGTGGTAAAGTAACTTACCGTGGTATCGTACACTTCGGACCAAAAGCGAAAAACTCTCGCTCTAACATCGAGTGTGACACGTTAATCATGGATAACCAATCTACATCTGATACAATTCCTTACAACGAAATCAAAAACGATTACGTTTCACTTGAGCACGAAGCGAAAGTATCGAAAGTATCAGAAGAACAATTATTCTACCTAATGAGCCGCGGTATTTCTGAGCAAGAAGCTACAGAAATGATCGTAATGGGCTTCATCGAGCCATTCACTCGCGAACTTCCAATGGAATACGCAGTTGAAATGAACCGCCTAATCAAGTTTGAGATGGAAGGTTCTATTGGTTAAATAGAAACGCGGAGCCGACTGTTCAGCCCCGTTGGCTAAGGTTCTTAGACATGAGGGGCTAGGAGGCGAAGCTGGATAATATTTAAAAGTGGAAGCAGCTTATTCTAGCCGCTAGAACTGGATAATATATGTATGAAGAAAGCGTCCTGCTGTGCAGGGCGCTTTTTTATTTGTTATTTATCCCGCATTAACGGGCAGTAAGGCCCCCACCTCAAAATTCAGTGGAAGCAAAGAAGTTAGGTGGGGGCGGGCTGCCCGTAAAAGCCTTCACCAATCGGAGATGGGGAAAGAGATACCCGGGTGGGTGTTCGGCTAAATATATCAACGATTTTTCAAATATATCGATCATAAATGGGAATATATCAACGATTATTTCAATATATCAACGTTTCGACAAGGAATATCGATTTGTCGACAAAGTAAGACAAAAGAAAAACCTCACATACCCCAAACATTTTATAAGAACAGAGAACGACTAGATTTAAGACAAAGATACTGACAAATCCACTTGAACAACCACCCACTGAATTCTCTATTAAACTTTTTGACCAATCCCCCACTTCACCATCTAAAATCCTTTCACACCAACTAGAAAAAACAAAAGTTTCCATATAAAAAAGACAATCTTTTGCTTTTTCTCATAATGCGAGTACAATGTAAAATAGCAAGAAAAGACGAAAAGTATTTACAGGATTATTGCGTACGTATAGCGTAAATGGCAGTAAGGAATTGAGAGGAGGTTTTTTCTCTGAATATAAATAAAGAAACAATCATCCACCTTTATCATACAAACGATATACATAGTCATTTTGAAAATTGGCCGCAAATTTATCGGTTTGTACAAGGGGAGAAAAAGCGAAGACAGGAAGCGGGAGAGACCGTTTTGACGGTTGATATCGGCGATCATGTGGATCGTTTTCACAGTATTTCGGAAGCGACGAATGGGCTTGGCAATACGAAGCTTTTAAATGAGGCGTTATATGATTATGTAACGATTGGAAATAATGAAGGAATTACGTTAGCGAAGGAGCATTTGAATCGTCTATATGATGATGCTGGATTTGAGGTGCTCGTCGCGAATTTATTTGAAAAAGAAGGTATACGTCCAGCATGGGCAAAGCCTTATAAATTACATACAACGACAGATGGAATTACGATTGCTTTTATTGGATTAACGGTAGCATATCCCGAGTTTTATCAAATGTTAGACTGGCACATTGAAGATCCAATCGAGCATTTAGAGTCTATTTTAGAAGAAGTGAAAGATGAGGCGCATATTAAAGTTGTCCTATCTCACCTTGGAAAAAGCATGGATGAGTATATGGCGGAGCATTATGATATAGATGTTATTTTAGGTGCACATACGCATCATTTATTTGAGCGCGGTGTTCTTATGAATAATACTTTACTTTGTTGTTGTGAAAAGTGGGGCCGTTACGTTGGGCACGTGCAGCTTACTGTGGATAAAGAGACGAAGAGACTGTTGAAGAAGGACGGTAGAGCGATTAAGACAGAGCGGTTAGGTGCTTATAGTAAACCGTTATCCACAATTGAAATGCTGCAGGAAGAAAGTAAGCATATCATGGCAGAGCCTGTCGTTCATTTAAAGGAATCATTACCAGTTGATTGGTTTCATGAGACACCATTTTCGCACATGTTAGCAAATGCGCTGAAAACGTGGTGCGGTGCAGAGATTGGAATGGTGAACGCTGGTGTACTTCTTGAGGGATTAGAAGAAGGTGTTGTGACTCGCGGAGATATTCACAGAATTTGTCCACATCCAATTAATCCATGTGCGTTGAAAGTGTCAGGAAAAACATTAAGAGAAGTGATCTTGAAAGCACGCCGCCCGAATATGGAGAATCTTGAGGTGAAAGGATTCGGATTTCGAGGAAAAGTGATGGGGAAAATGATTTACGCTGGTGTAGAAGTCATTCCAGATACGACTCCTGGGAATAAAATTTTACTCGAAGATGTATTGATTAACGGGGAATCGCTGGAATTAGATCGTATATATACGGTTGGAACGATTGATATGTTTACATTCGGATACTTATACCCAGAGCTATCCACACTTTCTGACAAACAATATTATATGCCGGAACTACTTAGAGATGTGTTAACAGACGTGTTGATAACTCATACATCTTCCGTCAAACTATAGGCTAGTTACTTGTAACACTCATTTTTCTCTTGTCATACAGATAAGAAAGAGAGGAGTGTGAACTATGGTTAATGTGGAGCCAATTATAATCGATAATTATACGTTTATTGCGGTTAGTGTAAAACTTCCAAAGACAAATTTGCTAGCTGTAATGAGCGATAAAGGATATATTATGTGTGGTGCATTAGATGTAGGTCTTTTAAATGAGAAGTTAGGTGATCGGGGAATTATTGCTGGCCGTGCGGTTGGTGTAAGAACCATTGAACAACTTCTTGAAGCACCGTTAGAATCCGTAACGACTGGAGCGGAAGCGTTAGGTATTCCAGTAGGAACGATTGGAAAAGAAGCGTTATTAAAAATGAGATAAGCATATATCGTCCCTCCTTCTTGCATAGAAATGATATAAGAAGGAGGTTTTTTTATGAGCATATTTCGTTCGAAAAATTCGCGGTTTCGAAGGGGACCTATTTCCTTTCGGTACATACTGCTTATGTCGTTTATTCTTTTTGTGATATTACTAATGCAAGGATTATGGATTGTGAATAACAGCATTCAGCCAACGTTAATGAAATATGGGGAAGTAGAGACGCATAAAATGGCGACAGCAGTCATGACGAAGGCGGTAAAGGATAGAATTAATGAAGGATTCGACGTCGATTCATTAATGAAAGTACAAACGGATCGGAACGGAAGAGTATCTACAATTAATTTAAATACAAAGCAAGTAAATGAAATCGTAACATCAACGACCACATACATAGAAAAATATTTACAGCAAGTAGAACAAGGGAATTTGAAGGAGCTAGGTATTTCTGAAAAAAACGGGGCGACTATGGCAGTTCCTTTTGGTCGTGTAACGGATAATGTGCTTCTCGGACATCTGGGGCCAGATATTCCGATTGATTTCACGACAATCGGTCATGTAAACACGGATATTAAACAAAAAATTGAGCCGCATGGGATTAATAATACAGCGATTCAAATTGTTATGGAGATGGAAGTAACGTTGCAAGTGATTATTCCATTTCATACGAAAGAAATAAAAGTGAAACAAGATGTTCCGATTGCAACGCGCATTGTTCAAGGAGAAGTGCCTACTTATTATGGAAGCGGTGGCGTTGTTGTACCGGATAAAAAGAAAACGGATAGTTAGCGAATATAAAGTGAAACTTTAATCAGTGGGGGGCTTTTACGGGCAGTTGATCCCCAACCGACCGAACGCCTTTGCTTTCGCTGAATTTTGAGGTAGGGATCTTACTGCCGGGCAAATAGCGGGATAAAAAATAACCGTAGCAATCTGCTACGGTTATCGTTTTGTATTTGCTCGTTCTTTGCGTTCCCACAAGCTTAAATGCATGTATGGATCGAAGGCCCATTCTGTATAGCCATTGTCTTTATACATGCCAAAATGTAAGTGGGGCGGAAATTTTCCGGCTGTACCAGGAGGTCCATAACCGGTGCTACCAACAAATCCGATTACTTTTCCTGGCTCAACAATTTGTCCAAGCTGTATTTCTTTTGAGAACCCGCCTAAATGTGCGTAATAATGGTAATTATTATGCAGATCGCGAATGCCGATACGCCATCCACCAAGACGGTTCCATCCTTTTGTCTCAATAATGCCATAGCAAGTCGATCTTACTGGTACACCATATCCTGCAAAAATATCGGTTCCTTCATGAACTCTTCTTCCTCCAAAACTTCTTCCAGCGCCGAAAGTACTACGGTAGCTATGGTCACTGCGAATTGGGAGAGGAAAAGCATTTCCCTCTAAATTAATACGTCCATAATGTTTATAAATTCGGGCGTATTCACTAATTAAATCAACTGTTTTTGCACGTCTATAATATTCCCAGAGCATAATTTTAATACGGTCTTCTGACGTTCCTTGTTTCCTTAAAATAGTCGCTGCGGTATGCAGAAGATCACGGTCGCTACTTGCATTTGCAAATCCATCTTTGTCACCATCTAAACCTATTCCGCCAAATAGAGAAATTGTATGGGGGAGAGTATCGTTACTATTAATAGGTCCAGCCCATATTTCTGGTTTGAAATAAAGGGAAATGATGGCATCTGGTTTTTTCGGAATATCTTTTCTTACGCTCCGTATATTTCTTTCATATTGATCCATTGCAGCTAAGTAATACCACGGAATGCCTGAAGACTGCTCGGTTTCTTTATATAGTGCCATGCGCTTTTCGTATATGCTTTGCTGATTATCTTCACCGTAAGCGATGTTTTGGTGGAGAAGAAAGCAAATTGAAAGCAAAAGAGAAATTTTTCGAAGCATGAAATAGACTCCTTTCACAACATCACTCTTTTTAGTGTGGGATATACGGAGTATTTCATTATAGGGAACGATTGGAAAAAATCTTAGAATCTTCATTTGAGCAAATCGCTTTCATACGTTAGAATAGATATGTTACATTGAAAGAAGCGAACACGGTAAACTATTTCATATTGTGCGGAGTTGATAACCATGACAAAACAAACAGAATATAAGCGCAAGCCCGAATGGTTGAAAATTAAGTTAAACACGAATGAAAACTATACAGGCTTAAAGAAAATGATGCGTTCTAAAAATCTTCATACCGTTTGTGAAGAGGCAAAATGTCCGAATATTCATGAATGCTGGGCTGTAAGAAAAACAGCAACATTTATGATTTTAGGTGCGGTTTGTACACGTGCTTGTCGTTTTTGTGCGGTTAAAACAGGCTTACCAACTGAGCTTGATTTACAAGAACCAGAACGCGTAGCAGATTCAGTAGTACAAATGGGCTTAAAGCACGTCGTTATAACAGCGGTTGCACGTGATGATTTAAAGGACGGGGGAGCAGCTGTTTTTGCTGAAACAGTACGAGCAGTACGTCGTAAAAACCCATTCACGTCTATCGAAGTATTACCATCTGATATGGGTGGAGTAGAAGAAAACTTAAAAATGTTAATGGATGCAAAACCAGATATTTTAAACCATAACATTGAAACAGTACGTCGATTATCTGACCGAGTTCGCGCTAGAGCAAAATATGATCGTTCATTAGAGTTTTTACGTCGAGCGAAAGAAATGCAGCCTGATATTCCAACTAAATCGAGCATTATGGTGGGCTTAGGTGAAACGAGAGAAGATTTAATTGAAGCAATGGATGACTTACGTGCAAACAATGTGGATATTTTAACTCTTGGGCAATACCTACAACCATCTAAGAAGCATTTACCAGTTCTTAAATATTACCCACCAGCAGAATTTGCAGAGCTTAAAGAAATTGCACTTAGCAAAGGATTTAGCCACTGTGAAGCTGGCCCACTTGTACGTTCTTCTTATCATGCGGACGAGCAAGTACGTTCTGCAAAAGAAAAAACAGCAGAAGCCAAATAATGAAAAAAGAGAGCTAACCATTAGCTCTCTTTTTGTTTGTACTCTAAAACAGTATTTGGGCATGTGAATACAATTTTTTTTAATTCCTCTGTGGATAATTCAATTGTAAATTCGGGTACACCAGGTGTAATCAAAATTTTATCGTACGTATAAATGGAACTATCCACAATAATCGTTACATCTTGTGAATAACCGAAAGGAGCTACACAGCCAGGGGTGCAACCAGTTTTTTCTCGTAACTCATGTGGAGAGCAAAGTGATAAGCTTTCTCCTGTTATTTCTTTCATTTCTCCTCGGTCGAGCCGAGTACCCTCTAACGTAAAAAATACGAAATAATCTCCGGATTTTGATTTTAAAAATAAGCTTTTACTTGGAGTACCTTGCAAACCGAGTCTTTCACGCACGATACGATCTGTCTCATAATCAAGCACTGGCTCGTGTTCAAACTTTTCATAAGAAATATTTGTTTTATGTAGTAAAGAAAGTACATCTTCATACATATGGAATGATACCCCTCTCTATTGTTAATACAGTCTCTTCTCGTGGCGTCAACTGAGTGTTTTGGAAAGGGATACTACTTGGACGATGCTTCCCATAATCGCTTTATGATACTTTGTTCACCAATTGTAATTTCGTAAACATCAGGATTCGTTAAAGTTCTCCATTCATTAAAGCCGATCGTATGATCAAAGTGCTTTAAAATGAGTGTAAGTAAGTTTCCATGTGTAACGAGTAGTGTTGTAGTATGGTTTAATTTTAAAACGTCTTGGATAAGCGATATAGCACGGTCCGTCGCTTGTTTTGTTGACTCTCCGCCTGAAAAGGCAATATCTATGTTTGTAAAAGTAGATTCTAGTTTTGGCATCCAATCATCCATCGGAACGTTGCTTAATATACGTTCAGCTAATCGTTCATCCTCTTCGATAGATAGGTTAGCTTGGAGCGCATAGGGCCGAATAGAATCGATAGCTCGGACAAATGGGCTCGAAATAATATGATCTATTTGTATCTGATTTTCTAAAAGGAATGTAGCAAGGATATTAGCTTGATTTTTTCCGGCAGTCGTTAATTCGGCATCACGTTTTTGTCCAGTTGCGGAACAATGTCGTATTACAATAATTTTATTCATAATTCATCCCCATCTTTCAAGTTGACGCTATATACTTCGACAAATGTGGAAAAAATTCCTTTTTCTTGGAAACGGACTAGCGATTTAAGTATGTGGAAAAGTAATGTGGATAAAAAAAATTGAGGTGTCACTATGAAAAAATGATGTGCATTGTATTCATTATTTGTTTTCTTATGCAATTATCCACAACATATGCAGAATCCAATCAAAAGTTAGATTATCCAAGTAATCGAAATAAGCCATTTGTGAGTGAGGATGTGTTTTATAAACAGTTAGATAAGAAAATTTATAAAGAATACAAAAATGTAGCATATAGTGTTCGTAAAAAAATCTCATTTAAAGAAGTGCCTGATGAAGAATTTTCTTTCCTACAAAAAACAGCTGTCGGTTGTCGAAGTAGAGTGGTGCTTCAAGATTTTTTTGTTCACCCTGATCGCCAAGTGTACTTCTTTGCTTCTTTTACTCAAAATGAAGTAGAAGAGTTTCATAAGTATATCGTTATAGATGCAGAAACAAAGAGGGAGCTGCAAGAGGGCAAAAGTTATCATCATTGTGATAATCCTTATAAAGTGAAACTTTAATCAGTGGGGGATTTGTCCACTGATTATTAGTTGAACCAATCGGGTAGTTGATCTCCCGCCTAACTTCTCTGCATTTGCCGAACTTTGAGGTGAGAGTCCTACTGCCCGTTAGTGCGGAGTAAAAAATAACCCACCAACTGGTGGGTTATTTTTTACTCCGGCACACTCATTAATTTCACTTTCATTTTGCGAATCACAACGAGAGCACAAATTGTTAGTAGAAGAGTAATCCCTTCTGCAACAAAGATGTTGATCGTTTTTGTTTGGTAAAGTGCTGCGAAAAAGTCTACAAATGCGTGGAATAATATAGCATATACAAGGAAGATGTACTTCTTTTGTTTTACTGCGTATAAAACAAGCATTGTAAAGGCAATTTGCAATACGAGTGCCATAATTCTTTCTACGCTACCAAGGAAGTAAAAATAGGCAGGCTGCTCGATTAACATGTCCTTTACAAGATTTAATTGAGGTAGTTTTTCTGCCATTTGAGCGAAGCTACCATCGTTAATAGCATTTGCGAATATAAGAGTTTGCAATGCAGAGAATCCGCCAACTAAAATAGATTCTATCCCGCCGTGACCAATTCCGTAAGCAAAGCCATCTTTATATTCTAGATATTTTTTTAGTAGGAAGAAGAAGGCAACGAAGCGTCCTAATTCTTCAAAAATACCAGCAGTTAGCCCGCCATAAAGTGCGAAGACAAATGGATTTTCTAAAAATGGAGCGATTGCTGGATTACCGCGCATAAATAGATGAAATGGTGTTTCGAGAATTTGGGTAAATCCGATAAAGATAAGAACACCAACTCCGACCACTTTCCAATTAATATTATATTTTTTACGGAAATAAACGAGTACAATAATTGGGACCAGAACCGAAACAACGAGTTGCATAATGATGCTGGCAATTACAGTATTTGAAACCATACTTTCACCGCTTTCTAATATATGTACATATCTATTATGCATGAAATATGGGAGAGATGAAACTTTTAGAGATAAATTGAAACTTTAATCAATGGGAGTGTTGTCTATTCCCCGAATTTTGAGGTGAGGGTATTACTGCTCGCAAATAGAGGGATAAAATGAATTTACTTATTGACTTTAACGTTGCGTCATACTTTATCGTATGTATTAAGGGGGAGATACAAATGACAATGAGAGTAAAAGAAGTAGCTGATTTAGTTGGAATTAGTGTGCGCACACTGCATCATTACGATGAAATTGGGTTGTTAACCCCAGACGAGACGACAGAATCTGGATATCGTCTGTATTCTGACGAAAATTTAGAGACACTGCAGCAAATTTTATTTTTTAAAGAGCTAGGCTTCCCTTTGAAGAAAATTAAAGAAATTATCATGAGTCCGTCATTTGATCGCGAAGAAGCATTACAGCTTCATAAGAAAATGCTTCTTGAAAAACGTGCGAGGTTAGATAAGGTGATTGCGACGATTGATAAAACAATTCAGCATACAAAAGGAGAGATTGAAATGACGAACAAAGAGAAATTTGAAGGATTTGATTTTAGCCATAACCCATATGAAGAAGAAGCGCGTGAAAGATGGGGAGATACAGCTGTAGATAAAGCGAACGAATATGCAAAAGGTATGTCAAAAGAGAATCAGGAAGAGTTTAATACTATTTACAGAAATTTAGCGGCGCTTAGACATGGTGCACCTGATTCTAAAGAGGCACAAGAAGCTATTAAAGTATGGTATGATTACTTGCAAAACTTTGGTGAATATTCATTAGAAGCCTTCAAGGGACTCGGTCAAATGTACGTCGCTGATGAGCGCTTCACGAAAAATATTGATAAGTTTGGCGAAGGGTTAGCACAGTTTATGTGTGATGCGATGGAGGTTTATGCGGATCGTAATAAAAAATAAAAGTAAAACAGGTGGAGGTTTTCTCCACCTGTTTACTTTTTAATCATATCATTTAAAGTCTGATCCTCTGTATTGTTCAAATGAGGATTTTTACTCATTTCCCGTTTTAACATATCGAGGCTTTGCGTATATTCTGTATCATTTAATGCACCAGATTGCAGTCCTTGAATTTGAGAAATCAACTTTTGGTCTGTCGATACATATGCTTTATAATAGCGAGGAACGATGGACAAAGCAGCTTTATATACTTGATCCGCTACGAGTTTCGGATTCGTTGTGTTTGCACGGTATACAACAAATACTTCATCATCGGTAACGAGCGTAGCAGCGTTTGTAACGTCAGGAAGTTTGACTGTCATGCTTGTAATCATTTCAGCAACTTTCTCACGGTTAATGGCCCCTACTTGTTTGTTAGATACTTCATGCTTTTGTTTAGATGAATAACCGACTCTCGTTAATCGTGTATTTGTATTTTCCGTATGATACATGTCGTTTTTGTTGGAAACAAGAACACGGCTTCCTTCCTCACGTTCCATTTCGGCTTTATTCGTTGATTGGCAGCCTGCAAATAGGGAAAGAGTGAGAAGGGAAAGTAAAATTTGTTTTTTCACGATGTATCACCTCCTTCTCCATAGCATGTACTAATTTGCAATTTTTTGTATTTGAAATTGTTGGTTGTTATGCTTTGTGATACGATAAAAAGAAGAATGCTTAGAGAGGAAGTTAATGATGGAGCAAAAGCAAGAAATTCATGCTACGGTGAGCATTAATAATGTTCAGTACGAAGTAATTAAAAACTTTCGTGACGGTTTTAGTGAAGAAGCATTTAAAGAGCGCTATGCAGAAATTTTAAATAAATATGATTATATCGTTGGAGACTGGGGATATGAGCAACTTAGATTGCGCGGATTCTTTGATGATAGTAACCAACGTGCGACATATGATACGAAAATTAGTACTTTATCAGAGTATTTATACGAGTACTGTAACTTCGGTTGTGCACACTTCGTATTACGAAAAGTGAAGAAATAAAAAAATCCTCTTACGATTGTAAGAGGATTTTTTCATAGCAATTATACCAGTTGTGAGGAGGCTGTTTACTTTCAAAATAAACAGCACCTCGGCAAATATAATCGTTTTTTTCATATAGACTTAATGAAACCGGATTGCGAGTAAAGCAATCTAGGCGTATGCCATTGTAACCTTTCCGTCTTGCTTCACTTTCCCAAAAAGATAAAAGTACTTTACTATATCCTTTTCCTTGCGAGAGAGGATGGATAACGAAAGAGTGGACGATAAGAAAGCGTCCGTCTGTTTCTGACCAATCAATTCGTTTATATTCGGGAGACTGCCACTCGTTTAACACGACAGCACCAACGAGTGAATCATCCTCAAACAAGCAATAGAGTTCATCTTGTTCTAAGTGATAGGAAATATGTTCTCGAGCTGGATAAGAATCATCCCATTGGTAAATTTGATTTTGTAAGAGCGCTTTTTTACATTCTGTATACATTCTATCTAATCCTTCTAATAAATCCATCGTACCTTTTCTCACGTTTAGCATGAGGCACCTCCTTATAAAAAAATTGAAATATAATCGCCTTCAGAGAGTTGTTTATTTGGTTTCATTTGTTGTCCGTTCAATTGAATATCCCCACTTTTAATTTTATCCACAATGGTAGTACGGCTCCAATCTGAAATATATGTGGATAACACTTTATCAATTCGGTGGGAGCCAAAAACGATGTCTAATACAATCGTGATTTCAACTATGCCACTTTCTTTATGTTGTGTCATAGAAATGGTAGTAGTCGTTTCTGTTTGGTCTTGCTGAATCATATCGATTGTTTCCACATGATCAGTAAATGATTTATAAATGCGCAGTTTTTGATTCCACGTATGATCGTTCGGGCATTTATAAATGGCAAAGCGGTATATGTTTTTTCCATTGGCGTTATGCCTGCGAATATTCGTATCAGTAAATAGGGTATTACGTCCGCAATTTTTACAATATTTTTCGATTGTGTTTTGCTGATTTTCATATAAACTCCAAGAAAGTTGTACTTTCTGCATTTTCCTTCACCTCTTATAGTAGTGGTAAAGGAACGTAATACAGCTATTTGGATGTCTTGTAGTATGAAGACATGAGAAGTAGACAAAAATAAAAGGAGGTTCCCCAAAGAGGAACCTCCGTAAACATCATACTACAGATGCGTTACGTTCCTTTGTAATGGGAATGGGCAGACTACTCCCTTGAAAAAGCACGGTGCTTTTTTGAGAGTAATGCTATCCAATTGCTGGTCCATTACAAAGTAAATGTTGGCATACGTAGATAACGTCCTTTCTATCCAAATAGATTTGTACATAAGTATACCACGAGAGATTGAAAATTCAAAATAATTAAAGTGAAAAAACACCAGCTAAAATAGCTGGTGTTTGAGATAAGTTATATAAGTTCAAATAAAAATGAGCGTAATTCTTCTGCAATTTCTTCAGTCATAGAAAATGCGTGCTCTAAGTAGCCTGGTTCGTTTAAATCGTCAGGACCGATGATTGCAAATTTATTGCTCTGCATATCAAGGACAATTGTTTTACCGTAATGACGATCGGAGTATAAAAGCGCTAAATCATGACGCTCATTTTCTCCCATAAAGCTAACGAAACGAGTTTTTGTAGCGACAGTATCGTCGTACAGAAAGAAACGTTCTTCCATACACATGGCTCCTTTATTAAATATCTAAGTTTAAGTGTGGTTTATGATCTAAATGGTGATGCGTTTTAATGAAACGTACTGTTCTTGTTTTGTAACGCATAACGATAGAATATGTTTCAGCTAAATCTCCGCCAAGGAATTTCACGCCGTCTAATAACTCACCAGCAGAAACACCTGTTGCTGAGAAGATTGCATCATCACCAGATACTAAGTCATCTAACATAAGAAGTTGACGAGGATCTTCTAATCCCATTTCACGACAACGAGCTTCTTCTTCTTCGTTCATTGGAACTAAGCGAGCTTGCATTTCACCTTCAAGGCATTTTAATGCTGCTGCAGAAATAACGCCTTCTGGAGCTCCGCCAACACCTACGAATAAGTCGATACCTGTTCCAGGTAGTGCTGTTGCGATTGATGCACCAACATCGCCATCACCAAATAATTTCACGCGTGCACCTTTTGCACGAACACGGTCAATAATATCTTGATGACGTTCACGTTCTTGAATGATAACTGTTAGATCACGAATCTTTTTATTGTTAGCTTCTGCTACAATTTCAATTGTTTTTTCAATTGGATCATCTAAGCTAATTTTACCAGCTGCTTTTGGACCAACCGCGATTTTTTCCATGTACATATCAGGAGCGTGAAGAAGGTTTCCTTTATCTGCGATTGCGATAACTGCCATTGCGTTTGCAAGACCTTTTGCAACGATGTTTGTACCTTCTAATGGATCAACGGCTATATCTACTTCTGGACCGTTACCTGTTCCTAGTTCTTCACCAATATATAACATCGGTGCTTCATCAAGTTCTCCTTCACCAATTACAACTGTACCTGCCATGTTTACTGAGTCGAACATATCACGCATAGCTGTAGTTGCTGCATCATCTGCTTCATTTTTCTTTCCGCGGCCCATCCACTGTGCGGATGCTAATGCTGCTGCTTCTGTTACACGGACAATTTCTAGTGCGAGTTCACGTTCCAAGATTTCATTCCTCCAATTTCAAAAATCATACAAATATAACTATAACAAATAACGGAGAAAAGGTGAATTCGAAAAATTGTCGATTTTTTCAGAAGAAAGCGTTACAATTAAAATGTAAATGCTTTAATTTCCAGGTAGGTGACATGAATGTACTTCGTAGACAGAAAAAAAATAGAACAAATGCTAGTATGTTTAGAACGAGCAACAAATACATTTCAAGAGAAGAAGATATATGAAACCGAGTTTGAATTTTATGCATTAGAGCGCATAGCCCATCTTATGATTGATACTATATTAGATGTAGGGAATGCGATGATTGATGGATTTATTATGCGCGATCCAGGAAGCTATGAAGATATTATCGATATTTTAATGGATGAGCGAGTGATAAGTGCAGAAGAAGGACAAGGAATGAAAGAAATTATCCTTCTTCGAAGAATGCTTACGCAAGATTATATTCAAATGAATCATGATGAATTATATAAGACGATTCAAAAACATATTGCGGTGGTAGAGAACTACCCGGCAAATATTCGCAGTTATTTAGAGAAGGAATTAGGGCCTGTATCTGCATTTGTACCAGAATAATTATGCTTATGAGATCCCCGGGAATACCTTTTGGGGATCTTATATTGTATGTGAGAAAGAAAAGGGAAAAGGGAGAAGGGAGAAGGGTAAAGCATGGGGGAAGCACGTACTACGAAAGACGAGATTGTCCAATTGTTGAAAGTAAAGGGAGAGCATACGGTAGCAGAATTAGCTGACGTTTTAGAGATTACAGAAATGGCGATCCGAAGACATTTAAGTAATCTTGAGAAAGATGGGTTCATTTATTCTAAGATGGTCAGGCAACATGTCGGAAGACCAACTTATTTGTATGGGTTAAGTGAAAAGGGAGAAGATACATTCCCGAAAGAATATAAGCAATTTGCGATTGATATGCTAGAAGATTTAGCTCGAATGGGCGATGAAAAAATACTTCGTTACGTTTTGAAAGAAAGAACGAAGCGAATGGAAGAAAAATTGCAAAAGAGAATCAGTAATCAAAAGAACTTAGCATATAAAGTACAAGAGGTAGCAGCAATGCAAGAGAAAAATGGTTATATGGTTCAAATAAAGAGAGATGGAGAGAACTCTTTCGTAATTGAAAAGCAAAACTGTCCGTTAAAGGAAATTGCAGAGAGATTCCCGCAAGTATGTGCAGATGAAAAAGAGATGTATAAGCGTTTATTTGCGAATGCAGATGTAAATACGCTAGCAAACATGTGCGAGGGTGATTGTAGTTGTTCTTACCAAGTAAAAGAGAAAAAATGAACGTTCTGGGGCGCTTTAAGGTAAAGCGTTTTTTTCTTTTGGAAAAGGGGGTAATATAAGAGTGGTATGATAGATGAGAACTCTAGCATAGAAGGAGAGACATAATAGATGTATAAAGGTTATTTAATTGACTTAGACGGTACGATGTATCGTGGTGAAGAACAAATTGAAGAAGCAAGCGACTTCGTGAAAGCATTAGGAGAGCGCGGCATTCCGTATTTATTCGTTACGAATAACTCAACTCGTAAACCAGAACAAGTTGCAGAAAAACTTGTTCGTTTCGATATTCCAGCGAAAGCAGAGCAAGTATTCACAACGAGTATGGCGACAGCGAATTTCATTTATGAACGTAAACAAGATGCAACTGTATACATGATTGGTGAAGAAGGCTTACATGATGCTCTTGTGGAAAAAGGATTTGAACTTGTGGATGAAAACCCTGATTTCGTTGTTGTTGGTTTAGATCGCGACATCACATATGAAAAATTAGCAAAAGCATGTCTTGCTGTACGTAACGGTGCAACGTTTATTTCTACAAATGGAGATATTGCTATTCCAACTGAGCGTGGATTATTACCAGGTAACGGTTCATTAACATCAGTTGTTACAGTATCAACAGGTGTGGAGCCAATCTTTATTGGAAAACCAGAATCAATCATTATGGAACAAGCATTAAAAGTGCTTGGCATAGGAAAAGATGAGGCATTAATGGTTGGGGATAACTACGATACGGACATTTTAGCGGGAGTAAATGCTGGTATGCATACCCTTCTTGTCCACACTGGAGTCACAACTGTGGAGAAGTTAACAGAATACGAAGTTCAACCGACGCAAGTTGTGCATAACTTGACGGAGTGGATTGAGAAGATGTAATGAAATGCAGGTAACCGGAAGAGGTTACCTGTTTTTTTATGCACAATTGCATATGTACTATAAGTATATAAAATGTAAAATTTAAATGTAATGATGTAAGGGGGAGAGAATAAGAATGTACTGGATGTCATGTATTATGTTTGTTTTTACATTATGTGTTTTGTTTTTTATTCTATGGAAGATATATAAAATAAATGAAATGAAAAAAAGCGCAGGAAAACTCATTGCAATGTATCCTCGGGTGAAAAGACGTTGGGTTGCATTACTTGGACCAGCATATTTCATTGGACAATGTATGTATATATATGCTCAATATGTAAGTGGTGATATTGGCACACTTGAACAGTTTCTCATTCAGTCAGGTAGTTATGCTGTAGCAAGTTGTTTTATGACTTTAATAGCCATCCATCTTATTAAAAGTGTAAAAATATATGAAAAAGGTGTAGTAGACGGATTAAACTTTTATTCATACGAAGAATTGAAAGGCTATAAAACATCAACATGGGAAAATCCAAAAGAAAATATATTTTTATATCGCGGGCGAGAAAAAATGAATGACAATGTGAATTTACTTATTAGACAGGAAGATATGAATGAATTAGAAAGCATTCTTCAAAGGTATATTCCGAAATTAATGATGAAATGAAAAACTCCGGTTGTTAAAGCCGGAGTTTTTTTATTAAAATGCACGATTCACAACATCTTTAACCTCTTCAAGATATTGTTTACGCACACTGTCATCCACAGAAGGAACACTTGTATAGAATGTATGCTCAAGTGTTTCAATGCCTGTAAATTCAAAAATACCAACATCTGCTGTTTTTTTCATTGCATCAAACATACCGCCTGCTGTGTATACTTCTTCCGAATTTCCCATCGTAGATAATAACAATCCTTTTTTACTGCTTAATAATTTTTCAATACCATTCTCACCGTAAGCATAAGCGAAGCCGTGGCTAAATACACGGTCAACGTATCCTTTTAAAATAGCAGGAAGACCTGCCCACCAAACTGGGTAAATGAATGTAATACTATCAGCCCAAGTGATATGCTTTTGTTCTTCTTTAATATCTTCTGGTGTGTTTCCTTGGGAAAATGAGATGAAATCGGAAGCACCTAATACTGGATTGAAGTTTAATTCATATAAATCACGAACGCGTACTTCATGACCTTTTCCTTCTAATTCACTTTTTACAGTTTCTAAAATTGCATGGTTAAAGCTTTCTGTATTCGGGTGTGCATAAACGATTACATGTTTCATTGTTCTTCCTCCTACTTGTGGATATTTGAATAGTTTTTATATATTCGTGTAACTATTATGGTTACTTTCGTTGCGAGAGTCAACTTTTCTGACGTGAGAAATAGAGTGAAATTTTAATCGGTGGGGGCTATCCATCCCGCACTGATTATTTGCTTACACTAATCGGGCACTTAATGCCGGTTAATATAAATGTTAGTATGTGACAAAAAAATACAAAATAGTAGGGATTTTGCATTTTTGAATAGAATATATAGATTGGTAAATAGAGAGAGAAGGGGATATCGGGATGAATATTATTGAAATTGAAGGGTTAGAAAAATCGTTTGATATTGGAGATAGTAAAGTAAAGATCTTAAAAGATATTAATCTTCAAATTCAAAAAGGAGATTTTGTTTGTATTATGGGGGCAAGTGGATCGGGGAAAACGACCTTACTTCAGCTGTTAGGTGGATTAGATATTCCATCAGTAGGTAGTATTCGAGTTGATGGTACGGAGATTTCAACATTAAAAGAAAAAGAGCTCGCTTTATTTAGAAGGCATAAAATCGGTTTTATTTTTCAACAGTTTAATTTAATTCCAGTGTTTAATGCGGAGGAAAATGTAGGGTTGCCTTTATTATTAGATAATGTTTCACAAAAGAAGGCAACGGTGACAGCAAATCGTTTATTAGAGCTCGTTGGATTGAAAGGAAAAGAAAAGCATTTACCAGCACAGTTATCAGGTGGGCAACAGCAAAGGGTTGCGATAGCAAGAGCCTTTGCAAATGAGCCAGCTATTATATTAGCTGATGAGCCAACAGGGGCGTTAGATTCAGAAAACAGCAAAAATATTATTGCGGCACTTCGCAATGCATGTGATGAATTAGGGCAAACAGCTGTCATTGTAACGCACGATCCGTTCGTAGCGGCCCATGCTGATAAAGTCGTTTTCTTATTAGATGGTGAGGTGATTCATGAGCATGCTGAAAGTAAAGGATGGAAATTTCGAAATATCCCGCAACAAGTTATCCACATTCAAGAGATTATGAATCGTCACTTTAAAGTAGGAGGTAAAGGTGATGCGATGGGTAATTAAGTATGCGGTAAAATCGATGAAACAAAATTGGTTGCGAAATATGTTGATTGCCCTCGGTGCAGCTTTAGGTGTTATGTTAGCGACGATGTTATTGCTAGGCAATCAATCAGTAGAGCAAAGTGTGAAGGAACAAGTAGTAAGTCGGTATGGAGATTATAATTTACAATTTGGCTATATAAAAAATGATATGTATTTAAATAATGAAAGTTTAAAAGGAATAGATGGCTTAGAAAATGCTGAAAAAATATCAAAAGTACTTATACCATATCCTTTCCCACACTATAAAGAGTTATCGGGGAAACCGTCCTATTGGGGTGTTGAGCAAGATTCTCCAGAAATACATTCTTATAAAATATTTGAAGGTCGATATCCGAAAGAAGGGGCTGAAGTAGCACTAACAAAAGGGTATACAGACCGTGAAAATATACGGGTGGGAGATACAATTAAACTGCCATTCCCACAGCATGGAGAAAAGACTGTGAAAGTCGTCGGTATTTTAAATCCACCGTTAATGGCGGCAATGGGGCATGGGGCTTATTTTCCCATCCATTGGCTTCAAAAAGAATTAAATCTACTAAATCAGTTCAATCTCGTTCAAGTGAAAACAGCCGATGTAAATGTGAAGAGAGCGATTGCTCTTGATGTAAATAAGAAGATAGAAAATATAAAGGTGGACCAACGTACTTATGTAGATAAGGCATTTGAACGACTAAATGTAATGAAGCCATTAATTTTTAGTTTAGGTGGTATTGCCTTATTTGTTGTAGCTCTTTTAATAATGGGAAGTTTCTTCTTATCTGTCAGAAGTCGATTTAAGCAATGGGCATTATTACGTGCACTCGGTAGTAATCCAAATCAAATTATATTAGTCGTCTTATTAGAGGCTTTATGTATTGGGGCAATCGGATCGCTAGCAGGAGTTATTCTTGGAGCAGGTACGCAAACAATCGCTGCATCATTTATTAATAAATGGGTGAATATTGAGGGGGCAGGGAAAGAATCATTCTCGATTTCAGGCGAGATTTTACTCATTACGTTTTTACTAGGAATTGTTATGTCTATTATAGGGGCTATTATACCAGCCTTCATGGTTAGAAAGATTCCACCAGTTCAAGCGCTTAGGCCAGGTCTTCCTAGTAATGAGAAAAAAGAAAAAAGGTGGAGTGCTTTTAGTGGTAGCATTTTAATTATTGGTACTGTTATTGGACTAACGGGTAACGTATTAGAGCGGTATATCGGTTTTAATCCAAGTGCGATAGGTGCGCTGTTATTTGCGGTCGGTTTGTTATTTGCGATTCCGTTATTTATTCGGATGATAGCACCAGTGATTGCAAAACCACTTCAAATGATATTACGAATTGAAACGACGATTAGTAGCCGAAATGTCATTCGTTATCGAAATAAGGCGGCTGTGTCCGTTGCTATATTAGCATTTGGTTTTATGTTAGCACTTGTTGGAACGATGTATGTAAATTCTATGTATGAAGGTATGAAAAAAGGATTACAAAAACATTTACCAGCGGACTTAGTAGTAAGAATTCCGGTAGAGTCGCAAGGAATAGAAACATTACCGTTTAGTTGGATGGAGAAGGTTAGAAAAATTGACGGTGTAGAGGCGAGTGTTGGGAATGCTACAGACTTTACAGCAAAGCTTGTGAATTATGACTTTATAAAAGCGAATCAAGAGTGGTATGAACATGCGAGGAAAAATGATTTTGAACCTGATTTGATGGAAGTTGTGGGAAATGATATTGTCGCGTATCAAAAAGTAACGAGAGCGAAGGTGATTGAAGGAAAAGATTTAAATAAGCCATTACAAGATGGTGAGGGAGTCATTACGAAGGAAACGGCTAAAAAATTAGGGCTTCAGTTGCATGATACGTTTGAAGTACAAGGAAAGGGAAAAGAAAAACAAACGATTAAAGTCGTTTCGATTATTGAGCAAGGATTAAGGTTAAGAGGATCAGATGTTTTCGTAAATGAACAATGGGCTCGCGATAAGTTTCACGTACAAGGATATGAAGCAATTCAAATTATGACTAATTCTAATCAATCATTTGAAGCGATTAAGAAGCAAGTAAAAGAAATTACAAAGAATAAAGAGAATGTAGAAGTTATAAACAGTTATGATTTATTGAAAGAACAAGAGCAGTTATTATCGCAAATGATGATGTTAATTCGCTTGTTAGTTGTAATTGTTTTCATTATTTCTGGTATAGGGTTAATGAATGCGATTGTCTCAAGTTTACATGAAAGACGTGCTGAAATTAGTATGATTCGTGCGGTAGGAGCTATTCCGAAGCAAATGAGACGGATCGTTTTATTAGAGGGAACTTTACTTGGAGCGATAGCTGGTTGTATCGGCATTTTTGGTGGGATTTTGTTTAGCTATATCGTGTTATCAAGCTTAGAGTTAACGGTTATTATTATTCCGTATAATCAAGTTTGCATATTAGCTTTTGCTAGTGTGGTGCTTGGAGCAGGGGCAGCGATGATTGCTTCATTACAATTAAGAAAGTTCAAATTAAGTGATACTTTAAAGGAATTATCGGCATAAAAGATTGCTATACCCCGCTCATACAAAGAACAAAGAAGACAAATAAAATGATGACAATACCAATACCGAAGTTAAATACGAGAGTACTATCCATATATGTAACCTCCTTGTTTTAAAGTGAAAAGCACTCTAGTCAGAGTGCTTTTTATTTTGAATCTCCCGTAACGTACTTCAAAACTTTTAGAAAGGGATTCATGCGTGTAAAGAGTTACATTATTTTATGCGTTTATTTTGGGGAATGAGTAAGTCCTTATGAAATATAGAAAAAAGACACTCTTTCGAGTGTCTTTTATGATGACAAAATGTGTCAATTGCTTGAGTTCGATAAGACGCTAATTTCCGTTTTAACGCCTTTTCTTTAATCAAGAAGTGTAGCAACAGCGATTCAAATAAATTGTACCATTTGTGTAATGTTTGTGTGCATGCAATTCTGCATATTTCAATTAGAGGGAAATAAGGTGCGGAGAATGAATGAGTATATAGAACAATTGATAAGGAGAGAGAAGGATGGATATACATAAGTTAACGGTAGAAGAAGCAAATGAGATAAATACGTGGACGTACGAGGAACCATATAATTTATATAGTTTTTCAGGCGAGAAAGAAGTGATAGAAGAGCTATTAGATGGAACGTATTATGGCTGTTGTGACGATCAAGGAGAGTTCATCGGCTATTTTTGTTTTGGGGAAAATGCACAAGTACCAGGGGGAAGAGATGCTAATTTATATGGTGGAGAAAATCTGATTGATATCGGACTTGGTATGAAGCCGGCGTTAACAGGGAAAGGAATGGGGAAAGAATTTTTCAAAGCTGGAATAGCGTTTGCCACGAAAGAGTTTAATGCAAAAATGTTTCGATTAAGTGTAGCAACATTTAATACAAGAGCAATTACGCTATATAAAAATATAGGTTTTCAGCAAGGACCTATCTTTTTGAGCCGCGGAAGAGAATTTATGCTCATGGAATATGAAAGACCGTCAGCATAAAACTGACGGTCTAGAAAGCATTATTATTATTCCGAGTGATCAGCTCGGTGCGCTAAACGGCTTGAAGCAGCGGCAGCGATTCCGCCAACGATATCATCAAGGAATGTATGCACTTTGCCAGTTGATTTATCATTTAAGTATTCTAAAATACCAGGTTTTAATTTATCGATATATCCAAAGTTCGTGAAACCGATAGAGCCGTACACGTTAACGATAGAAAGTGCGATAACTTCATCAATTCCGTATAAGCCTTCATCACGTTTTACGATATCTTGTAACGGCGCACTTAACATTCCTTTTTCAGCAAGGACATCGAGTTCGATACCAGTAATTAGTGCGTTTTGTACTTCACGTTTTGATAATACACGCTCAACGTTATAACGGCATTCTGACATCTCTAAATTTGGATGATATTTTTTTTGAAGAAAATGAACAAGTTCAGCAATATCGTCAATTGTTACACCGCGTTCTTGTAATAGTTGTAATGCTCTTTCTTGTAGTTGATTTGATTCTTTCATGTTTATCACCTTTTTTTCTTTTTAGTATTTGTATACGTTTCGTTGCTTTATCATGTGCATAGGAATGAAAGGCGAGCACAAGCTCATATATATAAAGAAAAACCATAGGTGGCGACTGCGATGATTCAGCATATTTATGAGCATTATCACATGCATGTTAAAGAATTAATCCCCCTTGGCCCCTATAAAAGCTTTTGGATTCGCAACAAAATTTATGTACTTGTTCCAATTGGAGAAATGGAGGAAGAAGTACTTGTAGAGATGAAAAAGCTCAGTGACTATATGAACCAGCAAGGGGATATGACTGTAGCGACTTTCGTTCCGACTATACACGGCTACTATGTAAGTGAGATAGAAGAACAAAATTACTGCTTATTAAAAGGTATGCGCACGTTAGAACGACATGCTATGTCATTAGGAAGTGAGCTTTCTATATTCCATAAACGAGGTGCATTCTTTCCAGAAGAAATTGAGCAATTAAGCCGCATTGGTGAATGGAAAGCGTTATGGGAAAAAAGGCTCGATCAATTAGAGAAATTTTGGCAATCACAAGTGATGAACCATCCTACAGACGTATTCGATCAATTGTTTATCGAATCCTTCCCGTATTATTTAGGAGTTGCGGAAAATGCAATTCAGTATGTTGTCGATACAGAGATGGATGATACGCCACAAATGACCGATGCGGCAACAATTTGCCAGGAGCGATTTACACCTTTATTATGGCATCAAACGAAGCGTCTAAAACTTCCTTTTGAGTGGGTGTATGATCATCCCACTCGAGATATAGCAGAATTGATTCGCTATATGATGATTGAAAAGAAGAAAGACTGGGAGCAAACAATCGTTCAATTTGTTACAGATTATGAACGCAATTATTCGCTATCCTCATTTGGTTGGCGCTTATTATTTGCAAGGCTCCTGTTCCCGCTCCACTATTTTGAAACGGTCGAACGATATTATCAAACTGGGAACGAAGAACAAAAAAGTATATATAGAGATCGCTTAGAAGCTATTTTACATGATGTGAACCGCTCTGAGCAATTTATGAGGAATTTTTATGGATCACTTCGTTTGCCAATTGATAAGTTAGGGATTAGAAAATTAGATTGGCTATCTTAAAAGTATAAAAAAGAGACCGATTGAGGTCTCTTTTTTATACCGCAATTGTATGTAATACATTATGCTCCTACCTGTTGATCTGCACATATATTTAAAATGAATTGATTTCTTTCGATTTTTTCATTTACTTTACTCAATAATTCTTGCTGGATTTCTTTAAATAAAAATTGATAGCTTGTATTCCATGTTGGTATAACGGACGAAAGGCCTAATAAATATTCTTTTTTCTCTTCTAGTTCTTGAATTGTTAAAAAAGTGTTCCCCATTTTTGGCATGTGTCGTCCCCCTATGTTTTTTACTTCATCCCGCTATTTGTGGGAATCGGGATGCCCGTAAACACCCACTGATTATAGTTTCACTTTATATGTGTGAACGATTCACTATATAGTATTAATTATCGCATTTTTTGAGAAGGATTTCCAATTTTGTTTTATGATGTTAAAGTAGAAGTGTTATTTGAATAAAAAAAGAGACCCATTGGGGTCTCTTTCTAGGAAGCGATTCTGAACGAGCCGCTTCTGCTTTTAATTAATATCTAGCTCCAGCGGCTAAAATGTTCGGTGGCTTCGCTTCTTCCGCCGAGGTACATTTTGAACGAGCCGTTTCCGCTTTTAATTAAAATACTTGCTCTACTTCAATAACGCCTGGTACTTCTTCAAGTAACGCGCGCTCGATACCAGCTTTTAGTGTGATTGTAGAACTTGGGCAGCTTCCGCATGCACCCATAAGGCGTAATTTTACGATACCTTCTTCAATGTCTACTAATTCAACGTCTCCGCCATCGCGAAGTAAGAACGGACGTAATTTATCTAGTACTTCTAGTACTTGTTCTTGCATATGTGGGTTTTCCATTTTTATCGACTCCTTTCATCAGTTTTATTATAATCAAGATAGAGGGGAAAATCTATTTTTTCTGTTCTTGTTTTATTGTCGAAATATTTTATCATGTGTACAACGTGTTTTTTCAGTATAGGGGTATGGAATAAGTTTGTAAAATGATGTGCTTATGTACTAAGACATCTGAATATACTGTTAGAACAAGAAGTGGGGGAGAAGAAATGGTTAATGTGCAAGTGTATGGGACGAAAGTAATTTGTGCGAGCTGCGTCGGAATGCCATCTTCAACAGAAACGTTTGAGTGGTTACAAGCGGCGATTGGTCGTAAATATGAAGGACAAGAAAATAAATTTAATTTCGAGTATATTGATTTTCAACAAGAACAAGAAGATGAAGATAAAAAAGCATTCGCAGAGCGCGTAGTAGAAGAAGATTTATTTTATCCAGTCGTTCTTGTGAATGGAGAGATTGTTGGAGAAGGAAATCCTCGTTTGAAGGATGTTTACGAGGAAATCGAGAAATATTTATAAAGCAGGAAGCCTTTGCGAATTTGCGAAGGCTTTTTTTAATGGAGGGATAGATGTGGAGAATGGAATAAAACAAGCTTTACCAGCAGAAGTAAAGCAGTTAATGGAGCAGTACATAGTAGGGTTAAAAGAAATTTTTTTAGATGGAAAAATAGTCGGAGTATATGTTTACGGCTCTATTGCGCTAGGTGCATTTCATATAGAAACGAGCGATGTTGATTTTGTTGCAGTACTAAATGATTCCGTGAATGAAGCTGAAAAACAACAAATTGTAGAACTGCATAAGAAAATGAGTGAAAGTACGCTAGGTAAAAGAATGGACGGTATGTATATTCCGCTTGCTGACTTAGGGAAATACAATCATGAAATAAATGAGTACGTGTATTGTGCAGATGGTAAGGCGAATATAGGTCATTGGGATATTAATGCGGTCACATGGTGGACATTAAAAAATCAAGGCATTACAGTTATCGGGAAAGAAGTAGAAGACCTTCCATTTCAAATAAAGTGGGATGATGTAGTAAATACAATGCAATACAACGTAGAACAGTACTGGAGTGAAAAAGCGAAGCAGCCATATTTATTTTTCATAGAAGAGTGGGTAGAATCAGCTGTCGTTACGATGGGGCGTATTTTATATACGTTAGATCATAAAACAATTGTTTCAAAAGATAGAGGATTGCAATACTTGTTAGAACGCTCAGCGAAAGAATGGGAGCCTTTATTAAAAGAAGTAGAGCGAATGAGGTATGATCCAAAGGAGAAGAAGAAACTTTCTATTTGGAGAAGGGCTGATATGATGAAGAGATATTTGCTTAGTTTAATTGAGGAGTGTAGGGGGAAATGGTAGAGAAAATAGTAAAAGCATCCTTTGTATGAAGGATGCCTTTACTATTGTTATATAATGAAAAAGTACTTTACACGGAATGAGAATTCGAAAGATAATATAAAAAATATGTAGACGAGGAAAGCAGATGAGTAAATATAAATTACATATAAATAAAGAACAACTATGGAAAGGTTGTATCTTAAAGTCAATTGCAGATGCAATTTTTGTAGCACATGCTCCTGATTTCTCGCATGAAAGTTCATGGGATGGGTTTAACTATAATATGCAAGATAGTCAAGGCGGAAGAGGGACAATTACGTTTCATCCGGATTATACGATCGTATGTCTGCAAGATGTGAATAGCGAGAGAATTGAAGAGTGGATTGATGCGGCAAATTATTTTGAAGGGGCACCTTTGGAAGTAATAGACATTGCGAAAGAGGAAGCACTTCAATACGTATTAGAAGAAGTAGAAGGCGAAACAGTTCCTTTTATTACAACTGCATTTTGGATTGAGGATAGCGGTGCGTATTCAATTGATCCATTTGAAGAGATGGAAGAGCACGGTGGATTTTTATTAGAAATTCCATTACTTGATACGGAATTAGCAATTGAAAGACTGGAAGAAGAGTATGAACTGACAGCGGAACAAATAGAACTTTTACAATTCGTGTATGAGAGAAAAATCCAAAATCCAAACGAGAAAATTAAGTTGTCTAAAGAGGAAGTAGCAATGATTGGGACGGATGATAGTGAAAGGTTAGAAGTGAGTAAAGCGTCATTTGAAGAAATGAATATTACTTGGTAGTTGTAGGAGGAAATATAAAAAGTTTGATAAAGGACTAGTAGAAAGCACAATGTACATTTACATTGTGCTTTCTACTAGTTTTTTCATATACATATCAACTTCATGAAAGAGTACTTTTTCTTTTTCCTCGTTATTAAGATGCACAGAGCAATGTAAATATTGCTGTAAGTAGAGATTAGCTTGTTTGTACTGTTTTAATTTGTAGAAAGAAGAACAGGTAAGAAGCAGAAACGCTTTTTCTTATAATATTGGAACGACGGCTAGTAACGGAGTAATGGAATGTATATTTATTTTTGTTAAATTTTCATAAGAAGCCCACGTTTGAAACCAGTCGAAAATGGTAGAAAGGTAATCCGGAATGTCGATAGTTTCATGTGAAACATTATGCAATATGGAACGTAGTGAAGTTTTGTGAAAAAACATCTTCTGTCCAAACTATGCACTTCATATTTAATCACCTGAAATAGTAGTTTTATGAACTTTATTTTATATATTATAGTATGACTAAAGCTAGATTATTTTAAGAGAGAATGGAGAAGATATCATGATTAACCATAATAAAATTAAACAACTTTTAGAATATGTAGATCGTGCTGAGGATAATGAAATTGAGCTAGAGTATGAATCTGAACCTATGACGATAGAATTGTTTAATAGTGAAGAAATAGAAGAAGGACAACTTGGTTATAGCTTTGATGAAGAAGGGCAAAGCTTAACCGGGAATGAAGAAGGAGATTGGAAAGAGGGATGGATTGTAATTGGAATAGATTCGTATCTCGGTGATCCAATCTTTGTAGATAGTAATGATGAAAAATGCCCGGTTTATACAGCTTTGCACGGTGAGGGTGATTGGGAGATAGAATGTATAGCGGAACGTATAGAAGATGTTATTGAGAAAGTGAAGGGTAGTGTGGAATAAATAAAAATAGTATTTCAATATAATCAAGAAGTGGAGGAATCATGAAAAATTTTCAAATGGAACTACATAAACTGCCGATAGAAAATACTGGAGAAATAATACTTAGTATAGATGAGCGTATTTTGTTTCAAGAAAAAACAGACATAATAGACCCGATTTGTCAGTTTTTTGACGCTTGGGTCGAGTTTTTTAAATATGATGATGCTACAATTTTCTTAGATGAATATGAAAAAAAGGTGGAATTTAAGAATAATGAAACTGCCTAAAAATATAGTTGAAGTAGATTTTATTGTATCAATTGAGGAAATTAATGATAGATTATTTATTAGTTGTGTAAGTGGAAGTATGTTTTAAATAGTAGAAAGTTAATTTGTGAAGTCTTTTAAGTCGAGATTTTAGGTTAGACCATACCATAATAGTAATTTATATAATAGGAGTAGGATGTGTCCAAATGATTTTGGGGCATCTTTTTTTGTGAACATACAAAACATTTAACTTAGTGTATTAAACGTATAATTCATAAGTATTTTAATATATTTTAAAGTAAAATGAAATAATAAACGGATAATTGTCGGAATATATTCGATTCCGCTCGTTTTTATGAAATATATGTACTTTTTGTTAGATTCCTTCTTTTTGTACATATACAATACCTGTATATAGAAATAAGAAAAGGATGATGTACGTGAAAGACACTGTTTTACAAGAAACAATTTCTCCACAAGAGTTACATAAGATTGTTCAAAAGAATACGGCGTATTATGACTTTAAATGGGGAAAAGTAGAAAATCCAGCACAAGGGAATACGTGGAATTGGGTAGCATTTTTCTTCCCAACTTTTTGGTTAGCTTATCGTAAAATGTATAAGTTGTTTATTATACTTACGTTATTGGCGGTACCTAGTATCGTTGTAACTCCTTTTATAGATATTTCAGATGGGATTTATTTAACAGTTAGTTTAGTTCTTCAATTAGGAGTGATGATATTTACTGGATGGCAAGGAAACCGTTTATATTATAAGCATGCTATTCGAGTTTTACATAAGGAAGAAGATATGCCGGATCACAAGAAGGCGTATTACTTACAATCAAAGGGCGGCGCTAGTGCTGCTGGTATGATTGGTTTACAAGTTATAGTTGGGATAGTGTTTGGTGGAGCTATGTTCGGACTTTCTCTTTTACCAACTGAGCCGAATATTAAAAATGTTGTTCGTTCAAGTGATGAAGGATTTACTTTAGAGGTTATGACTGATAATCCAACTTGGAAGTTCGTGAAGAAAGAAAAAGAGTATGACGTAGTAGAGTTTACTGGTTATGACTATACAGAGAAGAAAAACGTAAAAATTAAATTCGCTGTTTATTTCAGTGAAGGTTACTTTGAATGGCAAGAAGTATATGAGAATAATAAGAAGTTAAGTGAAGAAGAGTTAGAAGAGTATCAATTTTATATTGAAGAGAATGGTTGGGGGTTCTAGTGAGAACTCATTCATTTTGAAAAGAAGAATCTTGTGAAGGTTCTTCTTTTTTATTGTAAACACCATACGAATTGAAATTTTGTAAAATACAATAAAAAATGAGAATTTGAGGTAGGCTTGTCAATAACGTAAGACTATGGCACTATAAAGAAATGCTATACAAATTTTATTTATCGACATGTAAACATCAAATTTGATTTTTACGTATAAATAATGAACGGAGGAAATGAATTTATGGCTACTTTACCAAATTGTCCAAAATGTAATTCAGAATATACGTATGAGGATGGCGTTCTTTTCGTATGTCCAGAATGTGCTCATGAGTGGGGCAAAGAAGCAGAAGCTGAAAATAATGATGGTGCAAAAGTTGTAAAAGATGCAAACGGAAACGTTCTTCAAGATGGTGATGCTGTTACTGTAATTAAAGATTTAAAAGTAAAGGGTACTTCTTCAGTTGTGAAGATTGGTACGAAAGTAAAGAGTATTCGTCTAGTTGATGGAGATCATGATATTGATTGTAAAATCGACGGTTTCGGAGCTATGAAGTTAAAATCACAGTTCGTTAAGAAGGCGTAAGACAAATAAAAAGAGGAGGCTATTCGCCTCCTCTTTTTATTATGTCACTTTTTGTCGGTAAATCGATATTTCGTACAAAATCGTTGATATATTGTGAGTTATGATAGATATATTTGAAAAATCGTTGATATATTGTAAGTTATGATAGATATATTGAAAAAATCGTTAATATAATTTCATTCGCCGTGAACTACGCACGATTCACCTCGCATCATAGTCAATTTCTTTCAACTGACAGCGCTTATTAAAGAATGTTTTATATCCAAGCTGTAAGAAGATAATGACAGCGAAAGCAGTACTCCCTGAAATACCGAGTATGATAGCAATTTGATATTGAATTGCTGTAAACGGTGATACACCGGATAATATTTGACCGGTCATCATACCGGGTAAGCTTATAATTCCCATACCGACCATGGAATTGATTGTTGGTAAAATAGCAGAATCAAAAGCGTCTCTTATGAGGGGAGCAGTTGCTTCTTTCGGTGTTGCGCCGAGCATAAGGGCACCTTCAATATGATCTCTTTGAGATTTCATATTGTTTAAAAAGGTGTTTGCCCCGAGGCAAATACCGGTCATAGCATTACCGATTAACATGCCGGCAATAGGAACGATATATTGCGGTGCATACCACGGATTATGCCCGATAATAACAAAGATAAATAGTAGTAATGGTCCGATTGATCCCGCAACCATGGAAAGAGCGGCTACACGTTTTAATTCTTTGGACATCGGAATATTAACTCGTTTATAAATATTAAAAATAGCAAATGTAGTAATAGAAGTAATGAGAGCAATTGTATAAAATGGATTACTGTTTTCAAATATGTATGTAAGGACATATGCAACAAGTACGAGCTGAATGGTCATACGGAATGTTGCGATCGCAATTTGTTTCTCGCGAGGTATCCCTTTTAATCTTACAAGTCCGATTAAAATAAGAATGAAAATATAGGCAGCAGCAAGTTGCTAAATTTGGAGTTCAATAACGCCCTTCAACTGAGAGCACTCCCTTTCTAGTTGCACCGTTTGTTTTACTAATTTCAATAATATCGTCTGCAATTTCTTCTGGAAGTTGTTGCGAGTGCGTGATGAAGATAACGGTTTTTTTCTTTTCTCTTGCGAGTATAGTGAATTGCTTCATAACGCGGCGTTCTGTATCACTATCTAATGCCGAAGTTGGTTCATCTAATAAATAGACAGGCGGATCCATAAGTATGATGCGAGCAAAAGCAAGCCGTTGTTTTTCCCCGCCTGATAATGAAGCGGCGTTGTCTTCTAAATTCTTATTTAAGCTAACAGTCGTTAATGCATTCTGCAAAGTATCATCACTTGGAGATGGTTTTTCAGAAAGACGAAGTCCCATTAATAGATTGTCTTTAACTGTTCCGTCAAAAATAGGTGGAGTTTGTCCGAGCATAACTACGTCACGGCGTAATTGAATAGGGGGATAATCAGAAATTGGTTTTCCGTTATATTCGATTGTACCGGATGTTGGAGATTGTAAATCATTTAACATGCGAAGTAATGTACTCTTTCCGCTCCCACTTTCACCGATAATACAAGTGATTGTCTCTTTTTGAATCTGTAAATAAGGAATGTGTAGTATATCTTTATATGTAACGTTTTTTAATATAAACATAAATTGCTCCTTTCTGATTCTAGTTATATCGTATCAAAAAAGAGAGAGAAATAGAAAAATAAGGTTATAAAGAGCAACGTTTTTTCTTCGTCTTGAGTTTTATTAATAAGTTAAGTAAACAATCTAATTCTTGACTGAAAGAAATTACTTTATCATGAGTGAATCCGTACATTTCAACGAGATAGATCAATTCTTTCTTCTTCGCTTCTATTCGATCGTGTAGTTTCGTCAAGTTCATAAGTGAAATGTAATGCCTCCTATAAAAGTATTTATCACATAAAAAATAAGACCGAATGAATTCGGTCTTAAAGGAAATAATAAAAACAACTTACAAATAGCATACACTTTTCATCAATAGTTTTTAATATAAAAATAGAAAATTTTGTGAATAAATATTGAGAAAAATATTTCTGATAATTTCTGTTTATGAAAAAAATTTTTTCAACTGATGAAAAGAGGCTGCCTACATAGTAGACAGCTCGTAAAGTATTAACCGTTATGATATTTATACATCCAAAGAAGACCGGATTTTAATAATCTCGGTACACGTCCCATTAATGGTTGGTTTGCTAGTAAACCAAATCCGTGTTTTTTGCCGAGGGAACCGAGAACACCTTTTAATTTAATAACAGGTAGTTCATCAGGAAGTGGTTCATTATTCCAACGTTTTAATAATATTTGGACAATTTGTTCTCCTTGACCTTCAGCAAGTTGAGCAGATGGTGCGTGTGGAAGTGCTGCACAATCTCCTACAACGTAAACGTGCTCGTCATTTGGAATATTGTGATATTTTGTTAAAACAACCCGTCCGCTACCATCTTGTTCAACCGGAAGGTTTCGAACAACTTCATTTGCTTGAATACCAGCTGTCCAGACGATTGCATCACATGCAAGAGGTTCATCGTGGTTGTACACAATATTTGGTTCGACTTTGGTAATGTTAGAGTTTCGTATAATGGTAACGTTATGTTTTATAAACCATTCTTCTACATATCTACTTAATTTCTCTGGATATGGGAATAAAATTCTATCTTTTCTATCAAATAAATAGATTTTTAAATCAGAACGGCTCTCACGAAGTTCACTTGCTACTTCAACGCCACTTAAGCCAGCACCAACGACAGCAACTGTAGCATTCGGTTCTAGGCCATTTAATTGTTCATATGTCTTACGTGTTTGTTCAATTGATTGTAGACTGTGTGTATATTCCTTTGCCCCAGGAACGTTATGATATTTATCTTCACAGCCAAGTCCGATAATTAAATCATCATATTGGATTGCTTCACCGCCATCAAGATGAACAGCTTTTTCTTCGAGATCAATATTTGTTATTGTGCCGTATTGAATATTGAGGCGTGGGTGCTCAGGAAAAGGTATGCGAATATGCGTTTCTGAAATTGTACCCGCTACTAATGCATAATATTCAGTTTTGAAACAATGGTATGGTACTTTGTCGATTAATGTCACCTGTACATCATCTGGAAGTTGGTTGCTTGGAAGTAGCCGTTGCAGAATTCTCATTCCACCGTAGCCACCACCTAGTATTACGAGGTGTTTCATGATGGATTACCCCTTTTCTGTTGAAATGTCCCCTAATCCTAAAATTTTATATTAATAAAATATTTCGACTTTACTCAATCAAATTATATCGAATTTGTGAACAAATAACAATGCATGAATGAATACTCTGTTGTACAATAAGAAGAAAAGTAAAGTAAACTGTTTTCCTTTTCTAGTTACTATTTCATTATGAAGGCCGAAAAGCAGTGTTGTGAATATATTTATATAGAAAAGAATATTTGCTTTGAAGTGAAACAGTGAAGGAATTGAATAGTTTAGTAAGTGTAATGAAAACAACAAGAAACAGCTTAGTTTTCTTCTTATAGATGAAGTCAGAAGGTAATTTGTTTTGTAGTACAGGGGGGATAATTTTGATTAAACCGTTAATTGAATTTTGTGTAGGTAACCTCGCGAGTGGTTCACAAGCAGCTTTAGAGAAATTAGAAAAAGATCCGAATTTAGATGTAATGGAGTATGGATGCTTAGGATATTGTGGTATTTGTTTTGAAGGCCCATTTGCCCTTGTGAATGGTGAAGTAGTACAAGGATCGACAGTAGAAGAGCTTGTTAATAATGTATATGAGTATCTGGATGAAAATCCAATGTTTTAAGGTGTTGCGAATGGGCAGCACCTTTTTCCATTAGGTAAAATATTATTTCGCAGGGTAGGATAATACGGAATATAAATAAAAAAAGGCCCTTTTAGAAGGGCTTTTTTCCTACACAATTTGTGCAAGAATGGCTCATCGCCAAATGTTGTCAAATATGAGAAACGGGGGACATTCATATTGTGTTCTAAAAGCATGCATTCTATACTTAAAATAAAAAATTATTTTTGGAGTGAATACAAATGAGCCAATTTTCTTTTACAAAAATGCATGGTCTTGGCAATAGTTATATATATGTAAATATGTTTGAGGAACAAATTCTTGAAGAAGATTTAGCTCTTGTGGCGGAAAAAGTTTCAAATATTAATACTGGTATTGGGGCAGATGGAATGATTTTAATTTGTCCTTCTGACGTAGCTCCGGTGAAAATGCGCATGTTTAATAACGATGGTTCAGAAGGGAAGAACTGCGGCAACGGTTTACGCTGCGTAGCGAAATATGCGTATGAGCATAAACTAGTAGAAGAAACAGTTTTCGCAATTGAAACGTTAGCTGGAATTGTAACGGCTGAAGTAACGGTAGAAGATGGTGTAGTTACATTAGTAAAAATCGATATGGGAGCACCACGTTTAACACGTGCAGAAATCCCGATGCTTGGTGAAGGTGAAACACCGTTTATTCGTGAAAACTTCTTATACAATAATCATCGTTATGCATTTACAGCTGTTTCAATGGGGAATCCGCATGCGGTTATTTTTGTTGATGATGTAGAAAAAGCGCCACTTACAACACTTGGACCAGTCCTTGAGACACATGAAATGTTCCCAGAGCGAGCAAATGTTGAATTTATCGAAATTTTGAATGATGACGAGATGAACTTCCGTGTTTGGGAACGTGGATCTGGTGTAACACAAGCTTGCGGGACAGGAGCATGTGCTGCAGTTGTAGCTGCTATTTTAAATGGAAAGCTGGAACGTGGTAAAGAGATTACAGTTCATTTAGCTGGCGGCGATTTAATGATTGCATGGACAGAAGAAGGAAATGTGTTAATGAAAGGACCTGCGGAAGTAATTTGCCGCGGAGTGTATGAGTACAAGATAGAAGCGTAAAGATGTATAATAGAATGAGAACAGAAAGGATGGTGTATTTCATGATTGAAGTAACAGAACAAGCAGCTTTTCAAATTAAAGATATGTTAAAAGATGCTGAAGATGGAGAGAAGTACGTGCGCCTTGCTGTACATGGCGGCGGATGTAGTGGTCTTTCTTACGGCTTAGGATTTGAAGTAGAACCAAAAGAAGACGACACAGTTCTTGAATTTTTCGGTGTTGAATTTGTTATCGATAAAGAAAGTGCTCCAATTGTTAAAGGAGTAAAAGTTGATTATAAACAATCGATGCTTGGCGGCGGATTCACAATTGATAATCCAAACGCAATCGCATCATGCGGATGTGGATCATCTTTCCGTACAGCGACGAATGCTGGTAAGCCAGAAGAGTGCTAAGTTTTTGGCAGAAATAGAGAAAGACCTTTTTAGCGATGGAATACAATCGTTAAGGAGGTCTTTTCTTTTGTCGTGAAAAATCAAAAAGCCACCTTCTAAATTTAGAAATCAGCCTCAAGATATGTTGTGCAACGAGTTTTAAAGTCTTAATCTAATTTATCTTTGCATAGATGCAGGTATCAGTTAGTTGTTTGCCGTCAGCTGAAACATCTTCATTACGTAATATCCCTTCAAGCTCAAAGCCTAGTTTTTCAGGAATCGCACGACTTTTTGTGTTATTACGTTCACATCGTATTTCAATCCTTCTAAATTTGAATAACTGAAATCCAAGGTTTATTAACGCACTTACTGTTTCTGTCATATATCCATTGCCACTAAATTGGGTGTTAATCCAGTATCCAATTTCACATTTAGAAACCTTCCAATCAATCGCGTGAAGGCTAGCAGTTCCGATAAAATTATTCGTCTCCTTATGATAGATAAGATAGCGAAAGCTTTCTCTTTTCAAAAAATTTATATGTGCATTTCTAAGGAGAATTTCCGTTTCTTCAACAGTAGGAATGGACTGGAATAAAGACAACCATTGCTTTAATTCATGAATTGAATCTTTAATAGCTTTATGTACTACATTCCCTTCACCTGCTTGCAGTGGTGCTCGAAGAATGAGTTTGTCTGTTTCTATTTGTAACGGAACATCTAATAAAATAGGATTCATATTATTTCTCCCCTCGAAAACTTTAAATTAGGAAATAATGAAATTTATGTAATAAAAAAACTTTCAGCCAAAAGTTAGAAAATAATAAATATATATTCAATTCATCGTTTACAAATCCCTTTTCACATATTGAAAACGAAATCGCTAGTTGGTTGAGTAAGGAATTATTATTTTTTATCTATTTTCTTACGATTTTTGTCTTTTGCATAATAGAAGTTGGCTGATGTGTATGAAGAAGTTTGATGAAGTAGTAGCAACTGATTCGAAGGTAGAATCTGTCCTCGTTCCAATTGGTGTTGGAATGACTATTTCTAAAGTGAAGAAATAATTATTATCTTACAAAAGTGTAATGTTCATGTCATGTTTTTGAATTTCTTCTTTAAAGCCTGAGCTTTAAGATAAGAATATAAGAAAAAACATTTGAGGTGAAGGAAATGAAAAGATACATTGCACTTTTTAGTATTTTAGTTGTATTTGCAAGTCTGTTAGTTGGTTGTGATATTAATCGTTTAGGAAAAGATGAGTATTATGTTCAAGTTACAGCTGATGGAATTGAAAAAAATGAGAAGTTTGATAACGGAGAGCCACATAAATATTTCGAGTATAAATTAAAAGGATTCGATAAAGGTGGAGAAGAAAAAGAATTGGAATTCACAGCTCCAAAAAATCTTCGCAAAGAAGCATTCTTACGCGTATACAATTCAGATAAAAAAGGTGTAACAGCTTGGGAAGAAGTGAAAAAAGACGAGCTTCCAGCGAAAGTTAAAGAAAAATTAGGTGCAAAATAAGAAAGAAAAAAGGAATTGACGAACAGGGTCAATTCCTTTTTATATTCTCAAAATCCTCTTCTGAAATGACTGTAAATCCATGTCTTTTGAATAAAGCAGTTGTTACCCCGTAACCGGTTTGTTTATTCCCGTTAAATTCTCCAGTGTAAATTGTAGAACTACCACAAGATGGACTACGTTCTTTTAAAATAATATATTCTGGGTGTAAGTCTTTAAGTTGTTCTAATGCTTTATAAGCACCATTTACGAAAGCTTCTGTGACATCTTCTCCATCTTTTGTCATCACTTTCGCTTTTCCGTCCAAAACGTCATCGCCATTCCCACCAATAATTTCAGCGGAAGGACGAGGCGTCGGTAGTCCTCCTAATACTTCAGGACAAATGAGGACTGTATCTTCTTTGTGCAAAAGTTCCTCTATTTTTGAAACGAGATTGTCATTCCCATCATAACGACAAGCGATACCACCTAAACAAGCGCTAATTACAATCATATTTTCATCTCCAATAAAGAAATATTAACTATCACGCCAATTTCTCTTCCTGCTTCTTACTTATAAATGAGGTGATAAGAATGGGAAGCTTATATAATTTAATGAAACCATATAGTGAATTTCAAAGTAAAGAGGAGTTTAATATATATCAAAAACAAGTTTTGAAATATTATCGATTTCAATTAAATAAAACGGATGCTACCATTATTCATTTTTTAGGAAAGTATGCGGTGAATGAGAAACAGAAAACAGTAGGAGTTGCTTGTCCGTTAATGGAGACGATTGCGACGAATGTTGGAAAGAGTATTCGTACAGTACGCCGCTCCATTGCAAAGTTAGAGGAACTAGGAATTATAAAGCGTGTTGCGACAAAAGAAAGACATAAGCGCGGCGGGTATAGTGCGAACTTATATATTTTTCTTATATCTGCAATTGACCGCATGGATGACCGTATGAAAATGTCCGCATGTGAAAGTGAGGATTATGCAGCTGGCTGTAGTAAAAATGAGCAAAAATATGAGGGGGAAACAATTCTTTTTAAAAACATTCCACAAATAAAAGAGAAAAGAAAAATAACGTATGAGCTTGATGAAACGTATTGCCGTCACGATATACCGAAGTCTTTTATATACGCACTGGTGCCGATGACAAGTAATCCGAAGAAGATTAATATATTTTGGAGTAAGGTGGAACTTGCGTATAAAAAGAGTGGCTTACTAGAGCAAGGTGTTTTATTAGAGCAAATATTAGCTGATGAAGAAGTGAACGGAAATTTCATTTGGCGCGTGAAAAGTGTTGTGAGGGCACATAAATATGGGGAAATTCGTAAAGATATTGGGGCACTTTTTTACAGTACAGTGCGAGATTTATTTTTTGAGGTTGGATTAGAGTGGGGAGCAGTATTAAGGAGGAGAAAGGGACTACATCTATTTGATCCGTTTAAAAAAGAGCCATGCTTATAATACATGACTCTTGCTTGTTAATCGAATTTCCTTACAACTGGAACACGAATCGCTACAAATAGTACGAAGACGATAACGGCGATTGCACCGCTTTTCATAACGGTTACGATTGGAATTCCTATTGCAAGTGCAATGGATGTGAATGCATAAGAGAGTGGGATAAAGCCCATTGATGATAGCATAAGTAAACTCATTACACGCCCCATCATCTCTTCTTTTACAGTTGCTTGAATCATTGCCATAAGTGGAACGATCGCCATTGCGATTGTAATACCGTAAAACATGCCAGCTAATAATGCCTGCCAAAGTACCGTACTAAAGTTAATGGATAAGAAGAATATACCAGACAGTAGCATCATGATAATGCAAAATAGGCCGCGTCTACGATTAATATTCTTTAAACCAACAATGACAGCGCCTATCGCCATTCCACCACCAACAGCAGCTTCTAAGTAACTGAACTGAAGTGAATCACCGTGCAGGACATTTTTAACGAAGAGCGGGAAACCGACTTGCATCGGACCGATTAAAAATAAGTTTAGAAAGGCGCTACAAATAAGGAAAGTTGAAAGGAATGGTGATTCCTTTACATATAAGATTCCTTCTTTAATAGAAGTAAACATGCCTTTGTCGGTATCTTTTTGCTCTGACATCGTAAATTGTATTTTTTGGACGAGTATGGCCGCAACGATCAGTAGTAAAATCGTAATCGAAAAGATTGTTTCATAGTTCGTAAATTTGATGAGAATTCCACCAAGTACAGGGCCCAAGATGACCGACGCTTGATTCGTCATTTGTGTAAGTGAATTTGCCTGCGTTAAGCGGCTTTTTTCTACAAGTTCGGGCAGAATAGATCCATCTGCGGACCAGAAAAAAGCATCAGCAAGTCCAAAGAATAAAGCGAATAAAGCAAATGTATATAGTGTTACATCACCGACGATGAACCATGTGAGAATGGTTGCGACAAGAATCGCTCGAATAATATTGGAGTAAAACATAATATTTTTTTTCGGGAATTTATCAGCTACAGCGCCGCCGATAATCATAAAAATAAGCCTTGGAACACTAAGAGCTACGAAAACAACACCGAGTGAAGCCTCAAGGTTTAATGTTTTTGCTATGTACCACGTTTGTGAAAAAGTAAAAAAGGCTAAAGCAAAGCTTGAAAAAAGAGTAGCTGCCCAAAGAAAAAGGAAATTCGTATTTTTTAATAACGGTTTTCCGCTTCCTTCTAAAGCAGTTTTATTTTGTTGTAGTTCCTCCATATTGCTTCCTTTCTATGTGACAAATTTAAACTAAAAAACCTATTAACAATCGTTTTATCCTGCGTTAACGGGCAGTAAAAATCCCACCTCAAAATTCGGTTCGAGCAAAGAAGTTAGGTGGGAGACCAACTGCCCGTAAACGTCCGATTGGTGAAGGCTAATACTCAGTGGGGGATGAACAAAACCCCCACTGAGTATAGTTTCACTTTATACAGTTTCTAATATTTCTATACTGCACTTTCTCATTGTAGACAATAATAATGAATTTGCCCAGTAGCTATTTAACGACAAAAAAAGAAGATACCAAAGAGTATCTTCTTTAAGCTAATGCGATATAAATATCTACTTGCACATTATTTGGGTCTACCGCTTTTTCATCATACAGTTCGAAATCTGTTGTAAAAGCACGTTTGTTTTCTTTCGACCATTGCCAAATGTATTCCCAAGCTTCGCACACGACTTCAGAAACTGGGCCTTTTCTCGATGTAAATACCGCATATGTAGCGGCAGGTATTGTTAAAGTTGTCATATTTTCAGGAACGTCTTTTAATGAAGAAACGGGCATAGCGATTGTAAATTTATATGTACCAGTTTCATCTGATTCGTAGTTTGAATAGAAAGCGAACGTTTCCTTTGTTTGTTGATTTGGGATGTGATGCATCATTTGTTCTTGGAAGTATTTGTTCCAAAGCCCTGGGATTTTTCCTTCAGTAGACGCCTCTTTTTCATTTGTCGTTGTAAGAGAAACACCGATTGCTTGGAAAGCTTCTTTTTTTACGATAATGGGTTCGTTAATCATGAAAATTCCTCCTTTTAAATAAGAACGTTTGTTCTGTTCTATTGTAACATGTTTTTGGGGAAAAGTAGAGCTTTTTAGAAAGTGTTACTTTTTTGAGGAGATATAAAAGAAACCCTTTCATATGTGAAAAGGGTTCTTCGTAGTTCTATATTAAAACATACTGGAGCTATGCATTGGTTGAAGTTTTGCGTTTGGATCGAAGTAAGCTTTTGCATTGTTTACTGCTGTCGGTGCTTCACCAAATCCACAAGCGATAAGTTTTACTTTTCCTTCATATGTACAAATGTCACCAGCAGCGTAAATGCCAGGAATATTTGTTTCCATTTTTGAATTCACAAGAATGCTATTTTTTTGTATATCTAAGCCCCAGTTTTTAATTGGGCCAAGAGAAGAAACGAAGCCGTAGTTTACAATTACGTCATCAACATCGATGATAAGTTTTTCTTCTGTTTTTACGTGTTGAAGAACGACTTGTTCAATTTTATCATCACCAATAAGTTCAACTGGAACGTACGGTGTGCTTACTTCTGCACGAGAATTCATTAAGCTTTCGACGCTATGCTCATGTGCACGGAATTTATCACGGCGATGAACGATTGTAACTTTGTCAGCAATCGGTTCTAACATCATCGTCCAGTCTACGGCTGAGTCGCCGCCGCCAAATACAACAACACGCTTGCCAGCAAATTTATTCATATCATCAACGAAATAATGTAAGTTTTTCTTTTCGTATTTTGCGGTCCCCTCTAATTCTAAGCGGCGTGGCTGGAAAGCACCATTACCAGCAGTAATAATGACTGATTTAGAATAGTGAGTTTGTTTATTCGTAACAAGTTTAAATATACCGTCAGCTTGTTTCTCAAGCGTATCAACAGCTTCTTCTAAGCAAACTGTTGGATCAAATTTCTTCATTTGCTCTTTTAAGTTATCAACTAACTCTTGTGCACGCACTTTTGGGAATCCAGCTACATCATAAATGTATTTTTCAGGGTAGAGTGCGGATAATTGTCCTCCAAGTTGAGGTAAGCTTTCAATGATTTTTACACTTGCTTGTCTCATACCGCCATAAAATGCTGTGAAAAGTCCAGTTGGACCACCACCAATAATTGTTATGTCGTAAACTTTTTGATTTTCTGCCACTTTCATTCCCCCTATAGATGGAATTTTGATATTGATTTCATATATTGTTCATATGTACATGAAAATCCTGCAAATGATGATACTTTCAAATAAATGATAGCATATTTCAGTTCATAATACTTCTGAAAACGACTGAATTATAAGTAAGTTTCCGCATAGATGTTTTTTACATTGTATAAAATATACAGAAAGGAAAATACATGAAAAAAAGGCTGAAAAACCCTTGTAAACGCTATGTTATTTTAAAATATTGATAATTCGCTAGGTGCTTGAATTATGGAATAAAACCGACTAATATAGGGAAGTATTATGTTAAATTTCTATGACAAAATTCGTACGATTTTTTGACTGCGTTTTGTTACGATATAGAATGTGATAAATTCCACATTCTTGACAAATAGAGTTTTTAGTACTTGGTATTATTTTTCATTACTATTATATAAAGAAAAGGGTTGTGATTTGGTGAAGACTCCAAAAATCGTAGTTTTAGGTGCAGGTTATGGCGGGATGATTACGACTGTTCGTCTGCAAAAAGCATTATCTGTAAATGAAGCTGAAATTACGTTAGTAAACAACAACAGCTATCACTACCAAGCGACTTGGTTACATGAGAGTGCAGCTGGTACATTACAAGATGAAAAAATCTGTCTAGATATTCAAGACGTTATCGATACAAATAAAGTGAACTTTGTACAAGATACAGTAGTAGAAATTAAAGCTGCTGAAAAACGCATTATCTTAAAAGACGGCGAGTTAGAGTATGACTACTTAGTAATTGGTCTTGGTTTCGAATCAGAAACATTCGGAATTACAGGATTAAAAGAGCATGCATTCTCAATCGCTAACATTAATGCAACTCGTGAAATTCGTGAGCATATGGAAGCTAGTTTCGCTAAATATGCAACTGAACAACGCGATGAGTTAGTAACAATCGTTGTTGGTGGTGCTGGATTTACTGGTATCGAGTACGTAGGTGAGCTTGCAAACCGTGTTCCTGAACTTTGCAAAGAGTACAATGTACCACGTGAAAAAGCACGTATCATCTGTGTAGAAGCTGCTCCAACAGCACTTCCAGGTTTCGATCCAGCGTTAGTAGAATACGCTGTAAAACAACTTGAGAAAAAAGGTGTAGAATTCCGCATCGGTACAGCAATTAAAGAAGCAACTGAAGAAGGTATTATCGTTGCGAATGGCGATGACACTGAATTAATTAAGTCTGAAACAGTAGTTTGGGCTGCAGGTGTTCGTGGTAACGGTATTGTGGAAGAGTCTGGCTTTGAAGCAATGCGCGGACGTGTAAAAGTCGATGAGTACATGCACGCTCCAGGATACGAAGATGTATTCATGGTTGGTGATGCAGCGTTAATCATTAACGAAGAAATTAACCGTCCATACCCACCAACAGCACAAATTGCAATACAACAAGGTTACAACATTGCACATAACTTAACTGTGTTAGTTCGTGGTAAGGGCGAAATGAAAAAATTCGCATTCGACAATAAAGGATCTGTATGTTCTTTAGGTCATGACGATGCAATGGGCGTTGTTATGGGTAAAAAGTTAACAGGTTGGAAAGCTTCCTTCATGAAGAAAGTAATTGATAACCGTTACCTATTCTTATTAGGTGGACCTTTATTAGTTCTTAAAAAAGGTAAATTAAAGTTCTTTTAATATATAATAGAAAAAGCAGAAACGGCTAAGAGCTGTTTCTGCTTTTTTCATATTAAAAATATAGTATAATATATAAAAAAGAAAGAATATTCTGTCCGTTCCGGTGGAGGAGGTTATTACATCATGGAGAAACGAGGGAAAGTTTGGTTAGCTGTTAGTGGTTTAGTAGCTACAAAAGATGGCAGGTGGCTATTTGTTAAGAAAAAATACAGTGGATTAAAGGGGAAATGGTCTTTGCCAGCTGGTTTTGTAAATGAAGGTGAGACGGTTGATGAAGCTGTGAAACGTGAAGTATTAGAAGAGACAGGTATTGTCGCTCATGTGAAGGGGATTATAGGTATTCGGTCGGGCGTTATTCGTAATGAAATTAGTGATAATATGATTATTTTCCTTTTGGAGCCTGAAGGGGAAAATATTATTGTACAGGAGAAGGAATTGTCTGAAGTAGCATTTTTACATCCAGAGACGATTGCTGACGATCCCAATACGTCTGTACTTATTAAATATTTGCTAGAAAGAAGATCAGAACTACATCTTGAAATGGACAAAACATTAAATCCAGGAGAGCAATTTGGTTATACAGCCTATCACGTATTTACGGCGCATGCGAAGGAGAGGGAGAAAGAGTGAGTATACCGGTACTACTTATTTCAATGATGTTATTCTTTATTTTGTTTTTTGGAATTGGATTTTTACTCAACATGATTTTGCGAGCTACATGGGTAATGGTTATTGTGTATCCGATTGTTTGTATGCTTATTATTAATAAAGCGAGTGTGTGGGATTATTTTTCAAAGCCGAAAGAAACATTTTCTTCATTTGGGACAAGTGTATCGCATTTAGGACAAGCCGATATGTTTATTTTATCTACTGGATTAGTAGGTGCTGCTTTGGCAGGAATCGTAATTAAGAAACTTCGAAAGAGTGGATATCAAATGTTTTAATCTCCAATCAATTTGGAGATTATTTTTTTGCATATTCCTTCATCGTATAGGGAATGATTAACGATGAAGGAGTGTGGAATATAAAAATGTTAAAACGATATTGTATTCGCATTATGATGACTTGTTTACTTGTATCCGCATTATGCGTAACATGGAAGGCTTTCACAGGAGTTTCTTTATTAGAGATTGTAAAGAAATATGAGGGAACGAGTGCAAAAGAAGTACATGCAGCAGAAGTTAAGAGAAATGTTGCTCCGAGTAAAGAAGTGATAAATGCTTTAGAGCAGGCAAACGACTGGTCTAAATATCGTTCAATTGAAATGACTGCAACTGGTTATACGTCAGGAGTGGAGTCAACTGGTAAGAGTCCAGGACATCCAGAGTATGGTATTACATATTCAGGTGTTAAAGCGAAAAGGGATTTATATTCTACAATCGCTGCGGATTTACGTGTATTCCCGATTGGAACGATTTTATTCGTGCCAGATTACGGATATGGGGTTGTCGCTGATAAGGGCGGTGCTATAAAAGGAAACCGTCTCGATTTATATTATGATACGGTGAAAGATGTTTATAGCCAATGGGGTAAGAAAAAAGTAAATGTATATGTAGTTAAGGTAGGAAATGGTAAGTTTACAGAAGAAGAGTTAACGATGTTAAATGAAGACGAAACGATGCAAGTGTTTCGTGGCCAATATTTAAAACAAAGATAGTCTAGTGGTAATTACGCTAGACTTTTTTATTTGATAATAGAAGAAAGATGGATCACCCCGCTATTTGTGGGCAGTAAAACCCCCACCTCAAAATTCAGCGAAAGCAAAGAAATTAGGCGGGGGGCGGGCTGCCCATAAAAGCCCGATTGGTGAAGGCTAATGATCAGTGGGGGATGAAGAAAAACACCACTGATTAAAGGTTCACTTTATATAGGATGTAACAGAAGTTAGAATTGTCGCATTTTATCGAAAATAAAGTTATAATAAAGGCAGAGTAGAGAAATTTAGGGGGTCTGAACATGTTTCAAGTACAAAAAGAATTAGCAGGTCATGAAGCGGTAATTGTTGCCTTATTTGAAGAAGAGAAAACGAGTAGTTTTGTACAAGAACTGGACAAAGCGTTTGAAGGGCAATTACAAGTTTTATTAGAAGAGAAAGAACTTTCTACTAAGAAGAAAGCTATTTCAAAAGTACATAGTTTAGGAAAAACAAATGTAAAACGCTATTACTTCGTCGGTTTAGGAAAGAAAGAATCTTATACGACAGAAACGTTACGTGCGGCTCTTGGTAAGGCGTTTAAAACGTTACAGGCAGCAAAAGTACAAGATGCAGCAATCTTACTTGATTCTTTCGTAACAGAGAAATTAGATGTGATTGATGTAGCTCATATAGCGGCAGAAGTACAAGGTCTTGGTACATATGAATTACAAACGTATAAATCAGATAAAAAGGATCGTGTAGAGTTAGAGAAGTTCACGGCTATTACAGCGGAAGATGCACAGGAAATTGAAGCTGCATTAACAGTTGGCTACGTGCATGGACGCGCAACAAATTCGGCTCGTACACTTGTAAATATGCCGCCAAACGTATTAACAGCGACGAAGCTTGCTGAGTATGCTGTTGAGTTAGCGGAAAAGTATGATATGGATTATAAAGTTCTTGAGAAAGAAGAGATGGAAGATCTTGGTATGGGTGCGTTACTTGCAGTAAACCAAGGTAGTACAGAGCCGCCAAAAATGATTGCTCTTATTTATAAAGGAAAAGAAGAGTGGACAGATGTCATTGGATTTGTTGGAAAAGGAATCACATACGATACAGGTGGTTATTCTTTAAAACCACGTGAAGGCATGGTCGGTATGAAAGGTGATATGGGCGGTGCTGCTGCTGTATTAGGTGCGATGGAAATTATCGGTGAACTTCGCCCAGAGCAAAATGTGATCGCTGTTATTCCATCAACTGATAACGTTGTAAGTGGTACAGCATTTAAGCCAGACGATGTAATTACATCTATGAGCGGAAAAACAATTGAAGTATTAAATACAGATGCAGAAGGTCGCCTTGCGTTAGCGGACGGTATTACGTATGCGAAAAAACTAGGTGCAAACTACCTTATTGATGTTGCGACATTAACAGGCGGTGTAATTGTTGCACTTGGAAATCATACGACAGGCGCAATGACAAACAATGAAGAGTTGTTTGAGCAAGTACTAGAAGCTTCTATGGAAACGGATGAATCAATTTGGCAATTACCGATTTTTGATCGTGATAAAGAACGCGTTCGAAACAGTAAGTTTGCTGATTTAAATAACTCACCAGGCCGTGAAGGGCATGCGGTTATGGCAGGTACATTCCTAGGTGAATTTGCTGAAGATACACCGTGGGTACACTTAGATATCGCTGGAACATCTGAAACATCAGGAGCAAATGATTTAGGGCCGGCCGGGGCAACAGGTGCAATGGTACGTACACTTGCAACACTTGTTGAGCGTTTCGGGGAAGAATAATTTTTGAAGAAAAGACTGTCTCAAACATTTGAGGCAGTCTTTTCTTATTGATATGGTACGAGTGTGATCAGTTTTTGTCGGTAAGTCGATACAACTTCATTTACTATTATGCTGTTTAAAAACGTGTGGCATAGTGAAAGGCTCGTCTTATAAAGAAATCGTATATAACGTCCCGCTTAAAGCAAAGGAAGTACGTCCTGTTTCTTCAGAGACAACTAAAATAAGTGCGTCACTTTTTTCTGATAAGCCAATTGCAGCTCTGTGACGTGTTCCTAGTTCAGGATCAACTTCCATACTTTTCGTTAACGGAAGAATATTAGCTGCTGAAACAATATGATTATTTTTAACGAGAACGGCTCCGTCATGAAGAGGATTACCTGGATAAAAAATTGATTCGAGTAACGGTGCAGTTAAATGAGCGTTTAATGTTGTGCCAGTTTGAATACAAGATTCAAGCGTCTCGTTTCGTTCCACAACGATAAGAGCACCGTGTTTGCGGGCACTTAAATGTTGGACAGCAGTTGTGATAAAATGTGAGCTTTCTGTATAAGGTGATAAATACGCCTGAATATAGTATGTAGCTGCCAATGTTTGTACATTTGCCAACATATGATGAATCTCTTCCATTTTACATAAAATACATTCATCTTCTTTATCAATCGCTTGCCTCATAATAGATAATTCTTTTTCAGCGCTTTCAATCATTTGCTTTGTTTGTATTTTGAGCTCTTCGGACAAGCCCCATTCTTGCATAATCCTCATTCCCTTTGGTGGAGTATTTAACCATAGTGTATACAAATATTCCTAGTAAAATCCTGCTATATTTTATAAAATATTGAGATACAGGTTGTTTTTTTCATATAATAAAGGTATGACAAGCGGGAGGAGATAGAGATATGAATTGGAAACAAGAATTTAGTCGCTGGCTTTCATATGCAGAATTAGACGTAGAATTAAAAGAACAGCTAGAAAACATGAAGCAAGATGAGAAGAAAATTGAGGATAGCTTTTATAAAAATTTAGAGTTCGGTACAGGTGGTATGCGTGGTGAACTTGGTGCTGGTACGAACCGATTAAATGTATATACAGTTCGTAAAGCGACACAAGGATTAGCGAAATTTATTGAAAAATTAGGTGAAGAAGCAAAGGAACGTGGTGTTGTTGTAGCATATGATTCTCGTCATAAATCACCTGAATTTGCAATGGAAGTAGCTGCAACACTTGGTGCACATGGTATTAAAACATATGTATTTGAAAGCTTACGCCCAACGCCGGTGCTTTCTTTCGCAGTTCGTCATTTACATACAGTAAGTGGAATCGTTCTTACGGCAAGCCATAATCCGCCTGAATATAATGGTTATAAAGTATATGGTGACGATGGTGGACAGTTGCCTCCAAAAGAAGCTGATGAGTTAATTAGTTACGTAAATGCAGTAGAAGATGAATTAACAGTTGAAGTAGCTGATGTAGAGCAATTAAAAGCTGACGGTTTATTACATATTATTGGACAAGAAGTAGATGATGCATATGCTGCAGAATTGAACGATGTCATTATTAATAAAGAAATGGTACAAAAGGTAGGGAAAGACTTAAAAATCGTCTTTACACCATTACACGGAACATCAAATCTTTCTGTACGCCGTGGTTTAGAGGAAGTTGGATTTACAGATGTAACGGTTGTAAAAGAGCAAGAGTTACCAGATCCAAACTTCTCTACAGTAAAATCACCGAACCCAGAAGAGCATGCAGCGTTTGAATATGCAATTCGTGACGGTGAAAAAATTGGTGCAGATGTGCTAATCGCAACAGACCCTGATGCAGACCGTCTAGGTGTAGCAGTTCGTAATCATGATGGTGAGTTCCAAGTATTAACTGGTAACCAAACAGGTGCATTAATGCTTGATTACTTACTATCTCAAAAGAAAGAAAACGGAACGCTTCCAGAGAACGGTGTTGTATTAAAAACAATCGTAACGTCTGAAATTGGTCGTACAATTGCAAAAGCATACGGTTTAGATACAGTTGATACGTTAACTGGATTTAAATTTATTGGTGAGAAAATTAAACAGTATGAAGAAAGCGGACAATATGAATTCCAATTCGGTTATGAGGAAAGCTATGGTTATTTAATCCGTCCATTCTGCCGTGATAAAGATGCGGTACAGTCTGTTTTATTTGCATGTGAAGTAGCTGCATACTACAAATCACAAGGTAAAACGTTATATGATGGTTTATTAGAAGTATTTGAGAAGTACGGTTTCTTCCGTGAAGATCTTGTGTCATTAACGTTAAAAGGGAAAGATGGAGCGGAACAAATTCAAGAGATGATGGCGACATTCCGTGAAAATCCTCCGAAAGAAGTAGCGGGCTTAACAGTCGTAGCGGTTGAAGACTATAAAGCAAGCATCGTTACATCTTTACAAGATGGACATAAAGAAGAGATTCACTTACCGAAATCAAATGTGTTAAAATATCAATTAGAAGATGGTTCTTGGTTCTGCTTACGTCCATCTGGAACAGAGCCGAAAATCAAGTTTTACTTTGGTGTAAAAGATAATTCTTTACAAAATAGTGAACAAAAGTTACTTACTATTAAAGAAGATATTATGAATCGTTTATAATATAAATTAATTTTAGGTAGTCAGAACAAAAGGGAAGCAAAACTTCCCTTTTGTTCTATGTAAGGAAATAATCGTTATTGATCCTGACAGAAGAGAGGGTATTTTGTTATGAAAAAAGTAAGAAAAGCGATAATCCCAGCAGCTGGATTAGGAACACGTTTTTTACCAGCTACAAAAGCAATGCCAAAAGAAATGTTACCGATAGTAGATAAACCAACTATTCAATATATTGTCGAAGAAGCAATACAATCAGGAATCGAAGATATTATTATCGTTACTGGTAAAACAAAGCGATCTATTGAAGATCATTTTGATAATGCATTTGAATTAGAGCAAAATTTATTAGAAAAGAAAAAGTATGAGTTACTTGAAAAAGTACAGGCTTCTTCAAAAATGGTAGACATTCATTATATCCGTCAAAAAGAACCAAGAGGATTAGGACACGCAGTTTGGTGTGCACGTAAATTCATCGGTGATGAGCCATTTGCTGTTTTATTAGGTGATGATATCGTTCAAGCTGAAAAACCATGTTTACGTCAGTTAATGGACGAATATGATAAAACACTTTCTTCTGTTATTGGTGTACAAACGGTTCCAGAAGATGAAACACATCGCTATGGAATTATCGACCCATTAGAGCAGGAAGGACGTCGTTACCAAGTTCGTAATTTCGTTGAGAAACCAGCAGCAGGTACAGCACCATCAAACTTAGCAATTATGGGACGTTACGTCTTAACGCCTGAAATTTTCATGTTCTTAGAACAGCAAAATGTCGGTGCTGGCGGTGAAATTCAGTTAACAGATGCAATTCAAAACTTAAATGAAATTCAACGAGTATTTGCTTACGACTTCGAAGGAAAACGCTACGATGTTGGTGAAAAGTTAGGATTCGTTCAAACGACAATTGAAATGGCCCTGCAACACCCAGAATTACGTGGTGACATGGTTACAATGATGAAGAGGATTTTAGAAGAACAAACGAAACAAGAGTCTTAATATAAAAAAAGAGTTATTTCAGTGTACTGAAATAACTCTTTTTTATTAAGAAATCGTCGAATGAGAACGTTGATAAGCAGAACGGCGTACAGCATAGTATATGCGAGGTGCGATAATAGCACCGATAATTGTAAATGCAATATCTTTTACTGCAAACCACATCATAATCATCCAGGCAGCTTTATAACTCATATTACCGCCCATGAAGAGATTGACCGCCCCGTACATGTAAGTAGTACCGATAATATAAGTTAAAATGATTCCTGTGAAAGAAGCGATAGCAAATGTACTGAATGTTGGTCTTTCTTTTTGTTCTACTATTTTTCCTGATACGTAAGCAACGATAATAAATGCGATAATAAAACCACCAGTAGGATCTAAAAGTGCTCCGAATCCAGCTTTGAAGTTAGCGAAGATTGGTGCGCCGGCTACGCCAACTAGCATATACACAGTCATTGATAATGCACCAAGTCTACTTCCAAGAAGAAGGCCTGCTAAAATTGCGAAAAATGGTTGCATAGATAATGGAACGCCCGCTATTTGCAGGAATGGCGCCCAAGATACAATATTTGCACCAATGGCCATAAGAGCAACAAACATGGCAGCTAATGCTAAATCTAAAACATGAAATCTTCTCATAATGTTAACCTCCTGTTGTTTTTAGGTTAACATTATCGTAGCGAAAATATTTACTTGTTGTCAATCAAATTATTTTGATAAGAAGGCTTCAAATAGTCTCTTAGCAACGTATACGGAATACGAAATTGTGGAATGCCGCTTGAATAAGGAGCGATCTCATATAAAGGGAAATAAATAACGAGATTGTTTGGTTCTAAAAAGAAGTGAAACTTTTTAGCACTCATTACTTTTTCCGTTGCATCAGGAAAATAAATACTTTCATTTTGTTTAATTTGCCTTACAATTTCTGCACGGATTACTTCTTTATATTTATCTTCTTGTTGAAATAAATCGTCTAAGCGTAGTAATTTTTTTTCATTTAAATCAAATGTGTTTGCTTTCCACGTATAAAGGCCGTGTGCCCCGCCCGTATATTGATAGTAATTCACATATAGGCTGAGAAAAGGTGGTTTATTTAAGGAGATTTTATAATCAACATTCGCCACGTACGGATGGAAGGGTGTACTAGACCCTTCTGTTTCTTTATAATATTTTTTTGCTTCTTTTTCTAATTTGTTTTTAAATTTGTCAGTAGATTTTTTGTAATAGAAATTGAGCTTATTTTGAAATTTAGAATCGGAAAAATTGTGAAAGGAAGGCCTACTAATTTGATATTCTATATAAGGTTTCTTACCTTTTTGCGTTATAGTCTGAACATCGATTGTCAGGTTAGATGCTTTGGCTGCCATTGCACAATTTGGTACAATAGTCAGCAAGGAGAACATGAGCAATAGTATACAAAGTTTCTGTTTCATTGTGGTGAAACCTCCTTATATAAGTGTTATAGGTAGTTTGAAAATAAATAGGTAAAATTATACATTTAATTAAAGAGAGAAGGCGAAAACGATATGGCAAAAACTTTAATGGACTCACTTGGAATTGAGTTGTTAGAAATGACAGAAGATAAAGTAGTTGCTACGATGCCTGTTGACGAGCGTACGCATCAGCCGTTTGGATTTTTACATGGTGGTGCTTCTATAGCGTTAGCGGAAACAGTAGCAAGTGTTGGATCATATAATTTAATTGATCAAGAGAAATGTATTTGTTTCGGTCTAGAAATTAATGCAAATCATATTCGCTCAAAGAAAGATGGAATCGTAACAGCAATCGGGACACCGATACATAGAGGACATTCAACGATGGTTTGGGATATTCGTATCATTGATGAAAATGATGATTTAATATGTATTTCAAGATGTACAGTAGCAATTAAAGAAAAACGTGAAAAATAAAAAAGAGGCAGCTCTCATGAGCAGCCTCTTTTTTTATAATTAGAACTGGATTTTCTTTTCTAAGAAACCTTTTAGTTCGCTAATTGGCATACGAACTTGTTCCATTGTGTCACGGTCACGTACTGTAACAGCTTTGTCTTCAACAGAGTCGAAGTCGTATGTGATACAGAATGGTGTACCGATTTCGTCTTGACGACGGTAACGTTTACCGATAGAACCAGTTTCATCAAAGTCTACCATGAAGTCTTTAGCTAGTTCTGCGAATACTTCAGTAGCACCTTCAGATAGCTTTTTAGATAATGGTAAGATTGCTGCTTTGTATGGTGCTAAAGCAGGGTGGAAACGAAGAACTGTACGAGAATCGTTTTCTAATTGCTCTTCTTCATATGCATCACATAAGAACGCTAATGTTACACGGTCTGCGCCTAAAGATGGCTCGATGCAGTATGGTACGTAACGCTCGTTCGTTTGTGGATCGATATAGTTAAAGTCTTCGTTAGAGTGTTCCATGTGACGTTTTAAATCGAAGTCTGTACGAGATGCAACGCCCCATAGTTCGCCCCAACCGAATGGGAATTTGAATTCAATGTCAGTTGTTGCGTTACTGTAGTGAGATAGCTCTTCCTCACCGTGGTCACGAAGACGCATGCTCTCTTCATGCATACCAAGTGAAAGTAACCAGTTTTTACAAGTTTCACGCCAGAATGCGAACCACTCTAAATCTTCACCAGGCTTACAGAAGAATTCAAGTTCCATTTGTTCGAATTCACGTGTACGGAATGTGAAGTTACCAGGCGTGATTTCGTTACGGAAACTCTTACCAATTTGGCCAATACCAAATGGAAGTTTTTTACGCATAGAGCGTTGTACGTTTTTGAAGTTTACGAAAATACCTTGTGCTGTTTCAGGACGAAGGAAGATTTCGTTTGTGCTAGACTCTGTAACACCTTGGAATGTTTTGAACATTAAGTTGAACTGACGAATTTCAGTGAACTCTTCACTACCACAATCAGGACATTTTACTTCATGTTCTTTCATTAAGTCAGCCATTTGGTCGAAAGTAAGACCGTCAACAACCATTTCAATGCCTTTTGCATCTAATGCATCTTCAATTAATTTGTCAGCACGATGACGCGCTTTACATTTTTTACAGTCGATCATTGGATCGTTGAAGTTACCAACGTGACCAGAAGCGATCCAAGTTTTTGGGTTCATTAAAATAGCTGCATCTAAACCAACGTTGTGTGGAGATTCTTGAATGAATTTTTTCCACCAAGCTTTTTTAACGTTATTTTTTAATTCGATTCCAAGTGGACCGTAATCCCAAGTGTTTGCAAGACCACCGTAAATTTCAGAACCAGGGAAAACAAAACCGCGATGTTTCGCTAAGTTTACAACTTGTTCCATTGAATACATAATAAAATCCTCCTTTTGAAAGTTAACGTATTGGCGATGACGTGCTCTGGTACTTGTGAAATGCGCAGTATATGCTTTGAAAAACATAAAAAAACGCTCATCCCAAGGCATATTTGCCTAGGGACGAGCGTTTGCCCGCGGTTCCACCCTAGTTGATACACAAAATGTGCATCCACTTTATCATGTAATGCTCGAGACTGCCGTTTCCTTGCGTCTTCAGGCTTTCACTATCCCTGAATCGCTTTTTGTGCAAGTACTTATAAGTCCGTCATCGCTACTTATATTAATAATAATGAACATATTCTAACACGTTCTTTTTTAAATCTCAATAGAGGAACGCGTCTATCTATGATAGAGTCTCGCCTATTTTTTCGTTATTTATTCCGTAATTTTGTTTAATATGCTTAATTGCTTCACGTTTACTGAGCGGGGCAAGCTCGTTATTTTGCACGTATTCCCAAACGATATCAGGCTTTGTTTTTGCATACTCGCGAAGAACCCAGCCGATCGCTTTTTGAATGAAAAATTCTTTTGAAGAATGTAGTTGTCCAATAATCCAGAAAAGAAGTTCTTCATCCATCTTTTGTTTATATTTTAGTTGGAATAAAATAGCGGCACGTTGTAACCATATGTTATCTGATGCAATCCATTTTGGAATATATGCAGAAATTAATTCGGGATGTTGTAAAAAGATAGTACCTAAAAATGTAGGAACGATGCTATCAACAGAATCCCACCAAGATTTCGTAACAATAAGTTCTTCTAAAAATGGGATATGAGTTTCGTTTATATGCTTTTTATATTTTTGCATAATATCAAGTGCGGCAGCTTGATATTCACGTTCTGGTAAGTTCCAAAGTTCACGTACGATAATTTGGAAGTCTTTTTTATCTGGGAGAGTATGTATTTGAATGACGTCTTTTAATAATTGGCGTCTTTCCGGTGTTTGAATACCTAGAAATGGGAAGTGATTTTTCATATAACGAGCCATTGGTTCTGCTTTTTCAGGATTTTGATGAGCTGTAAAATGCTCTTGTAATGCTTGTACAAATGGATGCATAAGTGTTTCTCCTCTCTTATTACCTTTCTTCTCTCATTATACAAAGAGTTTGGTTAAATTTTAAAACATAACTTGCAATGTAATGAAATATGTTGAAAAGAGAGGGGAGAGGATAAGATGGAAGATCAGAGCGTACTAGCAGGTTTCTTTGCTCTTAGTTTTGCGTTTATTCTTGTTATAATAATTTGGGCAATTATTTCGTATTTGTTAACGGCTTTTGCACTTTATACGATGGCAAAAAATGATGGTGCAACTGATGGGGTTCTTGCGTTTATTCCATTTTTGAATAGTAAGACGTGGGGTGACTTGGCGAAGGATAAATTACCAGATTTCTTGAAAGAAGAGGCAGGGTGGAAAGTATTCGGTATATATGTCGCATGTTTCATCTTTAACTTCGTACCAATTATAAGTTTACTAGCAACAGCCGTATCGATTGTGCTGTCCATTTATCTCATCTACGCTATTTTAGACAGATACGGAACGAACTCTATACTATTTACGATTATTCATGTAATCACATTTTCGGTTTTCTTGCCGATTCATTTATTCATTATCCGAAATGAGCCGGTAAGATATAACGAGTAGATATATGCGGGGAGCTGTTTCGAAGCTATTTTGGAACAGCTCTTTGTTGGTTAATTGATATTTCGTTGACCAAGAAAAAAGGGCTGCCACATAGGACAGCCCTTTTTCTACTACATAAGATAGCGTAAATAAATGTAAATATGAGAAATGATTAATGAAACAATCATAATTGGGAAGCCGACTTTAAGGAATTCCATGTAGCTAAATTTATGTCCTTCACGACTTGCGATTCCGGCTACGATTACGTTAGCAGAAGCCCCGATTAAAGTTCCGTTTCCACCTAGGCAAGCACCTAATGCTAATGCCCACCATAATACGTCGATTTGTGCGTCAGAAGGTGATAAACCTAGCCCAACTGCCATATCGTTAATAAGTGGAATCATTGTTGCAACGAATGGAATGTTATCGATTGTTGCAGAGGCGATACCAGATACCCATAGAATAAGGATAGATGCATGAGAAATATCTCCGCCTGTTATTCCGACTACCTTTTGAGCTAACATTTTGATAAGACCGATATCGATAAGTCCTCCAACGAGTACGAATAGTCCCGCGAAGAAGAAAATCGTCACCCATTCTACGCTTGCGAATACTTCTTCAATTTCATGTTCTTTCACACCGATTAGCATAAGTACAGTAGCACCAGTCAAGGCGATAATAGCTGCATCAACATGGAAAATGGAATGAGTCATGAAACCTACAATTGTAAGTCCAAGTACTGTTAAAGATTTTTTCATTAATACTGGATCTTTAATGTATTGTTTTTCATCTAAGCTCATTAATTTTTTAACTTGTACAGGATCAGCAATTAATTGTTTACGGTACATGAAGTAAAGTATTGTTGCTGTAACTGCAATAATAATAATTACGATTGGTGCTAGATTCAGTAAGAAAGCATTGAAGTCTAGGTGCTTATTTGCAGAACCAATCATAATATTTGGCGGATCACCAATTAATGTTGCTGTTCCCCCAATGTTTGAAAAAATAATTTCAGAAAGTAAATAAGGAACAGGATTTACTTGCAAGATGCGCGTAATAGATAAAGTAACTGGAACAACAAGAAGTACAGTTGTAACGTTATCTAAAAATGCGGAGCCAAGCGCGGTAAGTAGGGAAAGAGAAATTAAAATTTTAATTGGATTTCCATGTGCCCCTTTTGCTGCTTTAATGGCAACGTATTGGAAAACACCTGATTTACTCGTAATGTTCACCAAAATCATCATACCGATGAGTAGCGTAATCGTTCCCCATTCAATATGTTTCGTAAAGGCGTTATGTAAATCGACGACCCCCACAATTACCATGAGTGCTGCACCAAGAAGTGCGATGACAGCGCGATTAATTTTTTCAGAAATAATAATGGCATATGTAATTAAAAAGACTGCGATAGCAAAATAATACTGCCAGTTAGCGAGTTCTTGCGTTGTTTCGTGCAAAAATCTCATCTCCTTTCATTCATTTTTCTTAGTGTGTCAAATATTAACTAGATGAAACACACATAACGTCATTATAAAGTAGAAAAACTGCGGATGTAAATGAAAGGAGGGATTTTGTCATATTTTCTGCATAGGTCATTTTTTCTCATTTTTAAAAATATTTGTGGGCATTTGACATATATATAAGATACATCCAATCTGAATATTTAAAATGGAATTAGCATTCGAGCTTGTTCGTGTAGGAGTGTCAAATAGAAAGGAATGACAAAGATGATAAGGAAGGGATCGTATGGATGAACAACGATTTTTATTTTTAGATTTTGAGTTTACGATGCCCCAGCATCGAAAGAAACCAAAAGGATTTTTCCCGGAAATTATTGAGGTAGGACTCGTCTCGGTTGTAGGTTGTAAGGTAGAAGATACGTATTCATCACATGTCAGACCGAAAACATTTCCTTCTTTAACGGATCGATGCAAGAAATTTTTAGGAATTAAACAAGAAATCGTGGATAAAGGAATTTCATTTCCTGAACTCATTGATAAACTTGCAGAATACGAAAAAAGATGTAAACCGACCATTGTAACGTGGGGAAATATGGATATGAAAGTGCTGAAGCATAATTGTGAAATGTCGGGAGTAGCTTTTCCGTTTTTCGGACAGTGTCGTGATTTATCGCTTGAGTATAAGAAGTTTTTTGGAGAAAGAAATCAAACAGGATTATGGAAAGCGATTGAGGCGTATGGAAAAGTAGGAACGGGTAAGCATCATTGTGCGCTAGATGATGCGATGACGACGTACAATATTTTTAAATTAGTAGAAAAAGATAAAGAGTATTTAGTGAAACCAGCACCTCCAACATTAGGGGAACTCGTGGACTTTTCAAAAGTGTTAAAGAAAGTGAGTACACAGTAACGACCAAATTGCACAGTATGTAATTTGGTCGTTTTGTTTTTTTAAAGTTTGTAGTCTTTTTTTAACTGCTCTAATGTTTCTAGACTACGAACCGCAAAAGGTGAATCATCTTCAGAAAATGAATTCATTTGAGTTTCTAATGCTAATTTGAGTGAATCTGTATAATCTAGAATCTCTCCTTCATATTTCTTCACCATTTGTTCTGGAATGTTCGTCTGTTCACGGAAAGCTAAAGCACGTCTTTCATGGAAAAATGGTACGTCAGCTTGTTTTACGTTATGTAAGTCACCTTGCACCGGATGTTTTAAAACAGCTAATACTTTTACGACGTAACTGCCCGGGCGGCTATTTGTAACTTCGCCGATGTATTTTCCCGTTTTATAAATACCAGTAACGATTTCACCAATTTCAAATGTTTCTCTCATATTTTTCACCTCAAGTTTATAGTAAGGAAAGTAGGAGAAGGAGTCAAAGAAATCATTCGCTTTCGGAACGCCCCCTTGAGAATATGAATTGGTTCAACTATAATTTAAAATAATATAACAGAAAATTCTGATGGTTTTTGAATCCTACAATAAGGAGTGTTTCATATGATGCCTTTATATTTTCCGGAAGATAAAACAGAATATATTATTCCAGGGATTGTTTGCGTTCTATTTATCATTGGTGCCGTTGCTACGTGGCGTATGTTCATTCGTGTATCCAAACGAGAAGCAGAGCGATTACAGAAAGTAGAAGAAAAGCTTTTAGCTGAAAAGAAACGGTAATTCATTTTTGTATGTTTCCCTCTATGCTCGGACAATCTAAGGGCAGAATGTATTTTGGAGGGAATAGAATGAAAAAACGGCTTTTTTTCAGTTGTTGTTTATTATTTCTGATGGCAGGTTGTGACCAAGGAAAGCCGAAAGAAATTGAAGTGAAATTACATAATGCTTCAGGAGATGAAGTAGGGACTGCGAAAGTAGTTCAGCAAACAAGTGGAGTGAAAATTACGATTAAAGGGGAAGGTTTCGCGCCTGGTCCGCACGGCATACATGTACATGAAATTGGAGAGTGTAAAGCGCCTCGTTTTGAATCGTCTGGTAATCATTTTAATCCAGATAATAAAAAGCATGGCTTACTCAATCCGAAGGGTGCGGAAAATGGTGATTTACCGAATGTAATTGCAGATGGTTCTGGAAAGATTAAAGCGGATATCGATGCACCGCACATAACGCTTGAAGAAGGGAAAACGACGATTCATAGAAAAGATGGAGCGTCTATTATTATTACTGAAAACCCTGATGATGGCATGACACAACCAACGGGTAAATCTGGTGATCGAATTGCTTGCGGTGTGATTGTAAAAAAAGCGTCGGATATGAAGAAAAAGTAAAAGCTACCGTGGATGGTAGCTTTCTTTGTGAAACGTAATTGGAAATATATCAGCGATTATTGGAATATATCGACCGCAACTCAAAATATATCGGCGATTATTGAAATATATCGACCGTAACTCAAAATATATCAGCGATTTTTAAAATATATTGATTTACCGACAAAAATTGAGAAAGAAGCCTGCCCAAAATTGATTCGTGGGCAGGCTCCTTTCTTATTATGAAAACGTATGGCGCAGTCTGTTTAAAATTTCTTCTAAAACAGATCGTGGGCAGCCAATGTTAATTCGAATATGTTCTTCGCCGCCTAATCCGTACTTTTCACCAGGTTCGACGATAAGTTTTCCTTTTTCCTCAAGTAACGTGGTGCGCTCGTTTTGAGAAAGTTTTAGGTGAGAACAATCAATCCATAATAAAAAGCTACCTTCTGGCTTCGTTACGGAAAGAGTAGGTATGTGAGTTTTGATATATTCACAAGCGAATTGAGCGTTATCTTCTATATATAAACGGATTTCACTTAGCCAATCATTACATTCTGTATAGGCGCTTTGCATCGCGGTATAAGCAAATGTATTTAGCCCATGGAACCCTTGTCTATATTGAATAGACGTAAAGGTATTACGTAGTTTTTCATTTGGAATAATAATGATAGATGCTTGTAATCCAGCTATATTAAATGTTTTACTTGGAGCCATACAAGTAATGGTACGTGCTGCTAATTCTTCAGATAAAGAAGCGAATGGTGTATGAGTACGATCTCCGTAAATAATATCGGCATGAATTTCATCTGAGACAACAATTACATTATATTTTGTACATAACGCTCCGAGCTTCATTAGCTCGTCTTTCGTCCAAACGCGTCCAATAGGATTGTGAGGACTACAAAGAAGCATTAGTTTAATCCCTTGTTGAAATTGTTTTTCTAAATGATCGAAGTCTATCATATATGTGCCATCTTGTTTATATAATGGGCTCACGCATAATTGTCTGTTGTTTGTTGTAACCATTTCGAAAAATGGAGGATAAATAGGTGGTTGTACAAGAACGGATTCGTTTTCCTTTGTGAAAGCTTGTACGCTCGTACTAAGAGCTGGAACGATCCCCGCACTAAATACGATCCATTCTTTTTGAATATCCCAGTTGTACTGTTTTTTTGTCCAGTTACAAATAATGTCTCCAATATGTTCAGGTGGAAGTGTATAGCCAAAAATAGGGTGTTCGATACGTTTTTGTAATGCAGTTTGAATTGGTTTTGGTACTTCAAAATCCATATCGGCAATCCAGGCATGAATGAGTTCTTCGTTTTTATAAGTATCCCATTTTGTACTATGTGTTCCGCGCCGATTTACCGTTTTATGAAATAGCTGCATATGTTTGCCCCTTTCTTCTGTGAAACTGCTAAGTTATGAAAGTTCTCTCTCTTCTTATAGAATAGCTGATGTGATAGGATAAAGAAAAGTATTAAAAAGTGAAAAGGCGGGAAGTAGATGGGTACATATGAAAAGATGATAGAGGTTGTGAAGAATTGGGATCCGTTTCGAATGGGACCGGAGTTTTATGAAACAGAAGCGAGCGATGTAGTGAACGTCGTAACTGTGTTTGACGATTCGAAATATATTGCAAAGAAGATTCAACATATATACTTTATGTCTTTTGAGGAAGTACCTGCGCTTGAAAAATGTGAGAAATTAGCTGAAGAGTTACTTGTATTAAAAGAAGGCGGAAGTTGCTCATTATAGGCTGTCGGAATTTCCGACAGCCTTTTTAATATTATCCCGCTATTTGCAGGGCAGTAAGACCCCCACCTAAAAAGACGGTTGAGGCAAAGAAGTGAGGTGGGAGATCCACTGCTCGTAAAAGCCCGATTGGTGCGGGCTAATAATCAGCGGGGTGAAACATTCCGCTGATTAAAGTTTCACTTTATTGCGCGGAAAAAGCGATAATTTCTTCATAAACATGTTCAGGCTTTTCCTCAGGTAGTAAATGCCCTGTATTTTCGTAAGAGATAAATGTTGAATTCGGTAAATCTTTATGGAGACGGTGTCCTACATGTACAGGGACGACGCGATCTTTTTCACCCCAAATGAGTAGTATAGGTGTTTCAATTTTTTGTAATTCAGTTGAAGATAAGTCACCTTCACGGTCTCGTATCATGCGAGTTAGGGCGGGGAATATACGGTTGTCATAAAAAGGAGCGGAGTAGCCTTCCTTCATTTCATCATCAATTAATGAGTGATCATGAACGACATTCATTAAGTTATGAACAATCCCGCGCCTTATAATCCAGTTCTTTACGTATAAATGAAAGAACGGTAAATAAGAAGAATACAGTAAAGGTAAGGTTGCGCGTGCTAAATAGCTAGAGCTACATAGTAAAATCGTCTTTGAGATTAGTTCAGGACGTATACGGTTTACATAGAGAGAAATTTGCCCGCCCATAGAATGCCCAATTAACACAATATTTGAGAGAGATAAATGTTCGATTAAATCGATAATAATGGTTGCTAAATTGTGATAAGAATACTTAAAGAGATGAGACTTATCACTTTTTCCGAATGGAGGCAAATCAAGAGCCAGTACTGTTCCTGCTTTCGATAGTAAAGGAATGAGACGGCGGTAACTGAATGAGGAAGATAAAAAGCCGTGAACGAGTACGAAAGTAGGACGTTTTGTTTTATTTTTATGTTCATACAATTCGTAATGAATAGTAGTGCCGCGAGTGGAAAAAGTGAAATAAGGACAAGTATATTCATGATTCATTTTTTGTCACTCCATTGATTTTTGTTCATATCATCTCCAAGGTAGAAAAAAATATGTTAACAAAAAAAGGCAAGATGACATTGTCATCTTGCCTTTCGCTTATTCATCATTACCCGCGAACAATATTAGGCGGTGTTTTTCCTTGTAACCCTGCAACTAAATTTTCAGCGGCTGTCATGGCCATTTGCTGCCGAGTTTTTAATGTCGCAGATCCGATGTGCGGTAAAGTCACAACATTTTGTAATGATAAGAGCGGATTATCTTTTGGAATCGGCTCTTGTGTAAAAGTATCAATGCCTGCTGCAAAGATTTTCTTTTCTGTTAAGGCATGGATTAAAGCTTCTTCATCTACTGTTTTCCCGCGAGAAGCATTAATGAAGATTGCTGTTTCTTTCATTAATGAAAATTCCTTTTCTCCGATAAGATGATACGTTTCATCTGTTAATGGAGTAAGAAGAACAATAAAGTCAGACTGTTTTAGTAGCGTATGTAAATCACAATATGTAGCATCGAATTTTTGCTCTGCTTCTTCTTTACGGCGACGGTTATAATAAAGAACATCCATATCAAATCCGAATTTTGCTCGTTTTGCAACAGCTTCTCCAATTCGTCCCATTCCGATAATACCGATTGTACTATGATGCACATCTAGTCCGAAATGTTCTTTTCCGATTTCAGCGTTCCACTCACCATTTTTCACATAGGAATCGAGTTCGCAAACACGACGACCAGCAGATAACATAAGAGCGAAAACGAGGTCAGCTACTGTATCATCCAATACGTATGGTGTATTCGTTCCGATGACATTTCGCTTTTCCATCGCTAGTAAATCAAAATTATCATAGCCAACAGAAATGTTACTCACTACTTTTAATTTCGGTGCTACATTTAACAATTCTTCATTTATGGCAGATCCGAAATTTAATAACCCATCTTTATCTTGTATTTTCTCTAATAGAACATCACGAGGTACTTTCTCATTTTGATTCCATGTTTCATAATCACAGTGTTCTGATAAATAGTTTTCTACAAATGTTGGAACTGGTTCAGCGATATATACTTTTGGTTTCACGGTTCCATCCCCTCTCACTTTTATCCCTTGTTAACGGACAATAAGCCTCCCGCCCCTAAAAATGCCTGAAGCAAAGAAGATAGGGGGAGACTAACTGCCCGTAAAAGCCCGATTGGTGTGGGCTAATAATCAGCGGGATGAACCTTTCCGCTGATTAAAGTTTCACTTTATTTTGACATAATTCTCTAAAAAAATCTTCTTTTCAAACTGGAAAGGGTATTTGTATAATTTAGACAGAAACGAAAAGGAAGGATGATTTATATGGTGACTGAAAAGGAATTAGAATTATTGGCTTGTCTTGAAAAAAGTAGTCGTTTGTCTGTAGATACATTGGCAAAGCTGTTAAATATAGAAGTAGAAGAAGTGAAGAAGATGGTTGCGAAATTAGAAAGTGAAAAGATTATTGTGGATTATGTAACACATATTGATTGGACAAAAGTAAAAGAACATACGGGTTTAACAGCGATGATTGATGTGAAAGTTACGCCGAAGCACGGTGTTGGGTTTGATGCAGTTGCTGAACAAATTTATCGCTATTCAGAAGTGAAATCCGTGTATTTAATGTCAGGGACATATGATCTTTCTATTACATTAGAAGGAAAGACGATGGGAGAAGTAGCGATGTTTGTTTCTGAGAAATTAGCAACGATTGAATCTGTCGTTTCTACAACAACTCATTTCATTTTGAAGAAGTATAAACATGAGGGAATTATTTATGAAAAAAACGATGATGATAAGCGAATTGTGGTGACACCATGAAGCAGTTTGAACTATCTAGAGTAGCAGAATCTTTACAACCGTCTGGTATTCGAAAGTTTTTCGATTTAGCCGCAAGTATGAAAGGTGTTATTTCACTTGGAGTGGGAGAGCCTGACTTTGTTACACCTTGGAATGTAAGGCAAGCATGTATCCGTTCTTTAGAGCAAGGATATACAGCGTATACAGCAAATGCAGGATTATTGGAGCTCCGTCAAGAAATAGCAAAGTATCTAAAAAAACAATTTGCAGTATCTTATGATTCAAACGATGAAATCATTGTTACGGTTGGAGCGAGCCAAGCGTTAGATGTAGCGATGCGTGCCATTATAAATCCTGATGATGAAGTACTCATTATTGAACCGAGCTTCGTTTCTTATGCACCACTTGTAACATTAGCTGGAGGAGTTCCAGTTCCTATAGCGACTACTTTAGAAAAAGAGTTTAAATTACAACCCGAACAAATTGAAGCAGCTATTACAGCGAAAACAAAGGCAATTTTACTTTGTTCCCCAAATAATCCAACAGGTGCAATGTTAAACAAATCCGAACTAGAAAAGTTAGCAGTAATGGTTGAGAAGTACAATTTAATCGTATTATCTGATGAAATTTATGCAGAGCTTGTATATGACGAAGTGTATACGAGTTTCGCGAGCATTCAAAACATGCGCGAACATACGATTTTAATTTCGGGATTTTCAAAAGGATTTGCGATGACAGGATGGCGTCTCGGTATGATCGCAGCTCCCGTTCAATTTTCAGAGTTGATGCTTAAAATTCATCAATATTCTATGATGTGTGCACCGACGATGTCCCAGTTCGCAGCTCTTGAAGCATTACGCGGAGGGAATGATGAAGTCATTCGAATGAGAGATAGCTATAAGAAACGCCGTAATTTTATGGCGACATCTTTCAATGAGAGGGGATTAACGTGTCATGTGCCGGGCGGAGCGTTTTATGTCTTTCCTTCTGTTGCCTCAACTGGACTAACTTCAGTGGAATTTGCAGAACAGTTATTACTAGAAGAAAAAGTGGCTGTTGTACCTGGAAGTGTATTTGGAGAAAGTGGTGAAGGATTTATTCGTTGTTCGTATGCAACATCGCTTGAACAACTTATAGAAGCAATGAAGAGAATGGAACGGTTCGTCGAGAATAAAAAAAGGACAAAACATAATACGTTTTGTCCATAAAAGGGGGGGAATACTAGAAAGCCATGTGTTAGTATTCTATCCCAATATTGGAGAATTATACGTGCTACAGGAAATTTTTTCGTGAATTTTGAATGAGTTCTGTCATAGTGGTATAATTTACTAATATAAGGTATGCGCCTGTTAGGTAGCGATACGTAACAGGCGTACTAATTAATCGGATATTTAAAATAAGTACATCTGTTTTGCAATCTACATTTGTAGAGAAAATGGTAAACGTATGGGAGTGTTTCATATGTCAGAACAATATACAACAGGAGTGGTTGTAACAGGGAAAGTGACTGGAATTCAAGATTACGGTGCATTTGTAGCGTTAGATGCAGAAACACAAGGACTTGTGCATATATCTGAAATTACAAATGGATATGTAAAGGATATTCATGACTTTTTGAAAGTCGGCGATACAGTAGAAGTAAAAGTACTTTCAATTGATGAAGAGCACAGAAAAATGAGTTTATCGTTAAAAGCGGCGAAAAGAAAACAAGGAAGGATTCTTATACCGAATCCATCTAAGGACGGATTTAATACGTTGCGAGAAAAGCTGACAGAATGGATTGAAGAGTCCGAGTTAACAAAGTAAAAGAGGAGCGCATATGAGCGTTCCTCTTTTACTTTATCTTATGATATATATTTGCAAATATGATTGCATGCAATCATATTCGTATGTCGGAGGTGAAAGGACATACTGGTTATCGAATTTCGTTTGTTTCTGGGTGTGTACCAAGATTTTCAGATGGTTTAAACAGTAAACCAAGATTGATAAGCCCAGATATACCAACGATGCCGTAAATAATACGTGCAAGAGCTGAGTTTTGTCCGCCGAAAATGGCTGCTACTAAGTCAAACTGGAAGAACCCGATTAGTCCCCAGTTTACTGCACCAATTACAGTAAAGACTAATGCGATACGTTGCAATGTACTCATGAAAAAGCCCCCCTTAATTGTGAAGCATGAGCAAGCGCTGAGTTAATCAACTCTTTTATAGAATGGTGCAGTTATGTTGTTTTTATACATAAAAAATGTGTGAAAAAAAGATGTATATACATCTATACCGAAAAATGCGAATTTTTATGCAAAAAATGAACTTTTTCTAAAAAATATATATTGGTTACGTTTACACTGGTTGAATCGCTTGATTTACAACTTCAGTTTCGCTAAAGTGAATACAGAAATACATATCCATAATTGGAGGGAAAAAGATGAGTACACATGTAACGTTCGACTATTCTAAAGCGTTATCCTTCATCGGTGAACATGAAATCACTTATTTACGTGATGCAGTGAAAGTAACACATCATGCAATCCACGAAAAAACTGGAGCTGGGAACGATTTCCTTGGGTGGGTAGAGCTTCCGCTTCAATATGACAAAGAAGAATTTGCTCGCATTCAAAAATGCGCAGAAAAAATTAAAAATGACTCTGACATTTTACTTGTTGTAGGTATCGGTGGTTCTTACCTAGGAGCACGTGCAGCAATCGAAATGTTAAACCATTCATTCTACAATACGCTTTCTAAAGAACAACGTAAAACTCCACAAGTGCTATTTGTTGGACAAAACATTAGCTCCACTTACATGAAAGATTTAATGGATGTATTAGAAGGTAAAGACTTCTCTATTAACGTTATTTCCAAATCAGGTACAACAACAGAGCCTGCACTTGCATTCCGTATTTTCCGTAAGTTATTAGAAGAGAAGTATGGAAAAGAAGAAGCTCGCAAACGTATTTATGCAACTACAGATAAAGCGCGTGGTGCATTAAAAACATTAGCTGATAACGAAGGCTACGAAACATTCGTAATTCCAGATGATGTTGGAGGACGTTTCTCTGTATTAACGCCAGTTGGTTTATTACCAATCGCAGTAAGTGGCTTAAATATTGAAGAGATGATGAAAGGTGCAGCTGCTGGCCATGACGACTTCGGGGCATCAGAACTAGAAGAAAACCCAGCTTATCAATACGCAGTAGTTCGTAACGCTTTATACAATAAAGGAAAAACAATTGAAATGCTTGTTAACTATGAGCCAGCACTTCAATACTTCGCTGAGTGGTGGAAACAGTTATTTGGTGAAAGTGAAGGAAAAGATCAAAAAGGTATTTTCCCATCTTCAGCAAATTTCTCAACTGACTTACACTCATTAGGTCAATACGTTCAAGAAGGTCGTCGTGACTTATTTGAAACAGTTCTTAAAGTGGGTAAATCTACACATGAACTGACAATCGAATCAGAAGAAAACGATTTAGATGGATTAAACTACCTTGCAGGTGAAACTGTAGACTTCGTAAACACAAAAGCATATGAAGGCACATTACTTGCACATAGCGATGGCGGAGTACCAAACTTAATCGTAAATATTCCTGAATTAAATGAGTACACATTCGGTTACCTTGTATACTTCTTCGAAAAAGCATGTGCGATGAGCGGCTACTTATTAGGCGTAAATCCATTTGACCAACCAGGAGTAGAAGCATACAAGAAAAACATGTTTGCTTTACTTGGTAAACCAGGATTTGAAGAATTAAAAGCAGAATTAGAAGAGCGTTTAAAATAATAAAAAGCGACCGGATCTCCGGTCGCTTTTTATTATTTTACTGAAATGTCCATCGGTATATTCAAACTAGAATGGGTATGCTAAAGGAAAAGTCTTGGAGGGATGGGCTTGATTCCGATTCAATCAAAGTTAAAAGGACATACATATGCGTTATATAAGTTAGAAGAGGTTATGAAACCACTTGGATATAGTATTGGTGGCAATTGGGATTACGATAAAGGGTGCTTTGATTACAAAATCGACGAAGAAGATGGCTATCAATTTTTACGAGTGCCATTTACAGCTGTGGATGGGGAATTAGATGTGCCTGGTGTAATAGTCCGTCTTGAAACGCCGTATATTCTTTCGCATGTGTATCAAGACGAACTAGATGATAATGTGAATGCGTTAACAGCTGGAACGAGCGGATTTGATCAATTTGCTGAGCCGAAAGATCCAGATGGAGATGTGAAAAGTAAGTATATTAATATTGGGAAAGTATTAGTACAGGAACTAGAGCGTCACTTTTTTAATGGTGAATAACAATGAGTATGTCGCTTTCGATAAGAATGAAGGTATGGACTGGGTTAATCATATATTGATCGTCACGCTTTATACCTAGTAAGAGAATGTTTTGTTTTAAAAGAGTATAGCTACAATTTGCAAAAGTTTGTCCGGTGCAAGGCGGAGAAAGCTCCATCAGTTGTAATTTGTTATCAGAGATTTCATCGTAAAGTGAGAATAGTACACCTGAAATAGAAGGAAATAAAAGAGAAGCGGTAAATACATAGCTCGTTAATTTATTTCCTTCTATAATTTCTGATACACCAGCTCTCGTTGCATTTTGAATTTGATCCGAAGTAAGAAGTTCAGCGATGCAATGAATGTTTGGATTAAGTCCTTTTGCAGTTAAAATATTTAAGATGGACTGTGTATCAGCTAAGCTTTCATTTTTTTCTTTATCAGCCGTTATTAATATGGTGTGTGCCGTTGTAATGTTAGCTTTTAATAACGTTTGATCGTGATGTGGACAACCTTTTATAAACTCTAAATGATGAAATGGTTTTGGAAGTAAAGAAAGTGTTTCATCAATTAAAACGATATCAAGGTTTGGTTGTAAGATGTGCATTTGTTTTACAACATGTTTTGCCCGTTCGTTCCAGCCGACAATAATCATATGACCGCTAGCAGTCGCAGCTTCTTCTCCTTTAACTTTCATATATTGTTTATTAATCATATCAGTGGCGAATAGAACCATATAATAAGAACAAAAACCGGTTCCAAATAAAATAATACTCATACCGATGAGTTTGCCTATTAGTGTATGTGGGGCAAAGTCACCATAGCCAACAGTGAAAATTGTAACGATTGACCACCAAATTCCATCAAACCATGTGGTGAAGTGCGATGGTTCTAATCTATGTATAAGAAAGCCGGAAAAAGCAGTAAGTACAACAATAAAGCAAATTAAACGAAAAATAATGGAATCACGAAATGTATCTACTAAATTTGGACGGGATTTCAATTGCTAATTCCTCCTTACTTTGCAGGACTACATTCATTGTTACCATTATAGAAAAAAGAAAAACTCTCTAATTTAAAAGAGAGTTTGTTTTCTATTACATACTTTCAACTTCAGTTTGTTGAACACTTTCAAGGTGTTGAAGAGCATAATAAACATCAGCAGTATGTCTTTTTTGATCGATAGACAATTTTAAATGTAAATAGTGCGAACCATTTTCCAATGTTTTGAGCTTCATGTTCTTAACTTTTATATCCATTTCTTTTATTTCTTCAATTACGATCGGGATATTGTCCATATTTCGTACAACAAGTTTCACTGCGATATCACGTTGACGAAATGACCTAGGTCCTATAAATTTCATCGTTAATGGTATAAGTTCTACACTAATCATAAGGAAGCACATTCCGAAAATCGCTTCAATATAGAAACCAGCTCCAACGGCAATGCCAATACCAGAAGCACCCCAAATCATGGCGGCGGTCGTTAGCCCAGCAATACTATCGTTTCCTCTTCGTAAAATAACACCTGCACCTAAAAAACCAATTCCTGATACAATTTGAGCAGCAAGTCGAAGGGGGTCCATATTCATATGGTCGGTATGTGGTAAATTGTAAGCTGCTTTAATAGAAACAATAGTGAGGAGGCAACTAATAATAGAGATAACTAAACAAGTCTTTAAACCAAGTGGTTTACGTTTTAATTCACGTTCTAAACCGATGGCGAATCCTAAAATAGCCGAGAGACCTAGTTTGAGTAATAAATCTGTATAGTCCATATGTATTCCTCCTTGTATGATATTTTATAGGAATAAAACGTTTATTATAGAAAGAAACGTTTTTTGATAGAGTAACTTTATATAGAATATATGTAGGAATTGCTTATACATGAAAGAGATATTTCGTTTAAGTATATGATATTAAAAAAGAAATGTGGGTGGTTTTAAAAAAAGTTTATAAAAGGTGTTGCATTTCAATTTTCACCATGATATATTAATAACCGTCGCTGATGCGGAAACGCAGAAAACGACAAAAAAGAAATTAAAAAACCTAGTTGACATCGAAAAACGAAGATGTTAACATAAGGAAGTCGCAAATGAGCGACCAAGTAGTTCTTTGAAAACTGAACGAAACAAACAACGTGAAACGTCAATTTTTATTTTTAGATGCTAGACAAACTAACTTTATTGGAGAGTTTGATCCTGGCTCAGGATGAACGCTGGCGGCGTGCCTAATACATGCAAGTCGAGCGAATGGATTGAGAGCTTGCTCTCAAGAAGTTAGCGGCGGACGGGTGAGTAACACGTGGGTAACCTGCCCATAAGACTGGGATAACTCCGGGAAACCGGGGCTAATACCGGATAACATTTTGAACTGCATGGTTCGAAATTGAAAGGCGGCTTCGGCTGTCACTTATGGATGGACCCGCGTCGCATTAGCTAGTTGGTGAGGTAACGGCTCACCAAGGCAACGATGCGTAGCCGACCTGAGAGGGTGATCGGCCACACTGGGACTGAGACACGGCCCAGACTCCTACGGGAGGCAGCAGTAGGGAATCTTCCGCAATGGACGAAAGTCTGACGGAGCAACGCCGCGTGAGTGATGAAGGCTTTCGGGTCGTAAAACTCTGTTGTTAGGGAAGAACAAGTGCTAGTTGAATAAGCTGGCACCTTGACGGTACCTAACCAGAAAGCCACGGCTAACTACGTGCCAGCAGCCGCGGTAATACGTAGGTGGCAAGCGTTATCCGGAATTATTGGGCGTAAAGCGCGCGCAGGTGGTTTCTTAAGTCTGATGTGAAAGCCCACGGCTCAACCGTGGAGGGTCATTGGAAACTGGGAGACTTGAGTGCAGAAGAGGAAAGTGGAATTCCATGTGTAGCGGTGAAATGCGTAGAGATATGGAGGAACACCAGTGGCGAAGGCGACTTTCTGGTCTGTAACTGACACTGAGGCGCGAAAGCGTGGGGAGCAAACAGGATTAGATACCCTGGTAGTCCACGCCGTAAACGATGAGTGCTAAGTGTTAGAGGGTTTCCGCCCTTTAGTGCTGAAGTTAACGCATTAAGCACTCCGCCTGGGGAGTACGGCCGCAAGGCTGAAACTCAAAGGAATTGACGGGGGCCCGCACAAGCGGTGGAGCATGTGGTTTAATTCGAAGCAACGCGAAGAACCTTACCAGGTCTTGACATCCTCTGAAAACCCTAGAGATAGGGCTTCTCCTTCGGGAGCAGAGTGACAGGTGGTGCATGGTTGTCGTCAGCTCGTGTCGTGAGATGTTGGGTTAAGTCCCGCAACGAGCGCAACCCTTGATCTTAGTTGCCATCATTAAGTTGGGCACTCTAAGGTGACTGCCGGTGACAAACCGGAGGAAGGTGGGGATGACGTCAAATCATCATGCCCCTTATGACCTGGGCTACACACGTGCTACAATGGACGGTACAAAGAGCTGCAAGACCGCGAGGTGGAGCTAATCTCATAAAACCGTTCTCAGTTCGGATTGTAGGCTGCAACTCGCCTACATGAAGCTGGAATCGCTAGTAATCGCGGATCAGCATGCCGCGGTGAATACGTTCCCGGGCCTTGTACACACCGCCCGTCACACCACGAGAGTTTGTAACACCCGAAGTCGGTGGGGTAACCTTTATGGAGCCAGCCGCCTAAGGTGGGACAGATGATTGGGGTGAAGTCGTAACAAGGTAGCCGTATCGGAAGGTGCGGCTGGATCACCTCCTTTCTATGGAGAATTGATGAACGCTGTTCATCAATATAAGTTTCCGTGTTTCGTTTTGTTCAGTTTTGAGAGAACTATCTCTCATATATAAATGTATGTTCTTTGAAAACTAGATAACAGTGTAGCTCATATTTTTTTAATTTTAGTTTGGTTAAGTTAGAAAGGGCGCACGGTGGATGCCTTGACACTAGGAGTCGATGAAGGACGGGACTAACGCCGATATGCTTCGGGGAGCTGTAAGTAAGCTTTGATCCGAAGATTTCCGAATGGGGAAACCCACTATACGTAATGGTATGGTATCCTTACCTGAATACATAGGGTATGGAAGACAGACCCAGGGAACTGAAACATCTAAGTACCTGGAGGAAGAGAAAGCAAATGCGATTTCCTGAGTAGCGGCGAGCGAAACGGAATCTAGCCCAAACCAAGAGGCTTGCCTCTTGGGGTTGTAGGACATTCTATACGGAGTTACAAAGGAACGAGGTAGACGAAGCGACCTGGAAAGGTCCGTCGTAGAGGGTAACAACCCCGTAGTCGAAACTTCGTTCTCTCTTGAATGTATCCTGAGTACGGCGGAACACGTGAAATTCCGTCGGAATCTGGGAGGACCATCTCCCAAGGCTAAATACTCCCTAGTGATCGATAGTGAACCAGTACCGTGAGGGAAAGGTGAAAAGCACCCCGGAAGGGGAGTGAAAGAGATCCTGAAACCGTGTGCCTACAAATAGTCAGAGCCCGTTAATGGGTGATGGCGTGCCTTTTGTAGAATGAACCGGCGAGTTACGATCCCGTGCGAGGTTAAGTTGAAGAGACGGAGCCGCAGCGAAAGCGAGTCTGAATAGGGCGTTTAGTACGTGGTCGTAGACCCGAAACCAGGTGATCTACCCATGTCCAGGGTGAAGTTCAGGTAACACTGAATGGAGGCCCGAACCCACGCACGTTGAAAAGTGCGGGGATGAGGTGTGGGTAGCGGAGAAATTCCAATCGAACCTGGAGATAGCTGGTTCTCCCCGAAATAGCTTTAGGGCTAGCCTTAAGTGTAAGAGTCTTGGAGGTAGAGCACTGATTGAACTAGGGGTCCTCATCGGATTACCGAATTCAGTCAAACTCCGAATGCCAATGACTTATCCTTAGGAGTCAGACTGCGAGTGATAAGATCCGTAGTCAAGAGGGAAACAGCCCAGATCGCCAGCTAAGGTCCCAAAGTGTGTATTAAGTGGAAAAGGATGTGGAGTTGCTTAGACAACTAGGATGTTGGCTTAGAAGCAGCCACCATTTAAAGAGTGCGTAATAGCTCACTAGTCGAGTGACTCTGCGCCGAAAATGTACCGGGGCTAAATACACCACCGAAGCTGCGAATTGATACCAATGGTATCAGTGGTAGGGGAGCGTTCTAAGTGCAGTGAAGTCAGACCGGAAGGACTGGTGGAGCGCTTAGAAGTGAGAATGCCGGTATGAGTAGCGAAAGACGGGTGAGAATCCCGTCCACCGAATGCCTAAGGTTTCCTGAGGAAGGCTCGTCCGCTCAGGGTTAGTCAGGACCTAAGCCGAGGCCGACAGGCGTAGGCGATGGACAACAGGTTGATATTCCTGTACCACCTCTTTATCGTTTGAGCAATGGAGGGACGCAGAAGGATAGAAGAAGCGTGCGATTGGTTGTGCACGTCCAAGCAGTTAGGCTGATAAGTAGGCAAATCCGCTTATCGTGAAGGCTGAGCTGTGATGGGGAAGCTCCTTATGGAGCGAAGTCTTTGATTCCCCGCTGCCAAGAAAAGCTTCTAGCGAGATAAAAGGTGCCTGTACCGCAAACCGACACAGGTAGGCGAGGAGAGAATCCTAAGGTGTGCGAGAGAACTCTGGTTAAGGAACTCGGCAAAATGACCCCGTAACTTCGGGAGAAGGGGTGCTTTCTTAACGGAAAGCCGCAGTGAATAGGCCCAAGCGACTGTTTAGCAAAAACACAGGTCTCTGCGAAGCCGTAAGGCGAAGTATAGGGGCTGACACCTGCCCGGTGCTGGAAGGTTAAGGAGAGGGGTTAGCGTAAGCGAAGCTCTGAACTGAAGCCCCAGTAAACGGCGGCCGTAACTATAACGGTCCTAAGGTAGCGAAATTCCTTGTCGGGTAAGTTCCGACCCGCACGAAAGGTGTAACGATTTGGGCACTGTCTCAACCAGAGACTCGGTGAAATTATAGTACCTGTGAAGATGCAGGTTACCCGCGACAGGACGGAAAGACCCCGTGGAGCTTTACTGTAGCCTGATATTGAATTTTGGTACAGTTTGTACAGGATAGGCGGGAGCCATTGAAACCGGAGCGCTAGCTTCGGTGGAGGCGCTGGTGGGATACCGCCCTGACTGTATTGAAATTCTAACCTACGGGTCTTATCGACCCGGGAGACAGTGTCAGGTGGGCAGTTTGACTGGGGCGGTCGCCTCCTAAAGTGTAACGGAGGCGCCCAAAGGTTCCCTCAGAATGGTTGGAAATCATTCGTAGAGTGCAAAGGCATAAGGGAGCTTGACTGCGAGACCTACAAGTCGAGCAGGGACGAAAGTCGGGCTTAGTGATCCGGTGGTTCCGCATGGAAGGGCCATCGCTCAACGGATAAAAGCTACCCCGGGGATAACAGGCTTATCTCCCCCAAGAGTCCACATCGACGGGGAGGTTTGGCACCTCGATGTCGGCTCATCGCATCCTGGGGCTGTAGTCGGTCCCAAGGGTTGGGCTGTTCGCCCATTAAAGCGGTACGCGAGCTGGGTTCAGAACGTCGTGAGACAGTTCGGTCCCTATCCGTCGTGGGCGTAGGAAATTTGAGAGGAGCTGTCCTTAGTACGAGAGGACCGGGATGGACGCACCGCTGGTGTACCAGTTGTTCTGCCAAGGGCATAGCTGGGTAGCTATGTGCGGAAGGGATAAGTGCTGAAAGCATCTAAGCATGAAGCCCCCCTCAAGATGAGATTTCCCATAGCGTAAGCTAGTAAGATCCCTGAAAGATGATCAGGTTGATAGGTTCGAGGTGGAAGCATGGTGACATGTGGAGCTGACGAATACTAATAGATCGAGGACTTAACCATATAATATGAAGCAATGTTATCTAGTTTTGAAAGAATATAAAAAACTTGTTGACTTTAAAAGTTAAATAAGTTACAATAATTCTTGTCTTAAATGAATACAGTCTGGTAATGATGGCAGAGAGGTCACACCCGTTCCCATACCGAACACGGAAGTTAAGCTCTCTAGCGCCGATGGTAGTTGGGACCTTGTCCCTGTGAGAGTAGGACGTTGCCAGGCAAATGGAGGATTAGCTCAGCTGGGAGAGCACCTGCCTTACAAGCAGGGGGTCGGCGGTTCGATCCCGTCATCCTCCACCATTTAGCCGACTTAGCTCAATTGGTAGAGCAACTGACTTGTAATCAGTAGGTTGGGGGTTCAAGTCCTCTAGTCGGCACCAGTAACTATGGCGGTTGTGGCGAAGTGGTTAACGCACCGGATTGTGGCTCCGGCATTCGTGGGTTCGATTCCCATCAGTCGCCCCATTTTTTCTTAAATAAATTAATATGCGGGTGTGGCGGAATTGGCAGACGCACCAGACTTAGGATCTGGCGCCTTTGGCGTGGGGGTTCGACTCCCTTCACCCGCACTTTTAATAAAATATCTCATAACATGTCTTGCGGAAGTAGTTCAGTGGTAGAATACAACCTTGCCAAGGTTGGGGTCGCGGGTTCGAATCCCGTCTTCCGCTCCAATTTTCAATATGACATGCCGGGGTGGCGGAACAGGCAGACGCACAGGACTTAAAATCCTGCGGTGGGTGACCACCGTGCGGGTTCGACCCCCGCCCTCGGCACCATATGCGCCCGTAGCTCAATTGGATAGAGCGTTTGACTACGGATCAAGAGGTTAGGGGTTCGACTCCTCTCGGGCGCGCTTTTATTAACGGGAAGTGGCTCAGCTTGGTAGAGCACCTGGTTTGGGACCAGGGGGTCGCAGGTTCAAATCCTGTCTTCCCGATATTCCCAAAAACATGGGGCCTTAGCTCAGCTGGGAGAGCGCCTGCCTTGCACGCAGGAGGTCAGCGGTTCGATCCCGCTAGGCTCCACTTATTTTTATATTACTTATGGCGGTGTAGCTCAGCTGGCTAGAGCGTACGGTTCATACCCGTGAGGTCGGGGGTTCGATCCCCTCCGCCGCTACCATAAGGACCTTTAGCTCAGCTGGTTAGAGCAGACGGCTCATAACCGTCCGGTCGTAGGTTCGAGTCCTACAAGGTCCACCACTCAAAGTTTATATCTCGGAGGTATACCCAAGTTCGGCTGAAGGGATCGGTCTTGAAAACCGACAGGCGGCGAGAGTCGCGCGGGGGTTCGAATCCCTCTACCTCCTCCATTTTTTCTAAATTAAATATTTTATCATCGCGGGGTGGAGCAGCACGGTAGCTCGTCGGGCTCATAACCCGAAGGTCGCAGGTTCAAATCCTGTCCCCGCAACCAAATGGTCCCGTGGTGTAGTGGTTAACATGCCTGCCTGTCACGCAGGAGATCGCCGGTTCGACCCCGGTCGGGACCGCCATTTTTTTACATAAAGGCTCGGTAGCTCAGTCGGTAGAGCAGAGGACTGAAAATCCTCGTGTCGGCGGTTCGATTCCGTCCCGAGCCACCATTTTGAAATCGCAAGCCGGCTTAGCTCAATTGGTAGAGCAACTGACTTGTAATCAGTAGGTTGGGGGTTCAAGTCCTCTAGCCGGCACCACTTTCAAAATGAGCCATTAGCTCAGTTGGTAGAGCATCTGACTTTTAATCAGAGGGTCGAAGGTTCGAATCCTTCATGGCTCACCATTTACAATTTAATGCGGGTGTAGTTTAGTGGTAAAACAAGAGCCTTCCAAGCTCTGGTCGAGAGTTCGATTCTCTTCACCCGCTTTTCAATTATGGGCCTATAGCTCAGCTGGTTAGAGCGCACGCCTGATAAGCGTGAGGTCGATGGTTCGAGTCCATTTAGGCCCACCATAATTGTTCCGCAGTAGCTCAGTGGTAGAGCTATCGGCTGTTAACCGATCGGTCGTAGGTTCGAGTCCTACCTGCGGAGCCATATTATAGAGAAGTACCCAAGTGGCTCAAGGGGCTCCCCTGCTAAGGGAGTAGATCGCGAACGCGGTGCGAGGGTTCGAATCCCTTCTTCTCTGCCAGAATTGGCCCGTTGGTCAAGTGGTTAAGACACCGCCCTTTCACGGCGGTAACACGGGTTCGAATCCCGTACGGGTCATACTAAAAGAGATAGCATAATCTGCTATCTCTTTTTTGTTGTGTAAAAGTGGGCTTTGGATAGTCTGCTTTTTTTTATGGATTTCTTGTATACTTTTTTCTATTTGAATCGTCTAACTAATAGAAAGGAGAGAGCGATGGAGTATGAAAAAATCATTATAGAAACATCTAAAAGCATTTATAGGTATTTACTTAAAATTGGAGTACCACCAGTAGAAGCAGAAGATATCGTTCAAGACACGATACATAAGGCATTAGTATCTATACCGAATATGAAAATTACGTATATAAAAACATGGTTATTTCAAGTTGCGATTAATAGGCATCGTGATCTAGCAAGAAGGCAACAGCGTATTGAACAAATCCCGATTGAATCTGTTCAATTAATTGGAGCAAAAGGATTAGATGAACCACTTTTAAGAAAAGAGCTTCAAGTAGAAATACAAAGCATACTTGGAAAGATGAATCCAGTATATAAACATATTCTTTTATTAAAGTATGACTATGAACTCTCATATAAGGAGATAGCAACCGTATTAGAGATGAAAGAAGAGACCGTACGTGTTTCTTTGTATAGGGCTCGCAATGAGTTTAAAAAGCTGTATGGGAGGTTTGAAGATGAGCAGAGATGATTTCGATTTTGATATAGATTCAAGTAAAGTATCAAAAATGTTGAAGAAGGCGAAGCGAAGACAATTATTAAAAATTACAGTAATTTCGATTTCACTTTTTATTGTTCTATTCTTTGGTTTTATAATAGTAATTTCACAATTGAACAATAGAGCTTACTTAACTATGGATCGTGACTTAAATATGATAAGACAAATTACAAGACCTAATACGGAAAGAGGCGTAGCAATTACTTCTAACGGTTTATTTAAAAGCACAGTAGAGTATAAAACATATAAGGTTATTGAAGGGAAACCTGTTAAGTGGGAAGATGAAGTGTATGAGTATAAAGTTTGGAATACATTTCGCCGATTATCGAATGTAAATCCATTAACAATATCAGATAATGTTGTAATGGGGAATGAACGTATTAATAAGACAAGTGAATTGTATAATAATCAAACGATGGAAAGAGAGATGCAGTTTTATCTCCCATTTGCTTCATATAATCGTTATATAAATGATATAGAGAAAATAAAAGATGAAAAGAAAGTAGCTGAATTGGCTATATCTTTTGATAAACCGTATAAAGTGTCTGAAATAAAAGAGATACTTCCAGAAGGGGTGCATCCTGTTTGGTATTGGGTAGATACGTATGATGATAAAAAATCATATTCTATTGATGATATGACCGAAAGTGCTTATAATGTGTACGGTTTTAAAGCAAAACCAGGTGATATTGAATTTGGAAATGGAACGGAAAAAGATTTTCTTTTAGCAATTCAAAATGGACTGGAGCAAAAGGGAAAGTATTATGAGGAATATGAACGTATATATGACTACCTAAAAGGAAAGAAAATAAAACCAAGTGAGCAAGATGTAAAAGTTATCGGTGTTGTTGTGACGGGAACGGCTGTGGATTTACAAAAATTAAACGGTCAAAATTACGTAAAAGCTGCTGTTTTAGGGGCTACTGCGGAAAATAAATAATATATAGAAGAAGCTGTCTCCCAATAAGTAATCTACTGGAGACAGCTTTTTATGTTGTCATTATTGTCGAGTTTTGTCGGTAAGTCGATATATTGCAAAAATCGCTGATATATTTGGAGTTACGGTCGATATATTCTAATAATCGCCGATATAATTTCACTTATCGACAAAAACCATAAGAAAAACCCTTTCACAATCTAAAGAAAACGCCTCCATTGAAATGGATTCCACACCTATTCCAATAACTTTACACTCTATGTGAAAAAGTTCACAAATAGGTCATAATTTGTGAAGTAATTCACAATGATACGTGCTACAATATGAATGTAAAGAAGTTAAACAACATTAAATTAGTATTTTAATTAATTACTTAAACAATCATAAAAAAATATATGTGAACAATAGAGAGGGGAAATTAACATGAAAAAAGGTATCAATCGTGTAGTATTAGTAGGAACAGGAGCTGTAGGTTGTAGTTACGCTTACTCAATGATCAACCAAGGTGTAGCTGAAGAATTTGTACTTGTAGATGTTAATGAAGCAAAAGCAGAAGGGGAAGCAATGGACTTAAGCCATGCGGTACCATTCTCTCCATCACCAACAAAAGTTTGGAGCGGTAGCTATGCAGATTGTAAAGATGCAGATTTAGTAGTTATCACTGCGGGATTACCACAAAAACCAGGTGAAACTCGTTTAGACTTAGTTGAGAAAAATACAAAGATCTTTAAACAAATCGTTCGCGGTATTATGGATAGCGGATTCGATGGAATCTTCTTAATCGCAACTAACCCAGTTGACATTTTAACTTACGTAACTTGGAAAGAATCTGGTCTACCAAAAGAGCGCGTAATCGGTTCTGGTACAACTTTAGACTCTGCTCGTTTCCGTTACATGTTAGGTGACTACTTAGATGTAGATCCACGTAACGTTCATGCTTACATCGTTGGTGAGCACGGTGATACTGAACTTCCAGTATGGAGCCACGCTACTATCGGTGTACAAAAACTAGAAACAATCTTAGCTAACAACGAACAGTACAATCAAGAAGACTTAGATAAAATTTTCGAAAACGTACGTGATGCAGCTTATCATATCATCGAGCGTAAAGGTGCAACTTACTACGGAATCGGTATGTCACTACTTCGTGTAACTAAAGCAATCTTAAACAACGAGAACAGCGTATTAACTGTATCTGCATACCTTGAAGGTCAATACGGTGAGAAAGATGCTTACGTAGGTGTTCCAGCTGTAATTAACCGCGAAGGTGTACGTGAAATTGTAGAACTTGAGCTAAATGAAGAAGAAAAAGTGAAATTCGCTCATTCTGTAAAAGTATTAAAAGAAACAATGGCACCAGTACTATAATAATTGCTAAATAATTCAGAGGTGGGAAACTGCTTCTTACCTCTGAACTTATATAATTTAATATAAATTCCTTTTCCGGTTTCCCTTGTATATCCCCAATATACCCCTTTTGCTGGATAAGGGTCGTTTATAGAAAAAGAGCACTCTACGTAAAGTAGAGTGCTCTTTTTTATCCCGCTATTTGCCGGGCAGTAAGACCCCGATTGGTGTGGGCTAATAATCAGTGGGGATGAACAAACCCCCCACTGATTAAAGTTTCACTTTATTATTTTTTAGGCGTTAAGCCCAATTTCTTTAAAATATCTGCGAGTGTACCGCTTTTTGATTTTTCTACAGCTGTTTGTGATTTAGATGCATCTGGTCCTTTTTTCAAGAAGTTCTTTTCAACGAAACGAATGTCTTTTTCATCGACAATTCCGTCGCTATTAAGGTCGCCGCCTTTTACAGATACTCCTTTTTTACCATAGTTGCTAGCGATAATTTCAGCATCTTTAATATCAATGACTTTATCACCATTTACATCACCGGCAAGGTTTTCATCAGGTCGTGCATAATAATATTGGCCAAGTAGCTTACCATCTTTTTCAGTACCTAATTTTGTTGTTAGACGGCTTGTTAAATGCCCTGGTACTTCTAAGTATAAATTATAGTCACGATTATTAACAGGAAGTCCATTCAGTTTGAAGTATCCGTATTTATCTAGTGAGCCTTCAAATTTATGACGGTAAGAATCAGTTGCATATACTTTTACACCAAGCTTTGTATAATCGAGCTTTTCATCTAAATATCCACGTTCATTTAAGAATGCACCAGGTTTAATATTTCCTTCTACTAGTGAGTTTAAGGACATAACTGAGAATGTTTGATCTTGAAGTACACGCATTCTATTCGGTTCTGTTTCACCTTGTTTCCAGTAAACAAAAATTGGTGATTCTAATTGGGCATTTGCTTCATAAAATTCATCATTTTCTACTTTGAAAGTTACATCAATGAACGGGAAATCACCATCTAATCCGGCGAAGTTTTTATCATCGATAGATCCGCCTATTGTAACAGAACCGGCTTCTAATTTCGGCTCATTCACTTTTGCGATTACACCTTTTTCAGAAAGTAGCTTTTCAAAAGCAGGATTCAATTTCGCATTTGCAAATTTGAAATTTTTCTCTAGGAATTTTACGTTAAATTCCCCTGCAACAAATTGTTTTACGTGTTTTGCGTTTAGTGTTACAGTAAGTTCATCATTTTTGTATACTTCTTTTTTATCATAACTAGTTTTCGCATATTGAGCACCTTGTGGGATAAACCAATAGTTATTTACACCGCTTGGATAATCAGGACCTGCAGTTGCATAATCGAAAATATATACGCCTGTGTTCATTGGTCCTTCTACTTTAAAGGATTCAGGGGTAATGCCAACTTTAAAGTCACCATCTGCATTAATAGGTAAAAACTTATGCAAGTATGGAGAATAGTCATAATACATAACTCCGTTCGCTTCTTGCGTAATGTTTAAACCTTTATAGGCCTCCGGTAATTTGTATTTTAAAAATTATTTCTCCACGCCTTTTGTTTGCTCGGCATGGAATGTCCAGTTTAGCTGTAAGGAATCACCTTGGAATTTATTTTGATCTTGGTCGTTGTCTTCAAAGGAGAAGAGCACGTGTAAATAATCTGTTTCACCAGATGTAATACCGTCTATTAAGTTATGACGTTCTAAAGATGTAGCTACATCCTCAGGTTTCATAGTTTTTAATTTTGATAGTTTTGTTTCCCACAAAATTTCATGATCATCGTTTGGATTCGATGGCTTTCCATCATTCACTAGAAACTTTACGATAATGTGGTCGCCTAAATCTTCACCGTCATTATTTAGCTTTGCATCTGTAACTTCATAGGATGTTTCAAGTGCTACTTTTGCAATATCCAATGACCCTTTATTTTCAAGCGTGAAATTTTTTTCAATAAAGTCACCTGGCTTTAAATCTTTCACATCAACGATTACACTTGGATTAATAGAAAGATCTAGTGTTCCAGCTTGAAATGAGTTACTAGATGTTTCAGAATCACTGAAGTAGGCGAATACACCGCCGCATGTAAGTGATAAGCCAAGCGTTGCTGTGACAACTCCCATTCCTACTTTTTGTTTCAATGACATAAGAAAGCCCCCTAATATGATTTTTTATGAAACGTTCGTAAAGTAAACACAGTATTCTAGTATGAATTATATTTACGAAAGCGTAATGTTCTTTATTGAGAACGAGTATATGCTGATGAATTTTGCATTTCAATAAAATTATGACAAAAAAATATTGAGAAATATTTTTTTATGACAGATTGTTTTGCTGCGGTTTTAAGTAGAAAATAGCATGAAAAATAGGCTAAACCTAATAAAATAGAGGTTGAGAAAAAATGATAGTAAAAAAGATAGGGGAAAATGAAGCGTTTGCAATGAATATTCGTCAAAATTCGATATTTTACACGGAAATGTGAAGAAAAACCAACGTTTTTAAGAAAAAAACGAATATTTTTTATAAATTAACAAGGATATCACAGTTTTTTGCAGAAATAGTTAAAGTATAAAAAATTCTGTCATCTTAGTGAGGTGAGCATATTGAGTGTAATAAATTGTGAAAAAGTGAAACGAGATGAGTTTCATACAGAAAAGTACTATGAGAGTTATAGCATCTTTGGCGCACATATTGTGACGGAAGATGAGATGCGAGGGGTACGATTTACAGTATGGGCTCCTCATGCGAAAGCAATGAGTGTTGTTGGCGATTTTAATGAATGGGATTATGAGCAACATAAGATGCTACAAGAGACAGAAGAGGGAATTTGGTCCTTGTTTATACCGCATATTGAAGAAAGGGAAATATATAAATATGCGATTGAAACGATGGCTGGTGACGTCATTTTTAAGGCAGATCCGTACGCTGTATATGCAGAAGTAAGACCGAATACGGCATCTGTAGTTTTTGATATGAAGGGATACGAATGGAATGATAAAAACTGGAGTCGTAAGAAAAAGAAAAAGCCGGTTTATAAAGAAGCGATGACAGTTTATGAATTACATTTCGGTTCCTGGAAGAAGAAAGAAGATGGAACGCTGTATTCTTATAGGGAAATGGTAGAAGAACTCATTCCGTATGTGGTGGAACATCAATTTACACATATTGAAATCATGCCGCTTGTTGAGCATCCATATGATCGTTCTTGGGGATATCAAGGGACGGGATATTATGCAGCAACGAGTAGATTCGGCACACCACATGATTTGATGTATTTTGTCGATGAATGTCATAAATATGGAATCGGTGTCATTTTAGATTGGGTGCCGGGGCATTTTTGTAAAGATGCTCACGGTCTATATTTGTTTGATGGGACACCGACTTATGAATATAAAGATAAGGATGTACAAGAAAACCAAGTATGGGGAACTGTCAATTTTGATTTAGGAAAAAGGGAAGTACGTAATTTCTTAATTTCAAATGCGTTATTTTGGATGAGATATTTCCATATTGACGGTTTCAGGGTGGATGCAGTTGCGAATATGTTGTACTGGAATAAAGAAGGACAGGAGCAAAGTAATGAGCACGCTGTTTCATTTTTACGAGAGTTAAATGAAGCGGTATTTGCAGAGGATGAAGACTTTCTTATGACAGCAGAAGATTCAACAGCTTGGCCACTTGTAACAGCTCCAACTTATGAAGGTGGACTTGGATTCAATTACAAATGGAATATGGGCTGGATGAATGACGTGCTGAAATATATGGAGTGTGCACCTGAATACAGGAAGTATATTCATGAGAAAATAACATTCTCTTTACTATATGCTTACTCTGAAAACTTCATATTACCGCTTTCTCATGATGAAGTCGTTCACGGGAAAAAGTCGTTATTAAATAAAATGCCAGGAGATTACTGGGATAAGTTTGCTCAGCTTCGTTTATTATATGGATATTTATTTACTCATCCAGGAAAGAAATTACTTTTCATGGGAGGAGAATTTGGGCAGTTTGATGAGTGGAAAGACCTTGAAGATTTAGATTGGAATTTACATGATTTTGAAATGCATCGTTATATGCATGATTACTTTAAAGAGCTCATAGCATTGTATAAGCGCTCAAAACCACTTTGGCAGCTTGATCATTCACCTGAAGGATTTCAGTGGATTGATGCTAATAATAATGAGCAAAGTATTTTCTCGTTTATTCGCCAAGGAGATAAACAAGAAGATGCGTTAGTTGTCGTATGTAATTTTACGAAAGCTACATATGAAAACTATAAAGTAGGTGTGCCAGATTTCGAGTATTATAACGAGATTTTAAACAGTGATGCGGAGCAATATGGCGGCTCGGGGCAAGTGAATAAAAAACGTCTTAAGGCGACTCTAGAACCGTACCATAATCAAGAGGCACATGTAGAAATTACAATTCCACCATTTGGCGTATCCATATTACGACCAGTGAAGACTAGAAAGGGGAGCAAAAAACAAGATGGCTCAAAAACAAAAGTGCGTAGCAATGTTACTAGCAGGGGGAAAAGGTAGTCGTTTAAGTGCATTGACAAAAAATTTAGCCAAGCCAGCTGTTCCATTTGGTGGTAAATATCGCATTATTGATTTTACGTTAAGTAATTGTGCGAATTCTGGTATTGAAACGGTTGGGATTTTGACGCAGTATCAACCGCTCGAACTTCATAATTATATCGGAATCGGCAATGCTTGGGATTTAGACCGAGTAAACGGTGGAGTCACAGTATTACCTCCTTATGCGGAGTCTTCAGGTGTGAAGTGGTACACAGGTACGGCAAGTGCCATTTATCAAAACTTAAACTATTTAAGTCAGTACGAACCAGAGTATGTCCTTATTTTATCAGGCGATCATATTTATAAAATGGATTACAGTAAAATGCTAGATTACCATGTTGAGAAAGAAGCGGACGTTTCGATTTCTGTTATTGAAGTGCCTTGGGATGAAGCGAGTCGCTTTGGCATTATGAATACGAATGAAGAGATGGAAATTGTTGAGTTTGAAGAGAAACCGCAATTTCCAAGAAGTAATCTTGCATCAATGGGAATCTATATTTTTAACTGGGCAATTTTGAAAGAGTATTTAGAAATGGATGCAAGAAATCCTGAATCTAGTAATGATTTCGGAAAAGATGTACTTCCGCTTTTATTAGATGAAGGGAAGAAGCTAATGGCGTATCCGTTTGAAGGATATTGGAAAGATGTTGGAACAGTGAAAAGCTTATGGGAAGCGAATATGGATTTACTTCGCGATGAAACATCATTGAATTTAAATGATCGTAACTGGCGTATTTATTCTGTCAATCCAAACGAACCGCCTCAATATATTGCGGAAAAGGCAAAAGTGGAAGAATCACTGATTAACGAAGGGTGCGTCATTGAAGGGGACGTGAAGCATTCTGTCTTATTCCAAGGGGTGACGGTGGAAGAAGGTAGTATGGTTATTGATTCCGTCGTTATGCCAGGAGCGAAGATTGGGAAAAATGTTGTGATTGAAAGAGCAATTGTTGGATCGGAAATGGTTATTGAAGATGGAACAATCATTCGTCCAGAAAAAAATGTTGACGATGTAGTATTAATTGCTGAAGGGAAATAGAAAAGGGGGATGAAATGAATGGGAGAAAAAATGTTAGGAATTATTAATGCAACGGGAAGTTTTACTTCCTTACAGAAAGTAACAGGGCATCGTTCACTAGCGGCGCTACCGTTTGGGGGCCGTTATCGACTCATTGATTTCATGCTTTCCAATATGGTGAATTCTAATATTCATAGTGTGGCGGTTTTTACAAGCCATAAAAACCGTTCGTTAATGGACCATGTTGGTTCAGGGAAACAGTGGGATTTAGATAGAAAACGTGACGGATTGTTTTTATTCCCACCAAATTGCCAATGTGACCAAGATGAGTTTGGATCTTTTGCACATTTTAGAAGACATATTGATTATTTTCTAAGAAGCAGAGAAGAATACGTTGTTATTACGAATAGCCATCTCGTAACAGCATTAAATTTCCAGGCGGTGTTAGAGCGGCATATACATACGGCAGCTGATATTACTGAAGTTTGCCATGAAGGGGTTTCGCTTCAAACATACGTGTTAAAGAAACAATTATTGTTAGATTTATTTGAGACATATAAAGATGTGGAGCAATACAGTTTATTTGATGTAGTGAGAGAAAAGCGCGGAAAATCACTGCATATTGCTACGTATGAGCATACAGGATATGTAGCTATTATTGACTCGATTGAAAGTTACTATAAACATAGCTTAGAAATTTTGCAACCTGCTATTTGGAAGCAATTATTTAAGAAAGAAGCACCGATTTTTACGAAAGTAAAAGATGAGCCACCAACTCGTTACCTAAAGGGTGCAGTCGTGAAAAATACAATGATTGCAAATGGCAGTATTATTGAAGGGGAAGTAGAAAACAGTGTTGTTTCCCGTTCTGTTAAAATTGGAAAAGGTTCAATTGTTCGTAATAGTATTATTATGCAAAAGAGCCAAATTGGAGATAACTGTATAATAGACGGTGTTATTATTGATAAAGACGTGAAAATTGGTGACGGTGTCGTTTTAAAAGGAAACACCGATGAGCCGTACGTTGTAGAAAAAGGAAGCATTCAAAACAGTACGATTAATAGTTATTCTTGAAGAATCAGTGGGGGGCTTTCCTCCACTGATTAAAGTTTTAATTTAAATGAAAACTCGAAGGGAGGAAGCTGCAAGAAGAGTAATATATGCTTTTCGAGCAGTGGGACAACAAGTGAATATTTTATTTGCAGTATCAGAATGTGTACCGTTTGTTAAATCGGGAGGATTAGCTGATGTAGCAGGTGCGCTCCCAAAAGAGCTTAAAAAATTAGGTGTGAATGTACGTATTATACTTCCGAATTATAGTCTTATTCCGCAAAAATTAAGAGATGGATGTACGCTTCATAAAGTAATTAACGTTCCTCTTGGCTGGAGAAATCAATATTGCGGAATTTTAAAAGGTGAGCAAGACGGGATTACGTATTATTTAATAGACAATGAATATTATTTTAAGAGGGATTCTTTGTACGGTCATTATGATGACGGAGAGCGTTTTTCTTATTTTTCGAAGGCAGTTTTAGAGTGTATTCCGCATCTTGATTTTGAAGTGGATGTTCTTCATAGCCATGATTGGCATACCGCTATGGTTAATTTCTTACTTCGCGAAAAGTATCAAGACAACCCATTATATGAGCGTATTAAAACGGTATATACAATTCATAACCTGCAGTTCCAAGGTGTATTTTCTCCTGAAGTGATGTACGACCTGTTAGAGCTTGGTGATGAATATTTTCATAGTGAGCAGCTAGAGTTTTATGGAAATGTGAACTTTATGAAAGGCGGTATTATCGCTTCTGATCAAATTACAGCGGTTAGCCCGACATATAAAGAAGAAATACAATATGAGTTTTTCGGTGAGAAATTAGATGGATTGCTACGAAAATATAATGATAAGCTGAGTGGCATTGTAAATGGAATTGACACGAGCGTATATAACCCAGAAACGGACTCGTATATTACAGCTCAGTATGATGCAGAGTCATTATATGAAAAAAATGAAAATAAACGTGCATTGCAGCGTTATTTTGGTTTGCCAGAAAAAGAGGATACACCAATTATTGCAATGGTCACGAGATTAACGAAACAAAAAGGTCTTGATTTAGTACGTACTGTATTCCGTGAAATAATGGAAGAAGATGTACAATGTATTATTTTAGGATCCGGTGATTCAGAATACGAGCAGTTCTTTGAATGGATGGCATATGAGTATCCAGAGAAGGTGAAGGTATATATCGGATTTAATGAGGAGCTTGCGCATCAAGTGTATGCGGGAAGCGATCTATTTTTAATGCCGTCACTGTTTGAACCGTGTGGACTTGGACAACTTATCGCATTAGCGTACGGTACGATTCCGATTGTAAGAGAAACAGGTGGATTAAACGATACTGTACAATCTTATGATGAAGAAACAGGAGAAGGAAATGGTTTCAGTTTTACGAACTTCAATGCACATGACATGTTGTATACGGTTCGCCGTGCAATTGAATTTTATCACGATAAGCCGGTATGGGAACAGCTTGTAACACAAGCGATGACTGAAGATTATAGTTGGGAGAAATCAGCTCTTGCTTATAAGAAATTGTATAAAAGTCTCATGGAATAACATGTAGGTGGTGAAAAAATGTTTACTCATGTTGAAAGTTTCAAATCAGCCTTTCTAGAAAAGTTAGAGACGATGTATGGGAAAAGTTTCAAAGACTCTACAACTCGTGATCAATATAATACGCTTGGGTACATGGTACGTGAGTATATGAATAGTCAATGGATTGCAACGAACGAAAGCTATCGGTCTGGAGAGCAAAAGCAAATGTATTACTTATCCATTGAGTTTTTACTTGGACGTTTGCTTGGAAGTAACATTTTAAATTTAGGCATCAGGGATGTATGTGAGCAGGGCCTTTCGGAGCTTGGGATTTCTTTGCAAGAGTTAGAAGAGGTGGAAGCAGATGCAGGTCTTGGAAATGGTGGGCTTGGACGTCTAGCAGCCTGTTTTCTTGATTCACTCGCATCTTTAAACTTACCAGGACACGGCTGTGGGATTCGTTACAAACATGGCTTGTTTGATCAAAAAATTGTTGATGGTTATCAAGTTGAGTTTCCAGAACAATGGCTTCTTCATGAAAATGTATGGGAAGTAAGAAGGCATGATCAAGCTGTAGAAGTAAGCTATTTTGGCAGTGTGGAGCCGTTAGAAATGGATGGACGTTTAGAGTTCAGGCATACGAATGCAGAAGTCATTATGGCGGTACCATATGATGTTCCAGTAGTAGGCTATGAGACGAGTACTGTAAATACGCTTAGGCTTTGGAATGCTGAACCAGTTCCTTTCCCGCAAAACTGCAAAGATATTTTGAAATATAAGCGTGAAACAGAGGCGGTATCGGAGTTTTTATATCCAGATGATACGCATGATGAGGGGAAAATACTTCGCTTAAAACAACAGTATTTCCTCGTATCAGCAAGTTTACAAAATATCGTTCGTACGCATAGAGAAAGATATGGTGACCTTCGTCAATTACATGAAAAAATTGCGATTCATATTAATGATACACATCCGGTTTTAGCGATTCCAGAACTGATGCGTATTTTATTAGATGAAGAAAAACTAGCATGGGAAGAGGCTTGGCACATAACGACGCAAACGATTTCTTATACGAATCATACGACGTTATCAGAAGCGCTTGAGAAGTGGCCAATTCACATTTTTAAACCGTTATTACCGAGAATTTATATGATTATTGAAGAGATTAATGAACGTTTCTGTCATGAACTTTGGGAACGTTATCCGTACGAATGGCATCGCATTGAAGATATGGCGATTATTGCACATGATCTTGTGAAAATGGCTCATTTAGCAATTGTCGGTAGCCATAGCGTAAACGGTGTAGCAAAAATTCATACGGAAATTTTGAAGCAACGTGAAATGCGATTGTTTTATGAGTTTTATCCAGATAAGTTTAATAATAAGACGAATGGAATCGCTCATAGACGTTGGTTAATGAAGGCAAATCCGCAGCTGACGAACCTTATTTCAGAGGCGATTGGAACAGAGTGGAAGAAAGAACCGATTAAGCTGCAGGCGTTGCAAACAGTTCAATATGATGCGAGTTTCCAAGAGAAATTTGCAGAGGTAAAACAAGAGCGTAAAGAGATTTTAGCGGAGCGTATTCATAATAAAATGGGGATTACAATTGATCCAAATTCTATTTTTGACGTGCAAGTAAAAAGACTGCATGCTTACAAGCGACAATTATTAAACGTTCTTCATATTTTATATTTGTATAACCGTTTGAAAGAGGATACTAGTTTTACATTTTATCCGCGTACTTTTATTTTTGGAGCGAAAGCATCACCTGGCTATTATTATGCGAAAAAAATTATTAAATTAATTAATGAACTCGCAAGGAAAGTAAATAACGATCCGTACGTAAGCCAATATATGAAAGTTATCTTTCTAGAAAACTATCGAGTTTCTGTAGCGGAAGATATATTCCCAGCGGCGGATGTAAGTGAACAAATTTCAACTGCGAGTAAAGAAGCATCAGGAACAGGAAATATGAAATTTATGATGAATGGTGCGATTACACTCGGCACATTAGACGGAGCTAATATTGAAATAAAAGACAGGGTCGGTGATGATAACTGTTTCATTTTCGGTTTAACGGCGGAAGAGGTTCTTCATTACTATCAAAATGGTGGATATCGTGCAAGTGATTATTATCACCACAATATGCATATTAAAAAAGTGGTAGATCAGTTAACGAATGGTTTCTTTGCACAGTCGGGAGCTGAATTTGAAGCAATTTACGATTCTCTCGTTATTCAAAATGATGAATATTTCGTTTTGCGAGATTTTGGTCCATATGCGGAAAGGCAAGAAGCTGTAGGGCGTACTTATGAAAATCGAACGAAATGGCTAGAAATGTCGATTTTAAATATTGCACAATCAGGTCATTTTGCGAGCGATCGAACGATTTTGCAGTACAGTAATGAAATTTGGGGTATTGGTAATACGGTTAAACAACATTAAGTAAAAGTCCCTTTTGAAGGGACTTTTACTCATTATACAGAAGTGTGGTGAATGGCATATGAAGGGTATGTATGAACAAGGAGATTTAAAAACAAATAGATTAATTTTAACGAAGATACATGGTGCACATGCAGCTGATTTATTTGAAGTATATTCTAATGCGGAAACAGCTACATATGTACCGAGGGAAGTACATAAAACGAAAGAGGAAACTCATCGTTTATTAGAAAATATGTTTACAACGATACGAGATGGTAAGGCTCTTATATGGTCTATTATGCTGAATGATAACCAAAAGGTAATTGGAACATGTGGAATGTGGCTTATGCCACATAATAGTGCATCGATTGGAGCTGTAATTAGCCCAACATATTGGGGGAAAGGAGTTATTGTTGAAGCGTTAGAACAAGTTATAAAAGTTGGTTTTCAAGAATTAAATTTGAATCGTATTGAAGGGAGATGTAGTGTGAAAAATGTAGCTTCTGAACGTGTGATGCAAAAATTAAAAATGGTATATGAAGGTACATTGAGGCAAAATGTAAAAATGAATAATACGTACAGTGATTCTAAAGTGTATTCGCTTTTAAAACAGGAATACGATTGCTTCGCAAAGTAAACCGAGCTAAATGAGACTAAGCTCGGTTTACTTATTTTGCTTAAGAAAGAAATGGGATAGCGGTATAGATTATGCCTGTTCCACCATATTCTCCTGTCGCAAAGTATGAAAATGTAAAGAAACCTGTAACCGAAAAAATTACAATGAGAAAAAGTGCAAAGATAAACTTTAACATGTAAGGTCCCCTCATCCAAAAATAAATTCATATATTATTATAGTATACGAATGTGTAATTTCCAATTGTTTACTGGTTAAAAATGAGAAGTCAGACATGTTTTGTATGTTGTCATGGAATGATTATTCGTAATAGATTTTGTATTTTTTGTAAATGTCATATTGTGATGAACGTGGGCATATTCCCAATCACGATCATTAAAATTTATGTTTCGCGGAGGGAGAAGTGGAACGACATCGAATAAATTTACAAAACGAAAGCTACTAGCTACTTGTAGTTTATAATAATTTCGAAAAGCGATATCTCCTACTTTTGGAGAAGCGAATGTATAAAGGCCATACTGTGCGAAGGCAGTATTGATACGTGCATCTAATATGTGTAATGTAGCAAGCGCACCACCTAAACTATGTCCGGTAGCTAGTAGTTTTTTATGGGCTGGCAATGATACGAGCATATCCATAATAGAATCTCGGCAAGATTCATAAATAGAAAGAAAGCCGTTATGGACATTTCCGCTGTTTAAAGCATATGGGTATGGCTTTTGGTTGACGAGTGAATCGATAATCCAGTCTGTATCTGTTTGTGTGCCCCGAAAAGCTACAATAATTGTATCCTCAGATTCTAATATGAATCCAAACCATTCTGTCATTTGAATGGTTTTTCCTTGAAAACCTTGTACATATTGAAAACCATCTGGTATTTCAAAAATCCCATTTTGTTTATATTGTTCATACGTTAACTCACAACAAGAAGCTAACAATATGGCAGTGTCTTTATCAAAGGATAAAGGAGTACGCATTAAGGAAGCCCTCCTTAAGAAAAGGTATGGTTAAATATATGCAGTGAGGGACTTGATTCATTCTTTTTGAGGGTTTTGAAAATGAGGATGGAACATTTAGTTATATGAGGGGGGAGGGGAAGCGTAGTCCACCTAAATAAAAAGCGCCCCATAAGGGCACTTTTACTCTTTTCCATCTAATAAACGACCAAGTCCACCTAAAACACTGCCTTCACCGGTGCTTTGAGCTGCTGGACTCGTAAGGCGTGCTGCTAAGCGGCTAAGTGTTAAGGACTGAATCCAAACCGTTCCAGGACCTTCTAGCGTTGCGAAGAATAAACCTTCACCGCCAAATAGAGCTGTTTTTACTTTTCCTACAAATTCAATATCATAGTTAACGTCTTTTGTCATGGCAACGAGACAACCTGTATCAATGCGAAGTTTCTCACCGGGTTTTAATTCGCGCTTATATACAGTTCCGCCTGCATGCATGAAAGCTAGACCATCACCTTCAAGTTTCTGCATGATGAAACCTTCACCACCAAAGAAACCAGTTCCTATTTTTTTAGTAAACTCAATTCCGATAGAAACACCTTTTGCAGCACAAAGAAACGCATCTTTTTGGCAAACTATTTTCCCTTGATATTCTGTTAAATCAACAGGAACAATTTTACCAGGATAAGGAGCAGCAAATGAGACGTGGCGTTTGCCGTGACCTGTATTTGTAAATACAGTCATAAACATGCTTTCACCTGTAACAAGACGCTTACCAGCCCCCATTAATTTTCCGAATAGACCGTTAGATGGTCCAGAACCATCACCGAAAATTGTCTCCATTTCGATGTAGTCTTCCATCATCATCATTGCCCCAGCTTCTGCGATAACACTCTCTTCTGGATCTAATTCAATTTCAACGAACTGCATATCGTCACCGTATAACTTATATTCGATTTCATGTGCCTTCATTTTTTTCACCTCATATGTAATATATATTTATATTGTACAGAATTTAATAGTATTAGAATACTCTAGTTTTGTTAATTTTCAAATAAAGTAAGGAGATGGAAATTCAACATTATATTAAAATTATAAAAAAATGATGGAATGAAAGTGTTCTCATTTGACGTTTTTCATATAGCGTGATATAGTGAAAGCACTATTGAGCTACATAATGTGGTACGGAAATAAAGCACGTTGTATTAAAGGCTGTAAGCTTGTTATACATTCATGTCCTTTATATCCACCTTTTCATGTGGATTCATAGTTTCATTTTTATTTAGGAGGTACATGACATGCAAACAGGTAAAGTTAAATGGTTTAACGGCGAAAAAGGTTTTGGCTTCATCGAAGTTGAAGGCGGAGAAGACGTATTCGTACATTTCTCAGCTATCCAAGGCGAAGGCTTCAAAACTTTAGAAGAAGGTCAAGAAGTTTCTTTCGAAATCGTTGAAGGAAACCGCGGACCACAAGCAGCTAACGTTACAAAAAACTAATTAGCTAGCGATAAAAAGCATTCCGAATTTCGGAATGCTTTTTTTTATCCCATAAACGTCCGAAGGGTGTGGGCTAATAATTAGTGGGGGATGGTCCCCACACTAATTAAAGTTTCACTTTACTCTTTGGAACTAGATTCATTTGAAGATAATTCGCCTTTGAAGGTACGCTCTTCAAAGTCATCAAGCATTTGTTCATACTCTTCATGTTCTTCTGTGGCGAAAACTTGTGGGTTTTTTCCATACATATCTGTACCGATAAAGTTTTCGAAATCCTCTACATATCCAACATTCTCTTCACTATTTACATACATACCATTATAATTTTTTGAATCTTGTCTTTCTAAATCAGACGGTGTTTCAGACGTTCCATAATTTGCGACATCTTGCCACGCATCTTCTGTATCGTACTCAACAGAATGATCTTCATCGTGCTTATGGAAAGAAGGAGCCAATACTTCTTCTTCAACTGGACGGGTCTCCATATTTAATTTATTTGTCGCGTGCTGTATGCATGTTGTAGCAGTCGGCATTGCTTCTAATCTTTCAAATGGAATTTCCACGCCAGACACTTCACAAATACCGTACGTACCTGCTTCTATTTTTTGCAAGGCATGTTTCGTATCCTCTAGCTGTTTATGCCAAAGCTCAATAAGCCCGAAATCTTTTTCACGTTCATATAGCTCTGTAGCCATATCACCTGGATGGTTATCATAGCTAGACAATTCTCCGACGGAATCGCGTTCAGAGGCACGATTTTCATTTTCATGAGTTTGTATTGTTTGCTCTAGTTCTTGTTTTTGTTTTTCTAAAACGGATTTAAATTGATTTACTTGTTGTGGAGTTAACATTGTCATCCACCTTCCTACAATTCAGTTTCTTTACATAGTATGAGCGTTGCGAGTAGGAATTATGAGCTGAAATTGGTATATGAAAAAGGAGCCGCATTAGCAGCTCCTTTTAAAGGAAATATCCAAGTAATAATCCGATTCCCATGAGGAGACCGAAGATTGTATTTGTTTTTGCTGTTGAAATCATCGCAGGTACCATTTCCATTGGAATGCTTTTGCCGATAAAACCTTTCGTCGCTTTAAATGCTTTCGGTGCACTTAAAAATACGATCAGCATCCATGGTGATACGATGCCCACGATAATTAAAGCAATTGTCCAAATGTAGGAAACGATGAACATAGAAGCAAGTACACCAACGGCTCTTTCACGTCCAACGAGAATTGCTAACGTTTTACGACCGTTTTCTTTATCGCCATCTAAGTCACGGATGTTATTAGCTAGTAAAATGGCACCAATTAAAATGGAGCTTGGAATAGATAGTAAAATGACTTCTGATGTTACAGTTCCAGTTTGAATAAAGAATGAAATCCCGATAATAATGACACCCATAAATAATCCGGCTGTTAACTCTCCAAATGGTGTATAGGCAATTGGAAGTGGGCCGCCTGTATAAAGGTAAGCAACGGCCATACAAACGAGACCGATTGCAGCAAGCCACCAGCTAGAATTCATACAAATATAAACGCCTAATAGCATTGCGATGCCAAAAAATCCAAATGCTAAGTTAAGCACTGTTTTTGGCTGAATGCCATCGCGAACGATAGCGCCGCCGATACCGACTGAACCTTCGTGATCGAGTCCTCTTTTATAATCAAAGTATTCATTAAACATGTTTGTTGCTGCTTGAATGAGAAGACAAGCAAGAAGCATCATAAGGAAAAGAGGGAGATGTATTTGATTTATACCTCCGACCTGCATCGCATATGCTGTTCCGATGAAAACAGGAACGAAAGCTGCTGTTAATGTATGGGGGCGTAGTAAACTCCACCAAATGCGCCAGCCTGTTTGTTTACTTGGCTTTGGCGCCGTAGGAGAGGAATTCGTTTCGACGTTCATTTCCATGTTGAATCCTCCTTAGGTCACATATTGTACACAATTAAGTGTAGAAAAAGCATCATTTAGTGTCAACGTTTATTTTCTAGGAAGAGAAGGTGAATTTCTCAGAAATGCTAAACGTTGACAGGCCTTTCGTTTGAGGTGTATCTTAAAATCAAGCGTAATTATGACTATTTTTCGCCCATAGGGGGGAGACAATTGTGATTCAAACGAAACAAAAAGGCTTGCAAGAAGTTCTTAGTGCGGCCATTAAGCGTGTAAAGAATGAAAAAACATTAGTTAGTTTTGTCAAACAAATAGACTGGGTGGATCCACTTCTGTTTTATGCAGCAGGAAAAAGGACTTCATTCGAAAATAGATGTTATTTTGCAGACCCAGCTCAGCATGTAATATTTGCAGGAATTGGCTCTGTTTTCACTATAGCAAATTCTTCTCATAAGCGCTTTCAAACTGCTCGTGATGAGTGGGAGAAAGTAAAAGAGAATGCATTTGTGCAAAGAGATGAATATGAATTTGGAACAGGTCCTCTTTTATTTGGTGGGTTTTCATTTGATCCAGAAAAAGAGAAAACAGACCTATGGAAAGAATTTAAAGATACAACATTTTCACTACCCGCATTTTTATTAACTGTAAAAAATGAAAAAGCGTGGTTAACGATGAATACATTTGTTTCAGAAACAGATTGTGCAGAAACTCTTTATAACGAAATGATTTCTTTAGAAGAGAAAATTTTGGGGGAGAGTAAATGTGCGCTAGAAGGATCGAAATTAATTGTTACTTCTAAAGTAGAAGTTGATCCGAAAGGCTGGATGAAAGCAATTGAGAAAGTGCAAGATGAGATGAAGCAGGGTAACGTGCAGAAGGTTGTATTAGCGAGGGAGTTAAAAGTAGAGGTGAATCATTCTATTGATTCTGCTCTTGTTTTAGAAGCGCTTCGCATTGGGCAACCGGATTGTTACGTATTTTCTTTTGATTATAAAGGAGCATGTTTCCTAGGAGCGACGCCAGAGAGATTAATTCGCAAAGAAGATGAGAAGTTTACGTCGATGTGTCTTGCTGGTTCAATCGGTCATGGTCATTCTATAGAAGAAAGTAAACAAAATGGTAATGCGCTTCTTCATGATGAAAAGAATTTAGCTGAACATGGTTATGTAGTGAACATGATTCGCGGTGTATTAAATGAGCATTGCAACGTCGTTAATATTCCGGAAAGTCCGGGTTTATTAACAACAAAAAACTTAATTCATTTATATACGCCTGTAGAAGCAAAAGGTGATGTGAGTCTTTTAACAATGGTAGAAGAATTACATCCAACACCAGCTCTTGGCGGGACACCTCGTTTGGAAGCGATGAAGCTCATTCGTGATGTGGAATTGTTAGACAGAGGATTGTACGGTGCACCGATTGGGTGGATAGATGATGAAGGAAATGGTGAATTTGCGGTTGCGCTTCGCTGCGGATTATTAAATGGCGAGAAAGCATCCTTATTTGCCGGTTGTGGGATTGTAATTGATTCTGTACCGCAACTTGAATATGAAGAAACAAGTTTGAAGTTTAGACCGATGCTTGGTGCTTTGGAGGAATTAATGAAATGAACAATCATATAGAAGCATTATCATATTATTTAGGCGCGTTCGTGGATGAACTGACGCGTCTAAATGTATGTGATGTTGTCATTAGTCCAGGCTCACGGTCAACGCCGATTGCTTTACTAATGGAACAACATGAAGGAATGAACACATATTTACACGTAGATGAAAGATCAGCAGGATTTTTTGCGCTTGGTATCGCAAAAGCAAAAAAACGTCCTGTTGCATTATTATGTACGTCAGGAACGGCAGCGGCGAACTATTACCCAGCTGTATGTGAAGCTTTTCATTCACGAGTGCCGCTTATCGTCTTAACGGCAGATAGACCGCATGAATTAAGAGATGTCGGTGCGCCACAAGCGATGAATCAAATTAATTTATACGGTACGTTTGTGAAGCAATTTACAGAGATGGCAATTCCAGAAGCGAGTGAGGCGATGTATCATTATGCTCGCATGACGACGCAGCGCATGATAGCAAGCGCACTTTTAACGCCGCAAGGACCTGTTCATCTTAATTTTCCAGTGCGTGAACCGCTTATCCCGGACTTTTCATTAGAAAGTTTATGGGATAAAGGACGCGGGGAATATACAGGAGTAGTTCAGCAAGGGAACGCGGTGATGCCGAGTGAATATGTAGATTCTCTTGTAAGGCGCCTTTCACATATGGAAAAGGGGCTTATTATTTGTGGAGATGATAGTCATTCAGAAATCGCAGCGTTTGCAGCACAATTAGCTGAAAAAACAGGATATCCAATATTAGCGGATCCACTTTCTAACATTCGTAGCGGAAATCACGATAAAACGATGGTAATCGACTGTTACGATACATTTTTACGAAATGAGTTGTTAAAAGAAACGTGGAAGCCAGAAGTTATGATTCGCTTTGGTGGTATGCCTGTTTCGAAAGCATTAACGCAGTTTATTAAAAAACAGACGAAAGCCGTTCATATCGTTGTCGATGAATCCGGACAATGGAGAGATCCAGCTCTTGTTGCGACAGAAGTTGTACAGGCAAATGATATTGCATTTTGTAGTGCATTAATAGAAAAAATGCCAGCTATGAAAAAGAATGATTGGTTCGGAATGTGGCAACATATAAACGAAATAACGAAGGAAACGCTTCGTGAAATGGAAACATATGAAACGGCATTTGAAGGAAAGGTTATTACGGATATTGTACGCGTATTACCAGATGGGGCAACGTTATTTGCGAGTAATAGTATGCCAATTCGTGATACAGATTCATTCTTCTTCACATCAAATAAAAACATTCAGGTGATGGCAAATCGCGGTGTAAATGGTATCGATGGAATCATTTCAACAGCTTTAGGCGCGAGCATTATTTGCGATCCGCTCGTATTAGTGATTGGTGATTTATCATTTTATCACGATTTAAATGGACTGTTAGCAGCGAAATTACATGAATTAAACATAACAATTGTCGTTGTAAATAATGATGGCGGGGGTATTTTCTCATTCTTACCACAGTATGAGAAAAAGGAACATTTTGAATCATTATTTGGAACACCGATTGGGCTTGATTATGAACACGTTGTTAAAATGTACGGTGGTTCATTTAGCCGTGTAAATGGTTGGGAGCAATTCCGAGAAGAGGTACAAAAGGGAACAAGGGCGGAAGGTTTACACGTTGTGGAAATTTGTACGAATCGTGATGAGAACTTAACATTGCACCGTACATTATGGGCAAAAACGATGGACGTAATTACTACATCTTTACAAGGTGAATCACGATGAAAGTAACGCTGCAAGGTGTATCGTATGAATATGAAGTAGTCGGAAGCGGTGAACCACTTCTACTTCTTCATGGTTTTACGGGAAGCATGGAAACGTGGCGTTCTTTCGTTCCTTCTTGGAGCGAGAAATTTCAAGTCATTTTAGTAGACATTGTTGGGCACGGAAAAACGGAAAGTCCTGAAGCTGTGCCGCATTATGATATTCAAAATGCGGCATTACAAATGAAAGAGCTGCTAGATTACCTTCATATTGAAAAAGCGCACATACTCGGCTATTCAATGGGCGGTAGGCTGGCGATTACGATGGCATGCCTATATCCAGAATATGTACGTTCTCTTTTATTAGAAAATTGTACAGCTGGGCTTGAAAGTGAAGAGGCTAGAAAAGAACGTCGTGAAAAAGATGAGCGACTTGCTCATAAAATTGAGCGAGAAGGCACCCGAAGCTTTATATCGATGTGGGAAAATATTCCGCTGTTCGAAACGCAAAAACGTTTAGCAGAAAAGGTACAAGAAGCAGTGCGAAAAGAACGACTTGCTAACAATCCAAAAGGACTTGCAAATAGCTTGCGAGGCATGGGAACAGGGGCTCAGCCTTCATGGTGGAATGAGCTACAAAACTTAAAAATGCCTGTTCTTTTAGTGAACGGTGAGCATGATGAAAAGTTCTTTCGCATATTAAAAAATATCGAAAAATGCGTCTCTGACGCGAAATTTGTCAAAATTGATGGTGCTGGCCATGCAATTCATGTGGAACAACCGGAAAAGTTTGATACAATAGTAAAGGGATTTCTAAAAACTATGCAGTGATGCTTTTTTCACCTAAGAGGGAAGCTACACTTATAGAGGAGATCAGAAATATACAAGGAGGTAGTTGTAATGGCTATTGAATGGGTAAAAGAAGGCAATTACGAAGATATTATTTATTCAACATACAATGGTATCGCAAAGATTTCGATTAACCGCCCTGAAGTACATAACGCATTCCGTCCTAAAACGGTAATGGAGTTAATCAACGCTTTTGCACACGCTCGTGATGATGCAAATGTTGGCGTTATCATTTTAACAGGTGAAGGTGGACGTGCATTCTGTTCTGGCGGCGACCAAAAAGTTCGCGGTCATGGTGGATATGTAGGTGACGACCAAATCCCACGTCTAAACGTATTAGACTTACAACGTCTAATTCGCGCAATTCCTAAACCAGTTATCGCAATGGTAGCAGGTTATGCAATCGGTGGAGGACACGTACTTCATATCGTATGTGACTTAACAATCGCTGCAGACAACGCTGTATTCGGACAAACAGGTCCTAAAGTAGGAAGCTTTGACGGTGGATACGGAGCTGGTTACTTAGCTCGTATGGTAGGCCACAAGAAAGCTCGCGAAATTTGGTACTTATGTCGTCAATATAGTGCACAGGAAGCGCTTGATATGGGCTTAGTAAACACAGTAGTACCATTAGAAGAGCTTGAAGCAGAAACAGTACAATGGGCACAAGAAATTTTAGCAAACAGCCCAATGGCACTTCGTTTCCTAAAAGCTGCATTCAACGCAGACACAGACGGTCTAGCTGGTATTCAACAACTAGCTGGAGATGCAACGTTATTGTACTACACAACTGACGAAGCAAAAGAAGGTCGCGACGCATTCAAAGAAAAACGCAGTCCGGACTTCGGTCAATTCCCTCGTTTCCCGTGATCAAACCAAAAGCGAAAGCGGCTTGCTTAGAACAAGAGGGCGTAGGAAGGCGTGAAACGACCGACTGTTCTAGCCGCTGTAGCTAGATGGAATCAACCGGAAACAAAACAACTAAGAGACTTGATGTCATATCAAGTCTCTTTCTTTCAGGAAAGGAGAATGTATGATGGAAACTATGCCAAATTGGTTAAAGCAACGTGCATTTTTAACACCAGATCGCACTGCAATTGAAATAGAGGATGAAAAGGTTACTTTTATGCAGCTGCATGAAAAAGTAGTATCTGTTTGTGAACGTCTCACGCATGTTGGAGTGAAGCGTGGACAAAAGGTGGCTGTTCTGATGAAAAATGGTATGGAGATGATTACAGTTATTCACGCCCTATCTTACGTAGGTGCAGTAGCTGTACTTTTAAATACGCGTCTTTCAAGAGAAGAGCTACTTTGGCAAATGGATGATGCTGAAGTTGTTTGTTTAGTGACGGATCAAGATTTTGAGACTACAGATGTTCCTGTATATTCATTTGCTGAAGTGATGAATGGATCGAAGGCAGAAGCATCTATACAGGAAGAATTCTCTTTAGAAGAAGCGATGACAATTATTTATACGTCTGGGACGACAGGGAAGCCGAAAGGCGTTATTTTAACGTACGGTAATCATTGGGCAAGCGCAGTCGGTTCTTCGCTTAATTTAGGGCTTCGTGATGATGATTGCTGGTTAGCTTGTATGCCGATGTTCCACGTTGGCGGGCTATCTCTGTTAATGAAAAATATTATGTACGGTATGCGCATTTTACTCGTTCCGAAATATGATGCTAATTTTATTCATGAAGCACTTCAAACGAGAGGCGTTACGATTATTTCTGTCGTTTCTAAAATGTTAACAGATCTTTTAGAGCGACTTGGAGAAGAGACATATCCCTCTTCTTTACGATGCATGTTACTAGGCGGAGGGCCAGCGCCGAAATCGTTATTAGAAACGTGTGTAGAAAAAGGAATTCCTGTGTATCAAACGTACGGTATGACAGAAACGTCTTCGCAAATTTGTACGTTATCAGCAGATTACATGTTAACGAAAGTAGGATCAGCTGGAAAACCACTATTCCAATGTCAGCTTCGTATTGAAAAAGACGGCGTAGTAGTGCCTCCACATGCTGAAGGAGAAATTGTTGTAAAAGGACCGAACGTAACAGGTGGCTATTTTAACCGTGAAGATGCGACGCGTGAAACAATTCAAAATGGCTGGCTTTATACTGGTGACCTCGGTTATTTAGATGAAGAAGGATTTTTATACGTATTAGACCGCCGCAGTGATTTAATTATTTCTGGGGGAGAAAATATATATCCAGCTCAAATTGAAGAAGTGTTACTATCTCATCCTGCAGTAGCAGAAGGCGGTGTTGTCGGTATGGCTGACGAAAGTTGGGGACAAGTGCCAGCTGCTTTTGTTGTAAAAAGCGGAGAGGTAACAGAAGAAGAAATTCTTCATTTTTGCGAGGAGAAATTAGCGAAATATAAAGTGCCGAAGAAAGTGTGTTTCTTAGAGGAATTACCACGAAACGCTTCGAAAAAATTGTTAAGACGAGAGTTAAGACAATTAGTGGAGGAGATGTAGGTGGAGATAAAAAAAGTGACACTTTATATAACGGAAATGCCACTCGTAATCCCGTTTGCTGCAAGCTACGGAACTTACGAAAGGCGTGAGAGTATCGTCGTTGAATTAGAAGATAAAGATGGATACGTTGGTTTTGGTGAAGTCGTTGCTTTTTCTGAACCGTGGTATACGGAAGAAACGGTGAAGACAGCACTGCATGTACTTCAGGATTTTTTAATACCGGATTTATTGGAAACTGAAATTTCTCATCCGAATGAAGTGCCGAGTTTGTTCCAGCATATAAAGAGAAACCGAATGGCAAAGGCCGGAATAGAAGGGGCTGTTTGGGATTTATATGCGACGCGTCAAAAGAAACCGCTAGCGACATTGCTTGGCGGAACGAAGTCTGAAATTGAGGTCGGCGTTGTAATCGGGATCAATACGATTCCGGTTATGCTAAAACAAATCGAGAAGTACGCGGAAGAAGGATACGAGCGTTTTAAAGTGAAAATAAAGCCAGAGCATGATTACGAATTATTGAAAGAAATTCGTAAAGAGTTTCCGAATATCCCGTTAATGGCTGATGCAAATTCAGCCTATACATTAGCGGATACGGAGAGACTGAAACGACTAGATGAATTTCAATTGCTGATGATTGAACAACCGCTAGCGGATTACGATTTTCTTGATCATGCACAGCTGCAAAAGAAAATTGAAACGCCGATTTGTTTAGACGAAAGCATCCATAGTTTAGAAGACGCGCGCGTTGCGATTACGCTTGGTAGTTGCCGCATCGTTAACATTAAACCAGGGCGAGTGGGCGGATTAACAGAATCTATTCAAATCCATAATTATTGCATGGAGCATAACATACCCGTTTGGTGCGGTGGTATGGTAGAGATGGGGATATCACGAGCACAAAACGTTGCGCTTGCTTCATTGCCGAACTTTACGATTCCTGGTGATATATCCGCTTCTAGTCGACATTGGGAGCAGGATATTATTTCGCCGGAAGTGATGCTTAAGGGCGGGAAAGTGATTGTACCGCAAAGTGTTGAAGCTGAGTATGAAGTAGATCGTGGGAGACTGGATGAAATCACGAAGCAGCGGATTGTGTTTGAGCGGTAAATGGAAGTTTCGTTAGGCTGTCCGCAAATAGCGAGAGGGTTTTGTCGTTAATTGTCGGTAAGTCGATATATTTCAATAATCGCTGATATAATTCGAGTTACGGTCGATATAATTGGAAAATCGCCGATATAATTCAAGTTATGGTCGATATAATTTCATTTACTAAGGCTACTCAAACGGGTAGCCTTTTTTGTATTGTACAAATTGGATAGACTAGTTTAAAATCGAGCGTATAAAGGGGGAGTAAGATGAAGCGCATTTCAATTTTGATAGCTGATGATGAGGCAGAAATTGCTGATTTAATTGAGATACATTTAGAAAAAGAAGGGTACCACGTTGTGAAAGCAGCTGATGGGGAAGAGGCAATTCATATTATTGAAACGCAGTCAATTGACTTAGTCGTTTTAGATATTATGATGCCGAAAATGGATGGGTATGAAGTGACGAGACAGATTCGCGCCAAATATCATATGCCGATTATTTTCTTAAGCGCGAAAACATCTGACTTCGATAAGGTGACAGGTCTTGTACTAGGTGCGGATGATTATATGACAAAGCCTTTCACACCAATAGAACTAGTTGCACGTGTAAATGCACAACTGCGTAGGTTTTTTACGTTAAATCAACCGAAAGTAGCGGAGAGTAAGTCTGCTTTAGAGATTGGCGGAGTCATTATTGATCCTGAGCGCCGAACGGTAAATGTATATGGAGAGCAAATTGAGTTAACACCGAAAGAATTTGACATTTTATATTTATTAGCGAGTCATCCGAAGAAAGTGTACAATGTGGAAAATATTTTTCAGCAAGTATGGGCAGATGATTATTATGAAGGTGGAAATACAGTTATGGTACATATTCGTACGTTACGGAAAAAGCTTGGGGAAGATAAAAGAAAGGATAAGTTAATAAAAACAGTGTGGGGGGTAGGTTATACTTTCAATGGCTAACATGATGAAAAGCTTTCGTTTTAAAATGATTGCCTTATTTGCGTTAAGTATGGTGCTTGCAGCAACTGTAACTTATATAATTTATAAAGGATTGCAGCTGTATTATAAAAAGATGGTTCGCTACGAAGAGCCTTTAGCGCAATTTCGATCAATGGTAAGGGAATTTGGGGACATTAACTTCTTTTTAATTTTCTTTATTCCGTTATCTATTATCTTTTTCTTCTTTTTGACAAAACCGTATTTAAAATACTTTGATGAAATTTCTAATGGGATTCATCATCTTGCGAACGGTAACTTTACAAATAAAGTTCAAGTTTCATCAAATGATGAGTTTGGAAATATCGCGCGCGAAATAAATGTTGCGAGTGAAAAGTTAAAAGAAGCTGTGGAAAGAGGCGACTTTGCTGAAAGTAGTAAAGATCAGCTCGTTGTGAATTTAGCTCATGATTTAAGAACGCCATTAACATCCGTGTTAGGATATTTAGATTTAATTCTTAAAGATGAGAATTTGACGAAGGAACAAATTAAACATTTTTCCACGATTGCATATACGAAATCACAAAGGCTGGAAAGTTTAATTGATGAGCTATTTGAAATTACACGTATGAATTATGGCATGCTAAAGCTGGATAAAAAGCCTATTGATATAAGTGAGTTGCTTATACAGTTAGAAGAGGAATTATATCCGTTATTAGAGAAACATCATTTAGAAGCTAGATTGCATGTTGATGCTCATTTACCGATGCACGGTGATGGAAAATTGTTAGCTAGAGTATTTGAAAACTTGTTAACAAATGCTGTTCGATACGGATATGATGGACAATTTGTTGATATGAATGGGTATGTCGATAATGGAGAAGTTGTCGTGCAAGTTATGAATTACGGAGATAGCATTCCAGAAGAAGATTTACCGTATCTATTTGATATGTTTTATACAGGTGATAAAGCGAGAACCGAGAACCGTGGCGGGACAGGCCTTGGACTATTTATTGCAAAAAATATTGTCGAGCAGCATAACGGTACGATTTCTGCTGAAAGTAATGTAGTTAGAACGCTATTTGAAGTGAGATTGCCAAAAGACGAGAACGTAACAATTTAATAAAAATTTAAACTTTACCCCACTTTTTATTTTAATAGTTTTTTCTATTCTATACGTAAGTTACGTTAAGGAGGAACTAGAAATGAAAAAGTGGGTATTTATTTCTTTTTTTATAGCATGCACAATCTGTGTAGGCGTTTACATATCACCGTTATTTCAAAAGGAAATTGATGTGAAAATCGGCGGGGAAAATAGTGCAGTAAAGACTGCAAGTATGGAAAAGGTAGAGGTTACAAAAGAACAAATTTATAAAGGGGATCTACTATTAGTTAATAAAGATTACCCAGTAAAAAAAGATAGTATTAGGTCTGATATTATAAATGTAAATCATAATAGTGAATTAGTAAGAGGTTATGTAATATTTGATAGAAACCTTCGCTTATCAAAGGGTGTTGTAAAAAAGTTTTTGAACGTTGTCGATGCGGCTGGAAAAGATGGAGTACAGCATTTCCTAATGAGTAGCGGGTACCGAGATTTTCAAGAACAAAGTAAATTATATAAAGAAATGGGATCAGATTATGCACTCCCAGCAGGATACAGTGAGCATAATTTAGGATTATCACTCGATGTTGGGTCTACTCAAAAGAAAATGGAGAGGGCTCCTGAAGGTAAGTGGGTGGAAGAGAACGTATGGAAGCATGGCTTTGTATTACGCTACCCGAAAAATAAAAGTAACATTACAGGCATTCAATATGAGCCATGGCATATACGTTACGTCGGTTTACCTCATAGCGCAATTATGCAAAAAAAGAATTTTACGCTAGAGGAATATTTAGAGTTCTTAAAAGAGGAAAAAGAAATTTCAACTGAGGTGGAAGGCAAGAAATATACGGTTTCTTATTATAAAGTTTCAGAGAATATGAACGTAAATGTCCCAGTAAATAAGCAGTATGAAATTTCGGGGAACAATATGGATGGGGTTATTGTGACGGTTCAGGAATAGATAAAGAGGTTGTTCCGTTTTGGAGCAGCCTTTTCGTATATAAGAAAGGGATTGGCGTTTTTTGTCGGTAAATCGATATTCCTTGTCGAATCGTTGATATATTTTGAGTTACGATAGATATAATTGAAAAATCGTTGATATATTGTAAGTTATGATAGATATATTCGAAAAATCGTTGATATAATTTCCTGTACTATCAGCATTTTGAGGAGCATCTTTTTATTTACTTTTAAACATTATAACGTTATATTTACTTCTCCCTTTTTTTGTGCTACTCTAAATGTGTGAAAGAGATAAAGAAAAATGAAATTTTAATGTAAGCGTATTCTTATGGCTTCTTATAGAAAAGGGTGGAAATACAATGACAGAACGATTCGTACTACGTAATGTGAAACGTGTGAACGGGGAAGAGATTGACATTGTAATTGAAAATAATAAAATCGCACAGGTGACGAAAGCTGGTGCTGGTGAGGGTGGAAAGGTTCTTGATTACTCAGGTACTTACGTATCAAGTGGCTGGATTGATTTGCACGTTCATGCTTTTCCAGAGTTTGATCCGTATGGCGATGAGGTGGACGAAATTGGCGTTAAGCAAGGGGTAACGACAATTGTTGATGCAGGTAGCTGCGGTGCTGATCGCATTGCAGATTTAGTAAAAAGTAGAGAGCAGGCAAAAACGAATTTATTTGCCTTTTTAAATATTTCTCGCATCGGTTTAAAACGAATTGATGAATTATCCAATATGGAATGGATAGATAAAGAGAAAGTAATAGAAGCAGTAGAAAAGTATAAAGATGTAATCGTTGGGTTAAAGGCGAGAATGAGTAAAAGTGTCGTTTGTGATAGTGGAATTGAACCACTTCATATAGCGCGTGATTTATCCCGTGAAACATCATTGCCAATTATGGTACATATCGGTTCAGCGCCTCCTCGCATTGAGGAAGTTGTACCTCTTTTAGAAAAAGATGATGTCATTACACATTATTTAAACGGGAAAGAAAATAATTTATTTGATGAAGAAGGCAAACCGCTACCTGTGTTACTAGATGCAGTGAATCGCGGCGTACATTTAGATGTTGGTCATGGTAATGCTAGTTTTTCTTTTAAAGTAGCAGAAGCGGCGAAGCGTTACGGTATTGCGCTTAATACAATTAGTACAGATATTTACCGGAAGAACCGTATACACGGTCCAGTGTATAGTATGGCTCACGTTCTTTCGAAATTCCTTTACTTAGGTTATCCGCTAGAAGAAGTGATTGATGCGGTTACGAAACATGCAGCAGAGTGGCTTAAGAAACCTGAGCTTGGCCGCATTCAAGAAGGCGATATTGCAAATTTAACTTTATTTACGGTGAAAGATGAGAAGGTTACGTTAATTGATTCAGAAGGGGATCAGCGCATTGCTGAAAGAAGGATTGATACGAAAGGGGTTGTAATCAATGGGTCATTCATTGAATGCTAAGTATGGATTAAAAAGAGTGATTAATGCGAGCGGTAGAATGAGTATTTTAGGTGTATCCGCTCCGGCAAATACAGTTATGGATGCAATGAAACATGGTGGACAAAATTATGTGGAAATTGCTGATTTAGTAGATAAAGCAGGAGACCATATTGCGAGAATTCTAGAGTCAGAGGCAGCAGTTGTTGTGAATTCAGCATCGAGTGGAATTGCGCTTTCTATCGCTGGTATCGTTACAGAAGGAAATCGCCGTAAAAGTGAAAGACTTCATCAAGAAGTAATCGCGAAAAACGAAGTGATTATGTTAAAGGGTCATAACGTTCAATACGGTGCCCCTGTTGAAACGATGATTTACTTAGGCGGCGGTAAACTTGTAGAAGTTGGCTATGCAAATGAAGGGAAAGCAGAGCATATTGAAGATGCGATTGGTGAAAATACAGCGGCGATTCTTTATGTGAAATCCCATCATGCAGTACAAAAAAATATGATTTCTGTTGAAGAAGCATGGGAAGTTGCGCAGCGAAATAACATCCCGCTTATCGTCGATGCGGCAGCTGAAGAAGACATTCAAAAATATGTGAAGTATTCAGACCTTGCCATTTATAGTGGTTCAAAGGCGATTGAAGGGCCTACTTCTGGTATTGTGGGCGGTAAAAGAAAGTATATTGAGTGGCTAAAAGTGCAATTACATTGCATCGGAAGAAGTATGAAGGTTGGGAAAGAAACAACATTTGGCTTACTTCAAGCGCTTGATGAGTACGGGGTAAAAGAAGATAAGAGCGAGCAAGAAAAAGAATTGTTACAAGTACTTATGCCGCTAAAAGAATTAAACGGCGTAAATGTAACGATCGTTCAAGATGAAGCCGGAAGAGCAATCTTTAGAGCTCGTATTCATATTAACGAGACACAATTAAATAAATCAGCAAAAGATGTTGTGACAGCATTACGCGAAGGGGAAATTGCCATTTATACACGTGATTACGGAGTAAGACAAGGATTCTTTGATATCGATCCACGTCCACTTCAAGGTGATGACATACATGTAATTGAAGAAAAAATGAGAGAAATTGTAGGGGGAAACTAAAATGACAAACATTCAAAAACGTTTTTATAAAGGCCGCGTAGCATTAAATGTATTGGCAAACAATATAGAAAATGCGAAAGATATTTTTGAAGCAGCAGAAGGTTATGTAGTAGTCGGTGTGCTATCAAAAGACTATCCGACTGTAGAAGAAGCAGTTGCGGCGATGAAAGCATACGGAAAAGAAATTGAGGATGCTGTATCAATCGGACTAGGAGCAGGAGATAATCGCCAAGCGGCAGTTGTGGCTGAAATTGCGAAGCATTATCCTGGTAGCCATATTAACCAAGTGTTCCCTTCAGTTGGAGCGACACGTGCAAATCTTGGCGAAAAAGATAGCTGGATTAATAGTTTAGTATCGCCGACAGGAAAAGTAGGTTACGTAAACATTTCTACTGGCCCAATTAGTGCAGCTGGGGAAGAAAAAGCAATCGTTCCAATTAAAACAGCGATCGCACTTGTACGTGATATGGGCGGAAATTCATTGAAATACTTCCCAATGAAAGGTTTAGCTCATGAAGAAGAATATCGCGCAGTTGCGAAAGCTTGTGCGGAAGAAGGATTCGCATTAGAGCCAACAGGCGGAATTGATAAAGAGAACTTTGAAACAATTGTACGCATTGCACTTGAGGCAAATGTAGAGCAAGTTATCCCGCACGTGTACTCTTCTATTATTGATAAAGAAACTGGTAACACGAAAGTAGAAGATGTGCGTGAATTATTAGCAGTCGTGAAGAAGCTAGTTGATCAATATGCGTAAGAAAATTGCAGCGTTCGGCGAAGTAATGATGCGCCTGCAAGTACCTGGATATGAATTGTTGTCGCAAGCTAACACGCTAAATTACTCATTTTCAGGTACAGGTGTGAACGTTGCAGCGGCACTTTCTCACTTAGGGCATGAAGGGCTTCTTATTTCAACTTTACCGGAAAATTCGGTTGGAGATGCGGCATTATCATACATTCAAAAGTTAGGTGTGCAAACTCCGCTTGTTTCAAGGGGCGGCAAATATGTCGGCATGTACTTTTTAGAAAATGGATTTGGTGCACGTGCAAGCCGCGTTACGTATTCGAATCGACTAGAAAGTAGCTTCAATACGGCGTCTGAAGAGATGTACCAATTTGAAGAAATTGCTAAGGAAATTGATATCGTTCATTTTTGCGGTATTACACTTGCGATGAATGATACGGTGCGCCATCATATGAAGTCTTTAGCGAGAGCAGTTAAAGAAAACGGAGGAACCGTCGTTTTTGATTGCAATTATCGTCCATCACTTTGGGGAGAAGACGGATATGAACAGGCAAAGCCGCATTATGAAGAAATGCTAGGACTTGCTGATATCGTTATGATGAACGAAAAAGATGCGATGTTTGTTTTAGGAATGAAAACAGAAGAGACGGAGCGAGAGGCACAGCTGATGGATCTCATTCCAAAGGTCGCTAAAACGTATCATATCGCTACAATTGCTGGTACACATCGCTCTATTAACGGTGATAATACACATTCACTGTGCGGGTTTATATGTAAAGATGGGACGTTCACTTTTGCAAAAACACTTACGTTTTCTGTATATGATAGAATAGGTGCTGGAGATGCTTATACGAGCGGGATTATTCATGGCGAGATAGAAGAGTTTGCACCAGAGAAAGCTGTTTCATTTGCGTCAGCAGCTGGCATGCTTGCACATACAATCGTCGGTGATACGCCAATGTCATCAGAGAAGGATATACTTCGGGCAATGACGGCATCAGTAGGTGATGTAGAAAGGTAGTGGGTGTAACGGTGAACGTAACGAGAAAAAAAGGACCATTATATTTACAAATAAAAAATATTATTCGTGATCGAATATTGCATGGTGTATATGCGATTCATACGAATATTCCTTCTGAACCACAATTAGAGGAAGAGTTCAAAGTGAGTAAAATTACAGTACGTAATGCGATTAAAGAACTCGCTCAAGAAGGATATTTGGAAAAGAAGAGCGGTAAAGGAACGAAAGTCATCCGTAATACTTCTGCGACAAAACTGTCAAAGGGTAAGAAATTTACTGAAGTGTTAGTGGAAGAAGGATATAAAGTACAAAAGAAATTGCTAAAGGCAGAAGTCGTTCATAATGAAGAAGGAACAGTGCCATTTCGCTTATTCGGTAAAGAGAGTTTTCGTATTGAACGTTTATATACGTTAAATGATGCACCATATATTCATTATACGCACTATTTCTCAGCGAAAATGGCAAGTACAGACTTATCGGACTTTGATTTACAATCACTTTATGATTTAGTCGAAGACCGAGGTATACATTTAGAAAACTTCAGAGATGAATTCGCAGTTGGACTTGCGCCCAGTTTCGTTGCAGAATCGTTAGGTGAAAAAGAGGGGACAGCGTTATTAAAACGTATGCGCTATTCTTACGATGAAGTTGGCGAAGTAATTGAATATAGCGAAGGCTACTACAATACAGAAATGCAGCATTATGTAGTTAATTATGACGTATAAAAAAGAGGGATTTTCCCTCTTTTTTTATAAAAGTAAGGGGAATGAGAGATGGATATATACTTATTAATCGTCACGTTACTTGCGATCGCAATTGTCATTTTAGGGGTATCATGGTGGAAATGGCATGCATTTATTAGTTTAACAGTTGCTAGTTTATTTTTAGCTATTATGTCTGGACTGAACTTAACGAAAATAGTGGCTGCCTATGAAACTGGTGTTGGTAGTGTACTAGGGCATTTAGTTGGCATTTTGGCACTTGGAACTATCTTAGGGAAAATGATGTCTGATTCAGGGGCAGGCATGCAAGTTGCAGATTTCTTTATTCGATTTTTCGGCGTAAAAAAATTACCTTGGGCAATGTTATTTGCAGGGTTTGTTATAGGGATTCCAGTCTTTTTTGAAGTGGGAATCGTCATTTTATTACCACTTGTTATTTCCATTCGAAAAACGACGAAGCAAAATATATTGTTAATTGCGTTACCTGTTATTGCTGGATTATCAATTGTGCATGGGCTAGTGCCTCCGCATCCAGGTGCGATGACTGCAATCGGGATTTATAATGCGAACTTAGGAAAAGTACTTTTATATTCATTAATTATCGCGTTACCAACAGCCATCATCGCAGGGCCGATATTTGCGAAGTGGGTACATAAGAGGGTTATACCTGAAAATGAACCGGAGCTTGTTCGAGTTACGACTGTATCAACCGATTTACCAAGTCGTAAAGTTTCGTTTTTATTATTTTACTGCCAGTTGTGTTAATGATTTTATCAGTAGTTGCACCGTATATTTCTTTACCAATAAAAATAACTGAATTTTCAGTCTTTATAGGAAGTCCAGTAATCGCTTTACTTATTTCATGTTTTGCAGCATTTTATTTACTTGGCATCAAACAAGGAATTAATAAAAAGATGATAAAAAAATTAACAGATGAAAGTTTACTACCTGTAGGCTCAATTATTTTAATAATTGGTGCAGGTGGTGGGTTTAAACAAATATTAATTGAAAGTGGAGTTGGAACGGCGATTGCGCAAATGGCAGAACATATATCGTTATCACCAATCGTCTTAGCTTTCATGGTAGCGGGATTAATTCGAATAGCGACCGGATCAGCTACAGTAGCATTAACGACAGCAGCAGGAATTGTTTCACCAGTTATTCAGCACATGTCTGGTGTAAATTTAGAATTGCTCGTTATAGCAACCGGTGCAGGTTCACTAATGTTTTCTCACGTAAATGATGCAGGCTTCTGGCTTGTAAAAGAGTATTTAGGTTTGACGGTGAAGGAAACGTTTAAAACGTGGACGGTGCTGGAAACATTGTTATCATTTATTGCATTCGGTTTTGCCCTTGTGTTGAATATGTTTCTTTAAAAGATACCTGAATAGGTATCTTTTTTTTGATGAAGCCCAATTGCCAAAACAAGCCCGTTTTTAAGTAAGCCAAGCTTCCTATTCGCCCTGAAAACATACTATAAATGGAATCCCCTCATTTAGAGCAAGGTGAACTTGTTATGAATGATACTAAAGGAGGAATAGAGTAATGAGCGAAAAGTGTGAACACAGACATGATGATTGTAACCGCAGACATGGGTGCGGCGGCGGTTTTGCGCTTCTAATCGTATTGTTTATTTTATTAATTATCATCGGTGCTAGCTGCTTCGGCGGAGGCGGCGGTTGTGGTTATGGTGGTTACGGCGGTTATGCAGGCGGCTATGGTGGATATTGCTGCTAATTAAAAACTATTGAAAATGGCCTTGTGCGTATTGCACAAGGCCATTTTATTCACGTTTTAATATGTTGTGATAATTTATTAATGTACAGAGAACGGATTAAGAAGAAGAAAATGATCTCGATAATCCCGAAAAAGGTGAGTACAATACATGTCTCTTTTAGTAATGAAAAAGAAAACATACTTTGTAAAAACTTAACCGCAAATAACGTGTGAACACCAGCAACGATGTAAGGAACGAAAAATAAAATTCCTAATTGAATCGTTGCAGAGCGAAACATTTCTGATTCAGTTAAGCCAAGCTTTGTAATCGTAATGTATTTTTGTTTTTCATTCGTTAAGTCGTTATACATACGGAAGTATAAAACACTAGCCGCACCGATAAAGAAAATAAAGCCGAGAAATGCCCAAATAAAGAACTGAGCAACCGCATTTCCTTTACTATGAACGAGTTCATCCGTAGCTGTATAAATATGAAATGGTTTAATGAAATCTTCTTCATCCTTATGTGCTTCATACAAGGTTTCTGCATCATGATCTAAGCTTTTTAATATATTTTTTGTTGGGACAATTGCATTTTCCCAATTTTCCACGAAGTAGTTATAAACTGTAATTGTTTCAATATGAGGAATCATATTTTCAATTACTTCATCTTGCATCACAATTAAGTGAGGTAATGCAAAGGGAGGCTCAATTCCTCTATTAATAAAACCTTTAATTTGAAATTCTTTTTTATTAGAGCCAAGTGTAATCGTGTCCTGCTTCGCAAATGGGTTAGACACGAGATTTAATAACGCTGGTGAATAGCGAGAAATATTATAAACTTGTGTAGAATCAAGAGTGATTTCTGGTCTGTTTAATTGCTTTGCTATTGCGTTATAATCACTCATTTTCATAATGGAAATTGATTCTTTTGAAGCTGTATCTTTTAAAACGGTAAACTTATATTTGTCATATTGAAAATTAGCATTTGTAAGTTCAGTTTCAATCGTAGTAATATGCTTTTGTTCAAATGCATTAACACCTTCTGATGTATAGGTGAATGGTATTGGATATCGTTCTAGTATGGATGCTTTCGTATGATTGTTTGCAGCAAATAACCCGATAATAATTGTAAATGCAAGTGCAGATAGCATAGAAACGATAAAGAGTACATTAATATTACTGCGGGTACGAGAAACTAAATCTGAAATCCATAACATATTTATTTGTTTCAAATAAAACTTTCTTCGTTTCTTTAAAATATAGATAAAGAGAAGAAATGTTTGTGAAAAAAACAAATACGTCCCAACTACTACGAGCGGTAAAATAGATAGTATAATTAAGAATACAGACCCATTTTGTACATTTTTTTCCGTTATGTAGCCTTGCGGATAACCGGCAATATAATAGCATAGTCCTAAACAAGTTAAAGCAAATAGTGAAATGAGTATAGATGGTTTTTTTTCGCTCTTCTTTTTGTTAACTCCCTTAATAAGCTGCGTTGTTTTTCGAGTACGAATAAACATTGGTGTAAACGTAGAAACAATTAAAAATAAAATGATAAACGTTACGGTTGTAACGATAATCGCTTCTGTTGGCCAATATAAATAGAGACCTTTTGCACTTGTTAATTTCGAAGTGACTAATAAGAAAAAGTTAGAAAATACAAGTCCACCTTGAATGCCGATAAAGATAGATAATATCCCGATTATCATATTTTCAGTAAATAACAGTCTTTTTAATTGTCTCTGTGAGATACCGAGAATGGTGAGTATCCCGAATTGCTGCTTCCGTACATTTAAAAATGTTCCAACTGAATATAAGAGAAAAAAGAACGAGAACATAACAATCACAAGCTGTGCTGTACTAGCTAAGTTCATTAGAGGATCCCGATCTTGAAAGCCTTGTACACTTTGTAAGCGCGGATGATACGCATATACAGTAAATGAAAAGAAAACCATAATAGAAAAAGCACTACTTACAAAATAAGCGAAATATGCTTTAGAATTACGCGAGACATTTTTAAATGCGAATTGCCAAAATGTCATCCACGTCTTCCTCCTAATAATGCTAGGACATCTAATATTTCTTGATAAAACTTCTCACGATACAATCCGCGATGCAGTTCATTGTAAAGCTCTCCATCTTTAATGAAAATAACACGGTTACAATAACTTGCTGCAAACGGATCATGCGTAACCATTAAAATCGTTGCATCTTCTTCTTTGTTTAATTTCGTAAATAATTCCATTACATCAATCGCTGCTTTTGAATCTAAGTTTCCTGTTGGTTCATCCGCAAGTAAAAGAGACGGATGATGAATGACAGCACGTGCTACCGCAGTACGCTGTGCTTGCCCTCCTGAAACTTCAAAAATACGTTTGTCCAAAATATGATCAATTCCAAGTTTCTTTGAGATGTTATCGAGCTTTTCGTCCATTTCTTTTAAAGGAACATTATCTAACGTTAAAGGTAATACGATATTTTCTCCAATCGTTAACGTATCTAATAGGTTAAAGTTTTGGAAAACAAATCCTAATTCTTGACGGCGGAAAATTGCTAATTTTTCTCTACGAAATGTATGAGGTTGTTTGCCGTTAATTACGACTTCTCCAGAAGTAGGAGAATCAATTGTAGAAATAACGTTTAAAAACGTAGATTTACCACTTCCAGAAGGCCCCATAATTGCGACGAATTCACCTTTATCTACGTGTAAATTTATATTTTTTAAAGCAGTATGAGGGACTTTCCCTTCATACACTTTTGAGACGTTTTTTATGTGTAATACTTCTTCCATAATAATCACCTTTCTATTTTTAAAACTTAATATGTTGTGATAATTTTTGCATATAAAAGGAACGAATTAAAAGGAAAAAGAGAATTTCAACCGTTCCAAAAATCATAAGTACGACTGTAATTTCAGCGAAGAACGAGAGATGTAATATCTCTTGTAGCATCTTTGTCGCGAACATCGTATGGATGGATGCCATAATGTAAGGGACAAAGAAAAGAATCGCAAGTTGGATTGTAGCAGATTGTTTCATTTCGTCTGCTGTTAATCCAATCTTTGTAATCGTTATATACTTTTCTTGCTCATTTGTTAAATCTGTATACATTCGGAAATACAGAACACTGCCTGCACCGATGAAGAAAATAACACCAAGAAAAGTTCCGATTAAGAAGAATGAAGCAACGTTTAGTTTCGTGTTGTATAAAGAGTCACTTGCTTCACTTGCATGAAACGGTGGATGTTCTGCCTGAATAGCTGCATTGTCGTTATCAATTTTTGTTATAAATGCTGAACCGATAGTATGTGCTTCTTCCCAATCGTTAACTTTAAAGTTATATACACTCATCTGTTTTGAAACGGTGGATAATGTTTCTACATTTTCATCAGATAGTATGAGCAATTGGTATATTAAGCTGTTTGGGAATGGGTTATAACTTTTATATTCTTTCACTTGTAGTTGTAAATTGTTTTGAGCAAGTGTAAGAGTATTTTTCTTTTCTTTAGTATGAATTGTTCCAACAACTTGATCGTCTAAGTCTTTCATAAGAATATAAGATTCATTCTTATTCACCGAGAGAGTCTCCCAATTTAACGCCTTAGCAAGTACATTATAGTCACTTTGTTTAATGGCATAATAGAGCTGCGCGTTATCTTCAGCTGAAGATACTTCATATATGTCTGTTTTAAATTTTGTATAAGTAAAGTGCTCTTCATTAAATTTTTGTTCTAACCAGTTTAAATGTTCATCAGCTAACGTATTTTCAGTATGTGATAAATACGTAAACGGGAAAGGGTTTTGCCTAATCGCATCAAACTTTGTAAATTTCCCGAATCCATATAAGAATGTAATCATTGTAAAAGCGAGCGTTGATAGCATTGCTACTATAAATAGCATATTAATATTTGTTCGAATGCGCGTTGCTAAATCCGAAATCCAAAGCATATTAATTCGTTTCATATAAAACTTTCTTCGTGTTTTTAATATACGAATAAGTAAAAAACTAATCTGTGAAAAGAAAAAATATGTTCCGGCTGCAATAAGCGATGGAATGACAAATATACTAGAGACGGCATATAAAAGCCCAATGATGTCGCCTAGCGACATAAAATATAGAGGATTTGCTGCTAATACATATCCAGATATTAAACATATCGCACCAAATAGAGAAATGAGTACGGATGCTTTTCTTTCTTTTTGTTTTGTTCCTTCTTTTAAAAGACGTACAGCTTTTCTCGTACGGATTAGCATCGGTGTAAAAGATGATACGAGAATGAAGAGTCCAAGAAAGATTATTATAGTTAAAACGATAGCACCTGTCGGCCAATATAAATATAGACCAGGTACATGTGTAATTTTGGCGGTAACTAGTAAAAAGAACTGTGAACAAACAAGTCCAAGTTGAATACCAAAAAATATAGAAAGAACACCAATCAGCATATTTTCTATAAATATGAGTCGCTTTAATTGTTTTTGAGATATACCAAGTACTGTTAAAATCCCAAATTGTTTTTTACGAACCTTTAAAAATGTACCAATTGAATAGAGTAAAAAGAAAAATGAAAAGAACACAATGACAACTTCTGAAATTGTCATTAATATGTTCAGAGCATAATTCACGTCTGTCATATGCAATTTAGGATGAAATAAATAAACTGCAAATGAGAAAAAAATAGCAATGGAAAACGCACTGCTTACAAAATAGGCGAAATAAGCTCTGGCGTTTCTTGTTACATTTTTAAAGGCAAACTGCCAAAAAGTCATTCACCTAAACCTCCTAATAGAGTGAAGAGGAAAAGAATATAAGAGGTATCCTTTTCCTGTACTAATATATTTATAAAACTTAACCATTCGTATACTCTGATAACTTTTGCATGTAAAAGGAACGAATAAATAAGAAAAAGATGAATTCAACTACTCCAAAAATAATAAGAACTGCTGAAATTTCTTTGAATAGTGATAAAGCAATTACGTCTTGAAGCATTTTTGTCGCGAACATTGTATGAATGGACGCCATAACGTACGGAACAAAAAATAAAATGCTAAGTTGAATGGTTGCAGATCTTTTCATCTCTGCATCTGTTACACCAATTTTTGAAATTGCTACATATTTTTCTTGTTCGTTCGTTAAATCTGTATACATTCTGAAGTAAAGAACGCTACCAGCTCCAATAAAGAAAATGACACCTAAGAATGTCCCGATTAGGAAGTATGCGGCACTTCCTGATGTGATTCTATATAATGAGCCTGCTGATTCATAGGAGCGTACAAGGGGTCCTTCGTATTGGAATTCTTGTCGATCTCTTTGTATCCTTTTCATAAAATCATCAGCAATTTCATACGTCTTTTCCCAGTTTTGTACGTTATAATTGTACGCTGCTACATGCTTTGTTGTACTTGGTAAGTTGTTTACAACAGCGTCAGGTAAAATTAAAGTTTGATATGAAAAGTCAGAGGGAATGGCCCCTGCTTGTTCATAGCCCTTTACTTGTAATATCGTATTTGTGCTAGAAAGTGTAATGGATTTTCTATTGAAGCTTGGCTCAAATTGGCTGAATAAGGTGAAATAAGCATCGCCGCTTAAGATATATGCTTCGTTATCACTCATGAATAGTTCTTTCATTCGCAGGGAAGCTGCAAGTTTATTATAGTCACTTTGTTTCATTGCATAAATGTCATTGTAAGTCGTTATACCTTCATCTTCTTTCAATGGTGTTTCATATAAATCAGTTTTGATCTTTTTATAAGAGAAATTTTCTTTTTGTAACTGCTGTTCAAGCCAAGTTAAATGCTTGTTAACAAAAGGATTTGCGTCATATGAAAAATAAGAAAATGGAAAAGGTGAAGTTCTCGCAACATCTAGCTTTGTAAACTTTCCGAATCCATATAGGAACGTAATCATTGTGAAAGCAATTGTAGAAAGCATGGCTACAATAAAAAGCATATTGATATTTGTTCGAATACGACTTGCTAAATCCGAAATCCAAAGCATATTAATTCGTTTCATATAAAACTTTCTTCTTTTCTTTAAAATATAAATAAGTAAGAAACTAATTTGAGAAAAGAAAAAATATGTCCCAATTGTAACAAGCGCTGGAATCACAAAAACACTTGAAACCATATAGATAACGCCTACTTGCGTGTTTATTGAGAAGAAATATTTAGGGTTTGCAGCTAAAATATAACCACCTAATAAACAGATAGCACCAAATAGAGAGATAAATATGGATGGTTTTCTTTCCTTTTGCTTCCTACCATTCGTTTTTAATAGGTTTACCGTCTTTTTCGTACGAATTAGCATGGGTGTAAATGAAGATACAGCGATAAAGAGACCAAGAAACACAATCGTTGTTAAAATGAAAGCATTCGTAGGGGGATATAAATATATCCCCGGTAGATGTGTAACTTTCGCCGTTACTAATAAGAAAAACTGCGAAAAGACAAGTCCAAACTGCATACCGAAAAAGATAGATAAAATACCAATTAACATATTTTCAGTGAAAACGAGTCGATGTAATTGTTTTTTTGATATACCTAAAATAGTTAAAATACCAAATTGCTTTTTACGAACTTTTAAAAACGATCCGATTGAATAGAGTAGAAAAAAGAACGAGAACAAAACAATCACAACTTCTGAAAAAATCATTAATCCTGAAATTTCAGAGATCATAGTGGGATTTTGTAATTTCGGATGAAACAAATAAACAGCGAACGAAAAGAAAACAGCAATGGAAAAGGCACTGCTTATAAAGTAAGCAAAATAAGCTCTTGAGTTGCGCGTTACATTTTTAAATGCAAATTGCCAAAATGTCATAATACGTGCCTCCCGTTAGCAGGGAAATATGTAGTTTTATTGCAAAAAATGTATGAGAGTGAGTTCTCATACATTTTGCTAGCATATGTTCTGATCATGATTCAGTCACCTTCTCTACATTCTCTGCTTGATTATTCGCAGCATTGTGGAAGATGATTTTAATCGTCGTTCCTTTACCAACTTCAGAATCTAGTTTGACGGAGTGACCTAAATAATCACAAATTTTACTTACAATATAAAGCCCCATACCGGTAGATTCTCCGAATGTACGACCGTTTTTCCCAGTGTAGAATGGTTCAAATACTCTTCGAATATCTTCTTGCGGAATACCAACGCCTTCATCGCGAACTTCTAGAATAATGTCTTTTCCATTTCGATAAGCGGATAAGAACACTTTCTTTCCACGCTCACCAGAGTAACGGACTGCATTTGTCATTAACTGATAGATAATAAATTTTAGCCATTTCGCATCAGAAGCAACTTTTAGATCAGAATGTACTTCTAAAACAGGGAAGACGCCATTACGAATAAATAGTTCTTTTAATCCATTAATATTTTTTGTTACCGTATCTTTTAATGAAATCGTCTCAACATGGAAATCTTCATGGAAGTTATTTAACCTAGCCATGTATAAAGCCATATCAAGTCCTTGGTTTAGACGCTCTAACTCTTTTTTGAATTTCGGAATTAAATGTTCGTCTTCCATTTCCAGTACCATAAGCTGCATAACAGAAACAGGTGTCTTCATTTGGTGTACCCAATGGTTAATGAACAATTGATGTTCCTGTTGTTTTACTTCATACGATTGTAGTTCTTTTTGGAAGAGACGGTATTGCGTACGCACGAGTTCATTTACACCGTGAGGCATCGGAGCGGTTGCTCTTTCAATAAACGCATCTTCCATTTTTTCTGGCTGCTCACTTAATCTATGATACATTCTACGGTTACGAACGTAACGATAAGCAAGGAAACAAATAAATAAGTATAAGCTTAAAACGATGAAGTAAAACTTATTATTTTGAAATCCATCTACTGCATCATAGAGAACGAAAATGATACCGAAGTTTAATACGTACAGTAGAAAAAATGTAAAATGATCACGTAAAAATAGCTTCATGCTTATTCACTCCAAGTTGCGTTAAAACGATACCCAAGTCCACGTACTGTTTCAATAGCATTTTCAATACCAAGCTCATTGAACTTTTTACGAAGACGCGTGATGTTTACGTTTAATGTATTTTCCTCAACGAAGCTCTCATCATCCCAAAGAGCAGCTAATAAATCTTCACGGCTCGCTGTACGAGGGAATTTAGATAATAACATTTCGGCTAAAATTGCTTCTTTCTTCGTTAAAAGAACTTGTTCAGATCCGAAGTGAATTTCTGGACGTTCAGGGAATAGTTTTAAACCTTCTACTTCAACGATACGCTCAGAAATATTTGGTGCATAGTCACCGTAAATACGGCGCAATTGACCTTTAATTTTTGCCATTACAACGTCGTAGTGGAACGGTTTCGTAATATAATCATCCGCACCGCTTTCAATCGCCATAATTTGTTCCATCTCACCAGCACGCGCTGAAATGAAAATAATTGGACAAGTAGATTCATGACGAATTTGACGGCACCAGTAGAATCCATCGAATTTCGGTAAGTTCACATCAAGTAAAACAAGGTGTGGTTTCACGGCGTTAAACGATTCCATAATATCATCAAAATTTTCAGTAACAACAGCGTCGTACCCGTATTTTTGAATGTGAGATTGCAGTAATGATGAAATATTTGGATCGTCTTCAACGATTAAAATTTTATACATATGTATATTCCTCCTCAAAAAAACAATTGTAGCTATAGTGTACCATGTGTTTCACGTCTTTTCATTATGTTGAAATATAAGCTAGTTAACAGTATAGGTTAAAAGTGAGAAAAGTAAAAAGTATTATAGGGATAACTGAATGTATTGTCCTTTTAAATAGATGAAATTTCATAAAAAATAATATATTTTTTATGAAATTTGGAACTTTATTTTGCTTACTGTCCAATATATAGTGAGAACATCGTTAAGGAGGGGGCACTACTTGGCAAGTAATGAAGATATACATATCTGGATAGAACGTTTATTAAAAGGCGATGAGGAGGCTTTTGAATTTATATTTGATTTAACGAGTCAGAGAATATATGAAACTGTCTTCGCTATAGTTAAAAATCGGCATGATACAAATGAAATCGTAAATGAAGTTTACTTTCAACTTTGGAAATCTATTTCAACATATGATCAATCTAGACCGTTTCTATTTTGGTTGAATGGAATTGTTTACAAACAGATTAGTCAGTGGAGAAAAAATATATGGAAGAGGATGCGCTTATTTGAAAAACAACAATTACGTGATGATCCAGTTGTAGACGTTCCCGAAAAAGTATTATTAAGAAAAGAAACAGAAGAGCAGTTATTAACGGTGATACAAGAACTTCCATTTAAATTTAGAATAGTAATCGTGTATCGCTTTTACCACGATTATACGTATGAAGAAATTGCAGAACTATTACAAATCCCTATAGGTACAGTGAGGTCTAGAATTCACAGAGCGTTAGAAAAAATTCGGAATCAGTCTAGTATAGAAATAGATGAGGAGGAATCTAATTCAAATGTCGTTTTCAAATGAATTTAAAAAAGCAATGAAACAAGAGGTCCCTAAAGAAGTTAAAGAGCATGCTTATCAATCCTTTAGTCAAATGTATAAAAAAGATAGCAAAAAGAAAACGAAAAAGAAATTATTAATAGCGGGTTTAATAGCGGCTATCGTTATACCGACGAGTACAATGGCGTTAAACAATTCTTATTTTGTAAAGTCGGAAGTAAAATTAAATGACATGATTAATGATCAAGTTAAAAAGGATGCTGCGGATGGAAAGTCTATACAGCTAAATGAAAAAATAGTCGATAATGGTATTACTCTTCATATAAAAGAAATATTAATTCAAGATGCCAAAATACTTGTTTATTATCGTTTTGAACAACAAGATGGTTCGCTCGTTCCATATGAATTTAATACAACTGGGCTTGATATTAAATCTGATGGTAAAGAAGACGGGAAACAAGTAGAGAGTCCACATTATGAAAATAAGAAATTTAATGCTGTGCAATATTTGCATTTTCTTAGTAACACTCATATCGATAATTATCAAAAAGATCGTATTGGTAATCCTGATGCACCAGAGGCAAGTACTTTTTACTTAAGTGATGAAGCAGGAAAGAGCTTTGAAACGGCATACGCTAATCACGACAAACCAGAGGGAGTAGCGATTTTTGAAACGTTAGAAGGTGAAAAATTCCCAGACTTCTTATCTGTCCATATTAATATTAACAGAATTGGAGGAACGGAAGGAACTTGGAAAACGAAAATTCCAGTGGACATGGCGCATAAAACTGTCCAAAAGGACTCTACAAAGAATGGATGAATTCTTATTATAGTTAATAGAATCCAAACTAGGTGTGTGAAAGCATGATTAGTTATTGGTTAAATGAATTCGGAACGATAGTAGGTATGTCCTTTATTATAAGTTTGATAATCTTTTGGATTTCTTCGTTTGTTAATAAAATGATAAAATTTAAATAAAAGAAGCTCTTCCTTTAGTTAGAAGAGCTTCTTTTATTTTGTATCCCTCGTATTTCTTCCATCTTTACAGTTTTACTCTATAAAGTAATTAATGTAGGTTAAAAGTGGAAAAAGTAAAAAGGGCCTTACATATTATTGACAATTAACTGAAATCATTTTAACATTTAGATAAATATCTAAATGTCTAATTATCGAAAGGAAGAAAGACATTGAATCAAGCATTCAAAGCATTAGCAGATCCAACAAGGCGAAAAATTTTAGACTTATTAAAAGAAGGTGATCTAACCGCTGGTGAAATTGCCGAACATTTCAATATGACGAAACCAAGTATTTCACACCACTTAAGTGCACTTAAAAATGCTGAACTTATTCAAGATGAAAAAAGAGGGCAATTCGTTGTGTACTCTTTAAACACAACTGTCTTTCAAGATTTGTTGACTTGGGTGTTTACGTTTACAAATAAGGGGGAAGAGGGGAAATGAAAAAACATCTTTTCGCAATTATATTAATTGTTACAACTTGTTTAGCTTGGGCGTTTGCTTGGCCACATTTGCCGGATACAATTGCGACACATTGGAGCGGCGGTAAGGTAGATGGCTATTCGTCTAAATTTTACGGAATGATTTCTATGGTCGGAATTATGATTGCATTATATATATTTCTAAATGTGATACCTAAGATTGATCCAAGAAAAGCAAATTATGAGAAATTTTCTAAAGCTTTTATGATGATGAATAATGGGGTACTCCTGCTACTATTTGTAGGGAATATAGATATTATTACAAGTGGATTAGGATATAACTTATTTATTAATCGGGTTCCAGAATTATTAGTGGGTGTTTTATTTTTAGTAATGGGTAATTATTTACCACGGTGTAAGCCAAACTTTTTTGTCGGGATGCGTAATCCATGGACGTTAAGTAATGAAGAAGTGTGGCGGAAAACACATCGATTTAGTGGAAAAGTATTTGTGGCTTTAGGAATTATTATGATTATAAGTGTTTTCGCTCCGGCTGATTGGAGATCTTATATGATGCTGGGGATTATAGTAGTTGCTGTTATTATAACGAATTTATATTCTTACGTTTTATATAAAAAAGAAATACAATTGTGAGCTATATTAATCAAATTTTATAGTTATAGTTTCTATGTGTTAAGAGATTTTAATACTCAGTGGGGATAATGAAAAGCTCACTGAGTAAATTTTCTGTTTTGAGGTCTGAAAATTCAGTTAAATAGATGGCTTGGGGGGATTTTACATGTTAGAAATTATAAATTTTAGTAAGACATACAAAGGTGGAAAGAAAGCGGTAAATCATTTAAATATTACTGTTAAAGCAGGAGATATCTTTGGATTTATTGGACATAACGGTGCGGGGAAAAGTACAACAATTAAGTCGTTAGTAGGAGTTATAGATTTTGAAGAGGGCGAAATTTTTATTGATGGACATTCAGTAAAAAAGGATCCGATTGCATGTAAGAGAGTAATGGCGTATATTCCTGATAATCCAGATTTATATGAGCAATTAACAGGAATTCAATATTTGAACTTTGTTGCGGATGTATATAAAGTGCCGGCGAAGGATCGGGAAGAACAGATCCAGAAGTATGGGGATGCCTTTGAGATTACACCTTACTTGGGAGACTTAATATCTTCTTATTCGCATGGCATGAAACAAAAAGTAGCGATTATATCGGCGGTTTTACATAAACCGAAATTACTAGTTTTAGATGAACCTTTCGTTGGTCTTGATCCAAAAGCAGCCGTAGTTTTGAAAGGTATTATGAAAGAGCTTTGTGAAAAAGGAAGTGCGATTTTCTTTTCTACGCACGTTTTAGATGTAGCGGAGAAGTTATGTAATAAAATAGCGATGATAAATAGAGGGAAATTAGCACTTTCAGGGGAAGTGCATTCTTTAATAAAGGAAAGTTCATTGGAAGAACTCTTTATGAAGGAGCTTGCTAATGAATACTAATAGTTTAGGACTTTTAAAAATCCGGTTAATAACGCAGCTCGGTCTAAACACTTTTAAATATGAAAAAGATAAGAAAAAGAAGCAGAATAAGATTTTGCTGACAGCATCTATTGCTCTAGTTGGTGTCATGCTAATGTTATATTGCGGAGCCTCGGCATATGGATTGGTGAAACTAGGAATGAGTGAAATTATTCCCGTTTATGCACTAGTTATTAGCAGTGTATTAACGTTGTTTTTCACTATATTTAAGGCAAATGGAGAAATTTTTGCTTTTAAGGATTACGACTTTTTAATGTCATTGCCGATTCGTGTAAATACTGTTATTGCAAGTAGATTTTTGTATTTATACTTGCTGAATACAATCTTTTCAATCATAATCATGCTACCGATGGGAGTTGTTTATGGCATACATGAAAATCAATCAGTTTCTTTTTACTTTATGTGGTTCATCAGTATGTTTATAGCATCTTTAATTCCAACAACAATTGCAGCAATCTTTGGAGCTGCGATTACGGCAATCGCTTCTAAATTTAAAAATGCGAATAAAATAACTACGATTTTAAGTTTTATAGTAATTATTACATTCGGTTTCTTTATGCTAAAAAACGGAAATGCTCAATATAGCCTTAATGATATGAACGGAATTGGTGCAATTGTTTCGGAGCAATTAACTAAAGTGTATCCACTAGCTAACATGTTTCAAAAAGCAATTGTTCATGCTGATATTATAGCTTTCATCTTATTCGTCGGGATATCAGTTAGTTGGTATTATCTTTTTGTAAAAATACTTTCGTTAAAATATAAGCAAATAAACACAGGGATTTCCACTTATCATATGCTTTCAAATTATGAGATTAATAGTATAAGAAAAGAAAGTGTATTGGTCGCATTGTATAAAAAAGAGCTGAAACGTTTCTTCTCTTCTACAGTGTATGTCATAAATAGTGGAATGGGAGTCGTGATGGCGATAGCTTTCTCGTTAGCTGTAGTTGTAGTAGGGCCAAGTCAATTAATAGCGTACCCTGGAATTGAGCCCTTGTTGCAAAAGATTGCTCCATTTGCTATTGCAGCAGCGATTTCAATGACGTGTACAACATGTGTGTCATTGTCTTTAGAAGGAAAAAATGTATGGATTATTAAGTCATTGCCTATAGCGCCAAAGATGGTTTATGACAGTAAAATTCTTATGAATCTTTCATTGAGTATACCTGCATCACTTATTAGTGCCGTATTGCTAATAATCGGGTTAAAACTCGATGTTTGGAGTTCTCTTTTCATCGTAATAACACCGATAACATACTCACTCTTTTCGGCAGTATGGGGAATTTTTATTAATAATCGATTTGGTTATTATGATTGGGTATCAGAAACTCAAGTAATAAAACAAAGTATAGGATCGTTTATCGGTATGTTTGGTGGCTTAATTATGGCAGTTATACCTGCCATGTTAATCGGTACCGGTACTATCTTGAACGACAGAGTATTTACTTTTGTAGTTGTTATAGTACTTACGATTATTACTATTTTCTTGTATAAGAACGAGTCGAGAAGAAGTATAAAGTGAAACTTTAATCAGTGGGGGGTGTTCATCCCCACTGATTATTAGCCCTCACCAATTGGGCGTTTACGGGCAGTTTATCTCCCACCTAACTTCTTTGCTTCACCTGAATTTTGAGGTGGGAGTTTTACTGCCCGCAAATAGCGGGATAAAATAAAGAAGCTGCTTTTCCTTTAAAAAGGAAGAGCAGCTTTTTTATTTTGAAAAGGTTTAGACTCTTATATTACTTTTTTAAAACAGGTATCCATATCTCGCTTCTGAAATTCGGCGAGGATATCTCTTTACTTTCATTCCACAATATTTCCGGACCTCCTGCTAGTTCATAGTTTGAAGAAGGGAACCATTCAGAATAAATACGTCCCCACACATTTTGTAATGCATCAGGAAATGGACCGACAGCTTCAAATATAGCCCATGTTGAAGTTGCGACTTCAAGTTGCGCGAATTGCTCTGGACAATCTTTCGTTGTGGCTACCCCAATATAATGATCGAGTTCGCCTTTTTCCTCCATTCTTCCTTCAGAAAAATTTGTAGAAGCACTAATGATTCCATTTGGTTCCACATTTGAAAGGGACTTTAATGTTTGAATAGACTCTGGATTTAAACTTTTCCACATAGAAGCGATTTCTGCATTTACACCGTTAAACACAATCGGTACTCGTTTTGTAATACCAATGATTTGAAATGGTTCTTTTTCTTCAATTCGATAGTTCATTTCATTTCCTCCTCGGATCGATAACTGGAAGGTCATTGGTGAATAAGCTTTCAAAGAATGGCTACTATTTCGGGCCTCTGAAGGTGTTATGCCGTGCAAGTTTTGAAAGGCACGTGCAAAAGAATCCGGTGAGTTGTACCCATACTTTATAGCGACATCAATGACTTTTGCATTGCTATCTTTTAGTTCAAAAGCAGCAAGAGTAAGACGTCTACAGCGAATATAATCAGATAGTGATATACCTGCTAAAAACGAAAACATTCTTTTAAAGTGATACTCAGAACAGAGAGCTAGCCTCGCAACTTCTTTAAAATCAATTTCATTCGTAAGGTTATCTTCAATATAGTGCATTGCTGCATTCATATTTTTAAGTGAATCCATACTATGACCTCCTCTGTACATAGAATAGCAGGAACGAAATAACCCCATCCGACATTTCGTGCACAACTTTGTAGGTGCATTTTTTACCTTACAAAATTGTAATGTTCCTGTAAGGAGAATGAATGGATGGTATGATATCCCAATGTTATAGTAACAAAGTACTTTTGTTCAGTAGGTTAAATTTTTATATCTTTACTTATGCGTCTTACATAACTGTCATGTTTGTGTAAGAAACATCGATAGTGGCAAGAGTAGAGAGTGTATATAGTTGAAAATAGAGAATAGAAGAAATGAGGGATGTCGAGATGAAAACAGTGTTAGAAGCAAAAAATATTGAAAAAGTGTACGACACGGGTGGTAATAAATTTGCAGCGTTAAAAGGTATTAACTTACAAGTAAAAGAAGGTGAGTTCGTTGGAATTATGGGACCTTCTGGTTCTGGTAAGACGACTTTACTAAATGTTCTTTCTACAATTGATAATGCGACGAACGGTGAAATTTTAATTGATGGAAAAGATATTGTGAAGATGAATGATGATAAGCTAGCGTTATTCCGCCGCGATCATTTAGGTTTCATTTTCCAAGATTATAACTTATTAGATACGTTAACAGTGAAAGAGAATATTGCGTTACCTCTTGCTTTATCGAAAGTAAAGGCAAATGAAATTGATCGACGTGTTCTTGAAATTGCGAAAAAGTTCGGTATCGATCATATTTTAAGTCAGTTTCCATATCAAGTATCTGGTGGACAAAAGCAGCGCTGCGCCGCATCGCGTGCAATCGTTACGAATCCAAGTATGATTTTCGGAGACGAGCCAACTGGAGCGCTTGATTCTAAATCAGCGACAGATTTACTTGAAAGTATGAAGTCGTTAAATGAATATGATAACTCTACCATTTTAATGGTAACGCATGATGCATTTGCAGCGAGTTATTGTAAACGAGTTATTTTCATTAAAGATGGTGAACTATATAAAGAATTGCATCGCGGTGAATCGACGCGTAAACAGTTCTTCCAAAAAATCGTTGACGTAATGTCTTCTATTTCTGGAGGTATGGCTGATGACCTTATCTAGCATTGCCCTCCGCAACATACAGCGGAACTTTAAAGACTACTTTGTATATTTTGCATCTATGATTTTTAGTATCGTCATTTACTTTACATTTAAAGCACTGCAATATAATTCACAAATGGAAAAAGCAGCGGAAGCCTCTAAAAAAATTAGCGGTGCGTTTCAAGTTTCAAGTGTGATGCTTATCATTTTCGTAGCAGTGTTCATTATATATTCGAACGGATTCTTTACACGTAAACGTAAAAAAGAAGTTGGCTTATATTCGTTATTAGGTATTCGTAAAAGACAAATTGGTAAAATGCTCTTTTATGAAAATATGTTAATGGGATTAATGTCATTAGTAATTGGGATTGCGATTGGTAGTGTCCTTTCAAAATTATTCCTTGAGTTATTAGTAAGTATGATGGGATTAAACTTAAACGTTCATTTTGAAGTACCGATGGCGGCCATTATTGATACAGCAATTATTTTCCTTGTGATTATTTTATATACATCGCTCCAAGGATATCGTTTAATTTATCGCTTTAAATTAATTGAACTTTTCCGTGCGGAACGTGAAGGAGAAGCAATGCCAAAAGGATCAGTCATTATGGCATTAATTTCAGTTTTCTTAATCGGTTCAGGTTATTTCTTAGCATTAATGTTCATGAAGGCAGTTAAGTATGCAGACTTTATGGCAATTGCACTTTATATTTTACTTGCGACAGTATTAGGTACGTACTTACTATTTATGTTCTTTACTGTATTCGTATTGAAACGTGCAAGAAATAATAAATCATCGTTTTATAACGGTATGAATATGGTAACGACGTCACAGCTACTATATCGTATTAAAGGGAATGCAAAGTCACTTGCGACAATTTCTATTTTAAGTGCGGTAACATTAACAGCAGTTGGTACGTCAGTTACGATGTATTACAACACATTTACACAATCAAAAGCAGTTGCACCATACAGCTACTCTTATGAGAAGAAAGATGCAGAACTAGATAAGAAAGTAAATGCGATTTTTGCTGAAGAGAAAGAAAATCATCCTGTAAAAAATCAATTTGAAGTTGAGATGGTTCCTGTAAAAGGAAAGTTTGAAGGAGCTAAAGTCGATTTTATCTTTAATATGAACTACAGTATCTCAGAGAAATATCAATTTATATCTCAATCTGAATTCAACAAACTTGCGCAAAAAATCGATGCGGAAACAGTGAATGTAGCTGCTGGTGAAGCCTTTATATATGATAGTTCTTATATTGAAGGGTATGAGTTTAGCCCTGAATATAAAGGAAATAAAGCGGTATTCCAAATTGGAAATGAAACGAAGACATTGAAGATCCAAGGTGCAAATAATAATGCAATTACGAATTTAGGTGAATTAGTTGTTGTCGTTCCAGATGAAATGTATGAACAAGCGAAGCAAGCATTTGGAACACGTGTTGTGAAAAATATTGATGTAAAAGATGAAAGAAACAGTAAATTATTAACAGAAAAATTAAAAAAAGTGATGCCAGCTGGTGAATCAGAAATGGCACCACCATTTAGAGACTTCTATACTGGTTTCCATATGGGACTTGAAGCAACTGGACTAATGATGTTCATCGGAATGTTCTTGGGACTTGTATTCTTACTAGCAACAGGTTCTATTATTTACTTCAAGCAGCTAACAGAAGCAAGTGCAGATCGTGAGCGTTACGTTGTCCTTCATAAAATCGGTGTAACGAAACAAGAAATGAAAAAAGCTATTGCAAAACAAGTGAGCTTTATCTTTGCAATTCCGTTAGTAATCGGAATTCTACACAGTTTGTTTGCATTAAAAGGTTTAGGGAACATACTACCATTTGAAATTATGATTCCGCTTCTAATTAGTATCGGAGTATACAGCGTTATTTATATCGGATATTATTTCTTAACAGTTCGCTCTTATTATAAGATTGTGAGTGCGAAGTAATAAGGGGACAGCTATCGCTATAGGCGGTGGCTGTTTTTTATTCTTCATAAAATCTTAAGAAATCTCCTCAATTTTTATTAAGAAACGCTAGTTATACTTAGACACAAGTTAAAAACTATTGATCGAATGGGGAGAGGTTTACATGCAACTCATAACATTCTTACATGAATTTATTAAACATCCGAAACATACTGGTGCAATTGCACCAAGTTCAAAAATATTAGCAAAGAAAATGGTAGATGTAATTGATTTTAATAAAGCGAAATGCATTGTAGAGTTAGGTCCTGGTACAGGAGTCTTTACGAAAGAAATTATGAAGAGAAAGAAGAAGGAAACAATATTTCTTCTTATTGAAATTAATGAAGTGTTTTGCAAAGAGCTAAAGAGAAAATTTAAAGATGAAAAGAACGTCATTGTTGTACATGGTTCAGCTGAAAATATAAAGAAGTATATGGAAGAGTTCAATATAGAATGCATTGATTACGTCTTATCAGGATTGCCTTTTACTTCTTTACCAGAAGAAGTTTCAAAACGTATTTTAAACAATGCAATGGAAGCGATACATGAGAATGGGGAATTCATAACATTTCAATATTCACTTGTGAAAAAAGGCTTTATACAGCATTTCTTCCCTGAAATTACATTAGAAAAGGTGTGGCTCAATTTCCCGCCAGCTTACGTCTTTAGCTGTAAAAAAGAGCTAAGGAGAGCGTATGCATAATGGAATTACATGAATTATTATCATACATTGAACAGTACGGGTATTGGGCATTATTTTTCTGTTTATGGTTAGGAATTATCGGTATGCCAATTCCAGATGAAATGATTGTGATGAGCGGAGGATTTGTATCTTCATTAGGTATATTAAGTGTTATTCCTGCGTTTTTATTAACATATTTAGGCGTTGTGTCCGGGCTTTCTTTAGGATATATATTAGGGAAAATATTTGGGACAAAAGTACTCCATAAATTAATGAAAAAGAAGAAGGCGAAGTATTTTATAAAATCACAAGAAATGGTCGAGGCATACGGACATTACGCACTAATTACGAGTTATTTCATACCGGTTGTAAGACATATCGTGCCGTATTTAGTTGGAATGAATAACATGTCATTTAAGACGTATGTTTTATATTCCTATACGACAGGCTTTGTTTGGACGCTCGTTTACTTTGTGCTTGGTTCTATATTTGGACAACATATTGAAAGTATTGTGGCGATTGCGATAGAGTATGGAGTGTATTTTGGAGGAATCATCGCAGTGATTGTGAGTGTGTTTTATTTATACAGACAAAAAAGGAATACAGTGATGAGTAAATAAAGGAGGCGGCAGCCTCCTTTTATTATGAATATGGCTTTATTTATCGAAGTGCTGATGCACAGCCCTGTTACATTAAGAAAAAGTTAAGAAACTGTACGAGTTTTTATTAAGAAAGGTTCTCTATACTTAGAAAGGTCTTATTGAAAAACATAATGAAAGGCGGAATATAGATGAAAAGATTTATTTTAGGATCATTACTTGTGATTGTAGCAGGGGCGGCATATTTATTAAATGGGAGTGCTACAATTGATCGAATGAACCCATTTCTTGATTTAGAATATCGTTATGCAGTGATCGATAATGATGGAAAAGAGTTAGATGGAAATAAAGGTCGTGAGTATACAGTAAAAGCTTATGATGAAAAAGGAGAGGTAAAAGAAGTTACGATTAATGGGGTAGATGAATTACCGATAGGATCGTATTGGCATGTAATTACAAGAGGGAAGTTTTTACACGATAAAGTGCAAATAGATGTAGATAAAATTCCTGATGGTGCGAAGGCAGAGTTAGGACTGTAAGTATAAACCCGATTCTAGATGAGAGAATCGGGTTTGTTATTTTATGGTAAAATATAGAGGGGAGTGAGAGATATGCTACTCATTGTTAGCCTTATATTAATTGGGATTATGTGTAGTATGAGAATAGTATCCTTAAATATGCTAGAGCGGCAAAAGATAGAAGAGCAATATGTATATTGTCCAAAATGTAATGCGAAAATTAGAAAAGGGAATTCTGCTCCTTTTTGTTCGAAGTGTAATTTGATATTTTAATAATAGTAAATCCAAAGTTGGTTGTTACGGCTTTGGATTTTTCTTTTTAAGAAAACCTTAAGAAACCATAGCACTATTTGTTAAGAAAATATATCTATACTGAATTCTGTTGCTTAAAGAGGACATCAAGAATCATAACAGGAGGTACAGATAGATGAAAACAATGTTAGAGGCGAAAGGGATTTCGAAAATATATGATACAGGCGGGAATACGTTTGAAGCGTTGAAAGATATTCATTTACAGGTAAAAGAAGGAGAGTTTGTCGGTATTATGGGACCGTCTGGTTCTGGTAAGACGACACTTTTAAATGTCCTTTCTACCATTGATACAGCTTCAAAAGGTGAGATTTTAATTGATGGAAAAGATATTGTGAAGATGAATGATGATGAATTGGCGCTATTTCGTCGTAATCATTTAGGATTCATTTTTCAAGATTATAACTTGTTAGATACGTTAACAGTACGAGAAAATATTGCACTGCCACTCGCTTTATCAAAAGTGAAGGCGAAAGAAGTAGAATTACGAGTCGAGACGATTGCGAAGAAGTTTGGAATAGATCATATTTTAAATCAATATCCGTATGAAGCATCAGGTGGACAAAAACAGCGCTGTGCAGCATCAAGAGCGATTGTAACAAATCCAAGTATGATTTTTGGGGATGAGCCAACGGGTGCACTTGATTCAAAGTCAGCGACAGATTTATTAGAAAGCATGAAAACATTAAACGAAAAAGATCGTGTAACAATTTTAATGGTAACGCATGATGCATTTGCGGCAAGTTATTGTAAACGTGTTGTATTTATTAAAGATGGCAAGTTATACAAAGAATTACACCGCGGGGATATGACACGCAAACAATTCCTCCAACAAATTATTGATGTGATGTCTTCAATTTCTGGAGGTGCTATAAATGAGCTTATCTAGCATTGCGCTTCGTAATATAAAACGAAATTTTAAAGATTATTTTATATACTTTGCGTCTATGATTTTTAGCATCGTCATTTATTTTACATTTAAGGCGCTGCAATACAATTCACAAATAAGTGAAGCTGGAGATAACATCGGACGAGGATTCCAGCTTGCGAGTGTAATGCTCATTATTTTTGTTACGATATTTATTATATATTCGAATGGTTTCTTTACACGAAAACGTAAGAAAGAAATAGGTCTTTATTCTTTACTTGGTATTCGAAAGAAAGAAATAGGTAAAATGCTTTTTTATGAAAACATGTTAATGGGGTTATTATCGTTAGTAATCGGAATTATAATAGGTAGTTTACTTTCAAAAGGGTTCCTGAATTTACTTGTAAATATGATGGAGTTAGGTGTAAAAGTTCACTTTGAAGTACCGATTGGAGCGGTTATAGATACAGCAGTTATTTTTTGTTTCATTATTTTATACACATCGTTTAAAGGGTACCGCGTTATTTATCAATTTAAGTTAATTGAGCTATTCCGTGCAGATAACGAAGGCGAAGTCATGCCAAAAGGTTCTAAAATAATGGCTATCATTTCTATATTATTAATTGGATCAGGGTATTTCTTATCAGTAACGGCTATTAAAAATGCAAACAGTGATAACTTTATGCCACTTGCTCTTTACATTTTATTAGCAACAGTACTTGGAACGTATTTATTATTTATGTTCTTTACTATTTTTGTATTAAAAAGAGTGCGAAACAAAAAATCTTCATTCTATAACGGAATGCAAATTGTGACGACATCGCAGTTACTATACCGCATTAAAGGAAATGCGAAATCGTTAGCGACGATTGCAGTATTAAGTGCAGTAACTTTAACGGCGGTTGGAACTTCTGTAACAATGTATTACAACACATATATGCAGGCGAAAAAATATAAGCCAGTTAGTTATTCATATGAAATGAAAGATAATCATGTGGATCGTAAAGTGAATGAGATTTTAAAAGAAGAAAAGAATGAAGTCATTCATCAATATGAGTTAGAGACAGTAAAAGTGATAGGTGAATACGGTGATGATATTTCAAATAAAGATAGTTTACATGCAAGAACAACTGAAATAATCGCACAGTCAGCATTTAATAGAATAGCAAAATATTTGAATGAAGAAACTGTGTCTTTAAAGAAGACCGAAGCGTATGCATTTGATGCTATGTATAGTGAAGGAAATAGAGATAGTGGTGTATATAAAGGGAGAAAAGCTATATTCCCAATTGGAGAAGCAGCACCGGTACAAGTGAAAGATGTCCAAGCACAAAACATTACAAACTTATATGAACTTCTATTTGTCGTTCCGGATGAAGTGTATGAGCAAGCGAAGAAGACAATTGGAGCTCATACTGTGAAAAATATTGATGTGAAAGATGAAAGAAATAGTAAAGTGTTAACAGAGAAATTAAAGAAAGTAATACCGGAAGAAGATGCAGAAGGAAGAGAGCAATTCAGCGATTTCTATACGATATTCCGCAGCGGTATTGAAACGTCAGGTTTAATGATGTTTAGTGGAACTTTCTTAGGTCTAGTATTTTTACTTGCAACAGGGTCTATCATTTACTTCAAACAATTAACAGAAGCGCATGCAGACCGTGAACGGTACATCGTTCTTCGAAAACTCGGTGTTACGAAAAAAGAAATGAAAAAGGCAATCGCAAAACAAATGAGATTTATCTTCTTCACTCCTTTAGTACTTGGTATATTACACACTGTATTTGCGCTGAAAGGATTAGCGACAGTTATTCCGTATGAAATTGCAGTTCCGTTGTTAATTAGCATTGGCGTGTATAGCTTTATTTATATTGGTTATTATTTGTTGACGGTTCGTGCTTATTTTCGGATTGTTAGTAAATGAAAAAATCCCGTGTTGAGTTTGGACACGGGATTTTTTGTTTATTTAATACTAATAAACAAGGTAGATATTACACTTAGTTTACGATATCTTTTTGTATGAATATATTGTAATTCATTTTGAGTGATTATGAAATAGAAAATCGAAAAGTGTCGATAAAGAGTCGGAATAGATATTTTTTCTTTAAAACCTTATGTTCTTTAGTTGAGTTTCTTTCTAGAATTCATTAGATTTTTAATGAAAGTAAGTAGCGCTAATTAATAGGTAGTATAAAATACAATATAGAAATAACTAGGATTTAATATAGAGCAATATATATAAGAAATGCTTACTACGTATTTCTTAAGGGTTTTAAAGAAGATTAGTAGAAGGTGCTTAGTAATTCAGCTATGCTTTTTTATCATTCAAAATATTGTAGTGATTTTAATTGAAAAGGGAGCATGTTAATGGAGACACAAATCGTTATTGGAGTACCTGGTTTATGGAAAGATAGAACAGAATTAATACAAGAAGTTGTGAGTAAAAGTAACTATATGTTAGCAGGGAATAGTATGCACCATAAGGAGAAGGAGATTGGCTTTGAAATCGATATATATGAACAAGATCCTTCTTTGAGAGAGGCTTTCTTCTATGCAAGTGGTGAGCGTTTTGATGAAGAATTGCTTCGGGATTTGGAGAAGCATACTTATACAGTGTATGTTATTGCAAAAGTTGACGATACAGAGAGGTTACAAGAAGTAATTGATGTAGGAATGGAACTTTTAAATGCAGGTGGACTTGCTTTAAAAGTTGAAACAGCAGGTGTAGCTTATTCAAAAGAAGAATGGCAAGGGCTTGCAGAGGATAAGGAAATCTTTCCTATGTATTCACATCTTGTAACTTTAGTTGGAGATGAAGAGGACGGTTATTATTCATGTGGAATGCAAGCATTTAATCTACCAGACGTTGTTTTAGACGGAGGAATAGAGCCGGAAGTAGCTGTAGATTTATTAAATGATTTTAACCTACATAATATATTGGAAAAACCTAATTTGAAAGATGGAGATACAATTAGTTTCAAAGAAGATGCTCCAGTGTATCTTTTATCTCATTATATAGATAGTCGTTATGAACAAGAGGATCCATTTTATAATCCGTGTGGGGTATGGAAGTTAGAGAGTGCTTCGCCAAAGAAATCTATATTTCAAAAATTGAGGAGTATGCTAAGAGGATGAAGAAATGCATAAAAGAGCAACTACGCATATGTGAAAAATATGAGGCGGAGTATGTAGAATCACCAGATAACTTTAAGTTAGGGATAGCGCAAAATGTGAAAAGTGGTACCGTTCCAATTAATGGGTTACGAATGCCTGTAGAAAACGGAACGACAGGTTGGTACATTTGGGCTGGTGAAGAAATGGGGACAGAAGAAGATTTCTTTCTTCCTTTACACGTTCAACATATTGATGAATGGGCACCTGAAATAAAGAAGTATTTAGGGTTACCACCTGGTTGGAGATTTTTAATTGATGGAGATTACGAAGATGTGTGGTATGATCCGAATTTACTTAATGAAGAGTTAGAAGAGGATTCAGATGCATGGGAAGAAAATATGCTACAAGAGCATGGATGGTACATGCATAGCATATTAGCAGAAGATATTGATGGTATCCATGCTAATTATCATACGCATGGTCTAAAAGATAACTTTAATCATCAAGATTTATAAAAAATATTAAATATAGATTCTGAAGTTTTTCAAGTAACAGATTGAGAGTTTTTATTACTCAATGAAAGAGGAATTTTTTCAGCTGCATGAGAGCACGGTAAATGTTAGATAATATTAATGAAAAGGTGATAAATGTGCAAAAAGATATTTTAAGGTTATTAGATAGAAAGCAAAGTAAGTATGAATTTCCTATCTTAGATAATGAAAATATGGATATTTCACAAGTGAAATTCTTTCTTTTCTTTAAAGAGAATCAGGATTGGTTAATGGTGTTTCAATTTGTTGGTACAGGTTCATTAGGTGTATTTAATGATATTCAAGTATATGGAGATAGAATTACTCATTCAATGGGTGATGATGGTATTTTGCAATTAAATGATGGCGATTATGAGTTGTTTGATGATGAAGGTGAATTTATACTGGATATTTATAACGGCAGTTTAAAGATTCGTGAGCATCATTTTGAATATCAATTTACAGAAGAAGATTATGCGAATAATGGAATAGAAGTACAAACGACAGAGCAGTATCCAACATACTTCATGCGTATGCTTGCTACTAATGATGAAGCTAAAGAATTATTATGGTGGGATAAAGAAGAAATTTTAGAAGAGTTTGGTTTAGAAGGCGACTGGCAAGTAGCTTATGAAACGGAAGAATGGAAACATGTTGAAGAAGAAAAAGTAAGTGAAAATGAATTCTTCCAATCAGTAGCCGCTGCAATAGAGAAGAAAGATCCAAGTGTTATTGTGAATAAAAATGCTAATACGCATTGGAAAAATTGGGTGGAATTTGATTGTGACTGAAAAGGATAGGAGAAAGAATAACAAATGAAAAGAAGAAGAAAATCTGGAGAAAAAGTACAGATGAATCGTTTTACACTTCCTTTATGCTACGAAAGTGTAGCGCCATATTATTATTACGAGGTGGCGCCTCATGAAAGAGAGGGACGGTTCCATTTAACATCAGATCTTTGTGTAATGGACGATGAACATTACTTTATTAGAGGATGTTTAGAGATTCCTATAATTGATTATCACGAAAATTTCATTTGGACTGTGTGGGCATCACTTAGTAAAGAAAGTTATGATGAAGTATTAGAGAAGTGGGATGAAAGAGGCCGAGAAAATAGTGATCCTTACTTTGGTTGGTTATCTGTAGAAATACCAGTTTATCCAGAAACACTAAATTTAAAAACAAATGTACATATAAGAGAAGTAGGAATGGCGCCGTATGTTGAATTAGAGCCAACCGAGCATCCTTTAGCGATCGAACAAAGAAATGGAATTACTTTGGAGAGAGTTAAAGAAATACAAGAAATGATTCAACAACATAACTAGATTAGAAGAGAAAAAACGAGTGATAGCACTCGTTTTTTCTTATACAACCGCAGGATTATAAATCATCGTAAAGTGCCCTTGCAACAATTCAATATGACACGGTGTATGAAGTGAACTTTCGCCATCTGTATCTACTTCTTTTTCTTCTTCTGTTTCAATATGAATGGATTTCGCCTTTACATGGAAAATATCATTTTCATTTGAGTCTTCAAATAGTTTCTTTCCGATATAATCTTTAAACGCTTGAATGCCTGTTGACTTAACTACGAAAATATCAAGTGTACCGTCATCACATTTTACGTTCGGAATAAAGGAGGGAATACCACCAAGATATTCACCGTTTCCAACCATAACAAGAACAGCTTCATCTTCATATACTTGTCCGTCGTAAGTGATTTTAACTGGGAATGTTTCAGCATTTTTTACAGTTCGAATTGTGCTTAAGTAGTAGCCGATTTTTCCAAGTTTTGCTTTTTCTTCTGCATCGATATTGTTTGATACTTCAGATACGAGACCAATGCCCCAGAAGTTTAAGAAATGTTGTCCATTTGCTTTTGCAACGTCAATTGGTTTTACGTGTTCCTTTGTGATAAGTTTTGCCGCTTCTGAAATGTTTTGCGGAACACCAAGTGTGCGAGAGAAGTCGTTGCAAGTTCCGCCTGGAATAATTGCAAGTGTAGGTCTAGTTTCAAGAGGAGCTAAGCCGTTTGTGCATTCAAATACAGTTCCGTCACCGCCAAAGACGATAATTAAATCTACTTTACTAGCAAACTCCTGACAATATTTTGTTGCATCACCTTGTTTTTTCGTATGAAGGATACGTAAGTCAGGAAAATTCGCCGCAAGAGGTGGTACGATTTTCGCTAAATTTGTATGTAAGTCGCCTTGTCCAGCTTTTGGATTTACGATGAGGAGTACTTTTTCAAATTTTTTCTTTGTCATTTTTATTCTCTCCCTTTGTCTTTTACGAATTGTGATAGAAAATAAACTTCCATCAGTAATTGATGGAAGTTTACCCCGATTAACGGGCAGTAAGACTCCCACCTCAAATTTCGCCGAATACGAGGAAGTCAGGTGGGAGATTAACTGCCCGTAAAAGCCCGATTGGTGAAGGCTAATAATCAGTGGGAGAAAAAAACCACTGATTAAAGTTTCACTTTATTTTATTATATTACTCCGTTACAACTGAAGCGATAAATGGTAAGTTACGATATTTTTCTGCGCAGTCGATACCGTAGCCAACGATAAATTCGTCTGGAATTTGGAAGCCAACATATTCAGCTTTTAAGTCCACTTTACGGCGTTCAGGTTTATCAAGTAACGTACAGAATTTCAATGCTTTTGGTTTGTGCATGAAGAAGTGATCTTTTAAGAAGTGAAGTGTTAAACCAGAATCGATAATGTCTTCTACGACAATTACGTTTTTTCCAGTAATGTTTACATCGATATCTTTTAATAGTTTTACTTTTCCAGTTGTTTCTGTTTGATTTCCGTAGCTAGATGCAGAGATAAAGTCGATTGTTACTTCGTTTTTAATGTGACGAATTAAATCAGCAGCGAATACGAATGAACCTTTTAATACTGCGATTACTACGATTTCTTCTCCTTCAAAGTCACGCTCGATTTGAAGTGCTAGTTCTTTTACTTTTGCTTGTAATTGTTCTTCAGAAATTAAAGTGTCTTTTATTTCAATTTTCATTTGAATCCTCCTACAGTGTAAAACTTGTGAACATTTCGACTGTAAAGGATAGAAAGAAAAAAGTCAAAGAAGACATAAGGTTTTTACAAAAATCCCCACAAAATAATCAGATGATATGATATACTGATTACATTAAGAAAACGCTTCCACAAAGGGTGATTATGATGAAAAAGAAACAGTATACAAGTGTAACATTTATAAAAGCATTGCTGTTAACAATTGTTCTTGGTATGTTGGCTTACATAATTGATGTACCTGCAATTCGCATTTCACTAATTGGAATGACTTTAGTATTAGGCGCAATTTCCCACGGTATGATATCACAGCTCAAAGAAGCTGGACTTGATAATATGAAAAATCATATAGATAAGAATTAAGAAACCCTCACGTATATATAGTGAAGGTTTTTTCGTTTCTTACAAAACTGTAAGGTAGTTGTAAGACAAATCGATAGTTGCATAATAGTATTTTGGATAAACTAGGGGTGTAAGGTAAAAGGCAAGCACATTTTAGGTAAATTAAGTTTTAGGCACTCTATATGTGAAGAAGGAGTAGGAGGGCATGGAGAAACGTTGGACAACCTTTTCTTTTTTAGCGACTAGTAACACCGTAATGCTAGCTGGAGAAATGGATTTTTTGCACTTGTTTGATCGTAAAGACGATCATTCTTCTTCGCAAATTACAATGAAATGGCGTAAATGGAGCGAAAGTTGTAGATTGGAAGAAGAGGCCCCTAACGAAGAGCAAAAGATTATTTTAACAAATCCTATTAAAGCGTGGGTTGTTCAACGTCGTAAGTGTAACGTCAAAAATCACTTCAAGAAAACTGAGCCGAGACAATTAGTTATCGCTCCGGCCCGCTCTACTTCTGAAACACGCGAAAGTAACATGTAAATATTGAGACACGCACTCAAAAAACATCGTATATATTGCGATGTTTTTTATTTTTCTACAATGAAATCTTTAAATGAAATATATTTCATCTGCATCTTATATTTATCTCTCTTGTTTATTCTAGTGATACATCCGATGCGAAGTGATGTAAAACGTATAAGAGGAGAGAGATAAAATGAAAAAGAAACTATTACCGATCTGTGCAATGGCACTTTTAACAGTAGGATATTCTTCAGTAGCAAGTGCGGATACTGGAACAGTAACAAAGGAAGAAGAAGCGCAAGTGCAACAAGATAAAGCTAAAAAAGAAGAAGCAATTAAGGCGCAGCAAAAAAATGAAGAAGAGAAAAAGCAAGCGGCACAAGTCCAAGAGAAAAGTGATATGGCTAAAAAAGAAGCTGCGATAAAAGAGCAACAAAAGAATGAAGTAAGGAAAAAAGAAGAAGCACAAGTGCAACAAAAAAAAGATGCGGCAAAAAAAGAAGTAGCGAAGCCAGTTGTAAAAGGTGAAAAATTACCAAATACAGCATCTAATAATGTAGCAATGATGGGATTAAGCGCATGTCTTGTAGCGGTAGGTACATTATTTGGTTTGAATCGTCGTAATAAAGTTAAGGCGTAAATAAAATATTGTCCTATAAAGAATGGGATAATTTCACATATTAAAAATGGTAGGTTATTCCTACCATTTTTTGCATGGAGGGATGAAACATGAAGTTACTCAATTATATCGGTATCATATTGATGGCCATAGGGCTATTCATGGGATCATATTACGCTGTGGAATGGTATAAAGGAAAAAGCTCTGCGCAAGAATTAACGGCAGAAGAAATAAAGAATCTTAAAAATATACAAGATACTCAACTTGCTCATGAAACACCTGTAACTTCTCAAGTGCCTTCTTCTCAAATAGAACATAAAGAAGGAGAAAAAGTAGCAATGTTAAATATACCGAAAATAAAGAAGAAGTTTTCTATATATTGGGGAGCGAATGATGCAACGCTCAAAAAAGGAGTTGGTATGTTTGTTAGCGATTTAACGACAACGCCATCTGGAGGGGGACATACTGTATTAAGTGGGCACCGGGATACTGTATTTACAGATTTAGGAGAGTTGAAAGAAAAGGATACTCTTACTTTAGAGTATGATAATAAAACTTACACATATGAAATTCAAAAGACGTGGATTACCCATGCGGATGATCGTACTGTTATTATAAAAAAAGAAGAACCACTATTAACACTGACAACTTGTTACCCATTTGATTATATAGGAGATGCACCGGATAGATATATTATCGAGGCGAAGTTAACTGCTAGTTATTCAAAATAAAATTATAGTTTCTGAAGGCGAGAGGGGGATACATAGGTTATGTCAAAAAACATTTTAATTGTTGAAGATGAAGAGATTTTACGTGAAATATTAAAAGATTATTTTTTAAGTGAACAATATGTAGTGTTTGAAGCAAGGGACGGGAAAGAAGCTTTAGTTGTATTTGAAGAAGAAGAGGTTGATTTAGTTATTTTAGATATTATGTTGCCGGAACTCGATGGATGGTCTGTTTGCCGAAGAATTCGGAAGACGTCCGAGGTGCCTATTATTATGTTGACGGCGCGCGTAGATGAAGATGATACGTTACTTGGTTTTGAACTTGGGGCAGATGACTATGTGACGAAGCCGTACAGTCCACCAATTTTATTAGCAAGAGCGAAACGATTATTAGAAAGTAGAAAAGCATCGAAGAAACCTTTAGAGAATGAAGATGATACGTTATCAATTCATGGTATCCACGTTCATTTTCCATCACGTACTGTTACTGTTGATGAGGTAGATGTTAGTTTAACGCATACGGAGTTTGAAATATTGGTGTATTTCATGAAAAACCAAGGAATTGTACTAACAAGGGAACAATTAATTTCAAGAATTTGGGGATATGAATTTGCTGGTGATGATCGAACGGTTAATAGCCATATTCGTAATTTAAGAAATAAATTAGGAGAGAAAGCAAAGTACATTACAACTGTAGTGCGAACTGGATATAAGTTTGAGGGGAATGTATGAGAAAAGGGATTGTACTAAAATTATTTACTCTCACAACAGCATTATGTATGTTGATTTTAGCGACGATTTTTATTGGACAAACGATATTTTTCAAACAATATTATGCAAATCGAAAAGTGGAAGATATTAAAGTGAATTTAAATTCTTTTGAAAAGAACTATTTAAATTATGCAGGAAGTGCAGATGGAATCCAGAAGCTGGAGCAAGAATTTTTAAGAGAAAATAACACGTGGATTACAACATTAGATCAGAATGGAAATTTAAAACATGCGGATGATTTTTATGTGGAGATTACTTTAGAGCGTTGGGCAGAGAAACAATTTGGACAAAAAACAATCACTATTCCTCTGTATAACCTCATGAATATAGATGAGATTGAAAGTAGGATACTACCTAGTTTGGTAGGAAAAAAGGTTTATTTTAGTGGTTTGCTAAGAAATGACAGTTTCATCACATCATATTTACAGTCAGCAGAGGGGAGTTTGAGTTGGGCTAATAAACCACTAAGTAAGAAGTTAGCTGAAAGGGAACTTAAGGCAAGTGAGGAAAAGCCAAAAGTAGCACAAGATTTAATCGATGAGGAAAGAAAAAAAGTTGCTGGGAATTTGAGTGATTTGGAGAAGAAGAGGGTTGCTCAAAATTCCGATTTCAATATAAATGGGACAATTACGAAAGTGCAGCCTTCTGATGGAACAGTTCCCGTAAATCCAATTTATAAAAACAATTTATTTTTGGATAATATAAAAGAATTTCAAACTGATTTATTATTAAAAGAAAGCAATAAAATACGATATACAATAGAGACAATGGATTTTGAAAAGAATGATATAAAGTATAAATTATTAATTAAGCCAATAAAAGAAAAAGATGGATCAGTAGCATATATATATGCGATGGCTTCTTTACAACCAGTAGATGAGGCTGTACAAATGGTACAAGATTATTACATTTACATTATTGCATTTGTAGTCGTTTTGGTTTTTCTAGCTTCGTTTTATTACTCGAAACAAATTGCAAAACCGCTACTAAAAATAAATGATACAACGAAAAAAATAGCGCATTTAGATTTCACAGAAAAAATACCAATTACTTCAAAAGATGAAATTGGTGATTTATCGAAAAATATTAATACGCTATCGAATAAACTCCATTCGCATATTGGACAGCTAGAACAAGATATTGAAAAGGAAAGAAAGCTAGAAAAGACGCGGAAGGAATTCATTTCTGGTGTTTCACATGAATTAAAAACACCGTTAAGTATTATGAAAAGCTGTATTTCTATTTTAAAGGATGGGGTAGCTGAACATAAAAAAGAGTACTATTTTCAAGCGATGGAACGAGAAGTAGATAAAATGGATACGTTAATTTTAGATATGCTTGAGTTAGCTAAATTTGAGTCAGGTACATATAAAATGAAAATGGATTCATTTTATATCGATACAGTAATTGAAGATATATGTGAACACCTTTCTGTAGAAATAGAGAAAAAAGAACTTCGTGTTCATAAAAATATAGGTCCATTTGAAGTAGTCGCAAATCAAGGCCGGATTGAACAAGTCATCGTGAACTTCATTACGAATGCCATACGTTATACACCGAATAAAGAGGATATTATTATTTCTACAATAGATGAGAAAAATCGTATAAAAGTGTGTATTGAAAATAAAGGTACTCATATTGAAGAAGAGCAATTAGATAAAATTTGGGATCGTTTTTATCGCGTGGATGCAGCACGTCATCGTTCACAAGGTGGAACAGGGCTTGGGCTTGCTATTTCAAAGAATATTTTAGAACTGCACGATGCTGAATATGGGGTAAAGAATACAGAAGATGGTGTGTTATTTTACTTCTACTTACTGAAAAAAGCGTAGATCATACATGCTACGCTTTTTTTTAAGTTATTTTCATATTATCTTTACCTAATCTTTATTTTTAAGAGATATAATCTTGTTAGAAAAAGAGGTTATGTAAGGAGTAGATTAGCCATGAATAGCAATTTACTAGGTGTGATGGTATTTATTTTTCTTTGTGCATTTATTGTATTTATTATCGATATTACTCATTGAGAATTTTGATATAAAAAAGGGCGCTAGTTAAGCGCCCTTTTTGTTTGCATTTATTTGATAAGCATTGATGCTTTTGAATAAGCGTGGTGAAGTGATAAATAAAAATATAAGTAAAACTGTACATAGAATAAAAGAACCAAGCATTGTGCTGCCATTTACGATTAATGAATATAGCACAGCTGATTGACCTTTCGGTGCATATTGTCCCCAGAAAATAATACCGGCAATAAAGTGACAGAAGTAACGAGCTAGACTACCGATAAATGTAGCAACGATAATGAATCCAATTACTTTCTTTCCTTGGTTTTGTTTTGATGAAGGTTTATCTTTATGGCTACTTAAGTTTGATTGTTCGTTGCCATTCGCATTAGATGCTAAAAGTGCATTTTGAATTGGACGATAGAATAACCCGGCAAATCCGATAAAAGCAAAGGCAATGAAGTACTCAATGAATGCTTGAACTGGTGTTAAAATGTAGGCATCACCTACGACAATTTGTAACAGTCCCCAAACTAAACCACCTAAGAAAGCTGATTTAAAGCCCCAGCGGTAAGCAATAATAAAAATAGGAATCATAGCGAATGAGATAGAACCGCCTGTTGGAAGTTTAATTGATAATGGTAAAATGTCGATGACCATGGCGAAGGCTGCAAGAATAGCAGATTCGATCATCGCTTGTAAATTAGTGTTACGCATGTTGTCTCCCCCTAAATCCAAGTTGTACAAAAAAGAATAGATATCATAGGAGGATACGAAATACGTAAATAAAAATGAGGTATGTATTTCGGACGTTTGCACAATCCCTGCGTTAGCATTAACTAACAGGTTCGAAGGGTCGGAACGAAGTGTTCCCTCTCAGCGGCATGGCTCCCCCAGTGATAACGAGATTCTTTATTTGCTATTGTTTATTGTAAGCGAAATGGATGAGAATGGCAAACGAATACAGTATGACAATAATTGAAATACAATTGTAGCGAAATGTTAATAAATATGAAGCAAAAGGGTATAGTACAAGAGAAATTGGGTGTGGTATAATTTTTTTGAAAATAATTATCATTCTCTTCTGAGGGGGAAGGTTATGAGCTTAGTAGATATTAAAATTGGAGAGAAAGTGTTAGTAAAAAGTATTCAGTCTTTAGATCAGCTATTAAAGCGTAGACTAGCTGCTTTCGGTCTTGCTGAAGGAAGCGAACTTCGCCTGAAACAGAAAGCGATGTTTAAAGGTCCTTGTACATTGGAGTGTCGTGGACAGTTAATTAGTATTCGTCATTGTGACGCGAAAATGATAAAGGTGGAATTAGCGTGAATAAGGTAGCTTTGCTAGGGAATCCGAATACAGGGAAGACATCATTATTTAATGCACTTACTGGTTCTTATGAATATGTAGGAAACTGGAGCGGTGTAACAGTAGAAAAGAAGGTTGGTAAATTAAAAGATAGACAAGGAACATTAATTGATTTACCAGGTGTTTATGATTTAAATCCAGTTTCACGTGATGAAGGTGTTGTAACAAACTTTCTATTAACAGAAGAATTTAATCATATGTTAAATATCGTAGATTCCTCGCAGTTTGAAAGAAATATGCATTTAACGTTGCAGTTACTTGAATTTGGTAAGCCAGTCTCAATTGGTTTAAACATGGTTGATGTGGCGAAGCAAAGAGGAATTGTAATTGATGTAAAACGATTATCAGAACTATTAGGTGTAACAGTTGTGCCTGTCGTTGCAAGAAGTGGAAAAGGCTGTGAAGAACTGCTTACGACTCTTAAAGAAAATGACAAAAAAGAGAAAAAGCCATTCCTTATTTCATATGGTGTACAAATGGATGAAGGAATTGGAGAAGTAACTGCTCTTTTAGAGACAGTGAATTACGAGCATCCGAGATGGTTAGCACTTCAATTTTTAAGCAATAACGAAGTAGTAGAAAAAGAAATAAAAGCATTACCAATTTATAAGGAACTCATAGCCATTCGATCTCGCTTAGAAGGAAAACTTGATTGTACGTTAGAAGAGCACATTTACAAAACTCGTGAAGCGTATATTGAAAAGTTAAAAACAAATGTTATGAAGCATGAGAAAGAAGGAAAAATTCCTTTTTCAGAAAAAATTGATAGATTAATTACACATAAAATTTTAGGACTTCCAATCTTTTTAGCAGTTATGTTTTTTATTTTTCAGGTTACGTTTACTTGGATTGGTACACCTTTATCGGATATGTTAGATGAGTTTTTTGGTGGCCAGCTTACGGATTGGGTGACGGCTGGACTTACAAGTATTGGAGCTTCTGATTTTATTCAAGCGCTTGTTACAGAAGGTATTATTGCCGGTGTTGGTGCTGTGTTAGTATTCGTTCCACAAATCTTTGCACTATTCTTTTTCATTTCATTATTAGAAGACTCAGGGTATATGGCGCGAATTGCAGTTGTTATGGATAGAATTATGGAGTTCTTCGGTTTAAATGGAAAAGCCTTTATTCCGATGATTATCGGTTTTGGCTGTAACGTTCCAGGTATTATGGCAGCGAGAACGATTGAACAGGAGAAAGAGCGTTTACTTACAATTTTAGTAACACCATTTATGTCTTGTTCAGCACGTTTACCTGTATATGCATTATTTGCGGGAGTGTTCTTCCCTCATAGTCAGGCAACTGTTGTGTTCTCTTTATACGTTGCAGGGATTGTCCTTGCGTTATTAGTTACAAAAATAATGTCTCTTACTATTTTAAAAGCGGAAAAATCTATTTTCGTCATTGAACTACCGCCTTACCGCGTGCCACAAGCGAAAACGTTATGGCTTAGCACATGGGAAAAAGGGAAAGGGTTTGTTCGTAAAGCTGGTACATTCATCTTTGGTGGTTCGGTTGTCATTTGGCTATTAAATTATGCAGGTCCATCAGGATTTGGTGTTGATATGGGAGACAGTTACTTAGCGATGATTGGTGGATTTATCGCACCGCTATTTGCACCGCTAGGCTTTGGAACGTGGCAAGCTGCAGCATCCCTTTTAACAGGATTTTTAGCGAAAGAAGTTGTCGTTTCTACAATGGCGATTATTTATGCGGTTAAAGAAGATGTGCTTGGAAACGTAATGGGAGCACATTATACAGCATTATCAGCGTATGCATTTATGTTCTTTATTTTATTATACGTTCCGTGCTTAGCGACAGTAGCTGTTATTAAACGTGAAACAGGATCAGCGAAATGGACGATTTTCTCAGTCGTTTATCCGCTCGTAGTTGCTTATGTATTAACGCTTATTATATACCAAGTTGGATCTTTACTCGGATTCTAAAAGGAGATGTATGATGATGGTCAATATTATAATTGGAGCTATCATTTTTGGTTATGCAGCATATACGTTAGTTAATTTCGTAAAAAGAAGTAAAAAAGGAAAATGCGCAGCATGTTCTTTAAATAAGTCATGCCAGTCGCAAACTTGTAGTCCGGATATGGAGCAAATCGCTCACAAGTAGAAAAAAAGCTTTGCGAATCTCGCAAAGCTTTTTTCTTACTTTTTAATTTTTACAAGTTGTGATGTTTCTACACCATTTTTGCCAGGGAATTCTTTACTCGGGTCCTTATCAAATTTTAATACACCCACCGATTTTTCTTCACCTTTTACATTGTTGTAAGTTGCATCATCAACAATCGCGAACATATCTGCATATGCACGGCCACTTCCGATAATTATGTTGCCTTCATATTTTAATTTCGCGCCATCGATTTTAGCATTTTCAACTTTGTTTTTTGCGAATAATACACCTTGTTCTGTTGTTACAGCTGGTAATTTATCAAGTGGTTTCGTGTCGTCTTTTGCATCCACTTTGCTAAGTAACTCTTTCTTCACTAGTTCTTCACCAGTTTTTTTATCCATTACAAGAACTTTTTTATCTTCTAACGTTGTAAGTTTCATTTTATAGAAGTCTTTTTCTTTCACTTCTTTTTTGTTTTTATCTGCAATTTGTGTTACTTGCTCTTCTGATCCGTACAATACAAAGCCGTTTGCCTTTTCTCCTAATAAAGAACAACCTGATAATGCTCCGAATGAAATTGCTGCTGCTAATCCGATTCCTACTAATTTTTTCATGATGATTTCTCCTTGTCATATGTTTTATAGTAAATACAGTTTTTGTATTAGTTCTTACAGTTTGAGAAGCTTGTTTGTTGCTTCTGGTATTAGTGTATAAGAAATATCGGAATGTAACTATCGAGTTAGCTTACAGTAACATTACAATAATGTAATTTAGTGAAAGTAAATAAAAATAAGTCAATTTTTGATGGTTTTAATTATAATATATTGGTAATATAATATATTAGGAATACAATGTTATATCTGGAATGTCATATTATATTGGTTATATTTTGGAAATAACATGTAAGGACATATTAGTTTTGTTATAATAAACACATAGGCTGTAAAAATGAATATTCTTTACTGTAAAGGGAGATTTTTAAGTTTTCCAAGTAGTGAATTTGAAATATGAGGTATATCATAGGAGGAATTTGGATGTCTGTATTTAAACGATTACGAGATTTAACAATGTCAAATGTGTATTCATTAATTGAAAAAGCGGAAGATCCAGTTAAGATGACGGATCAATATTTACGCGATATGCAAGCGGATGTACAAGAAGCTGAGAAAAGTGTAGCAGCTCAAATCGCGCTTGAGAAAAAGTTTAAATTATTATTTGAAGAACAAGAAGCACTTGTGAAAAAGCGTGAAGATCAAGCTCATATGGCTGTTCAAGCTAGTAACTTAGATCTTGCGCGCCGTGCACTAGAAGAAAAACAAAATGCAGAGCAAAAAATGAATGAGTATAAAGCAAGCTATGAGCAAAATAAAGCAGCTGCTGATAATCTTCGTGCGAAGTTAGAAGAAATGCGTAAGCAATTAACAGAGCTGAAAAATAAACGTGAAACACTTGTAGCACGTGTAAATGCAGCGAAAGCACAAAAGAATATTAATCAGGCGATGTCTGGGTTTGATTCAAATTCAGCAAAAGCTGGTTTAAGCCGTATGGAAGAGAAAGCTCTTCAATTAGAAGCTGAAGCAGAAGCAAGCGGTGAAGTTTACAAAAAAGAAAAGTCATTAGATGATGAATTCGCAAGCTTAAACAAAAATTCTGCTGTTGACGATGAATTAGCTCGTATTATGAAGCAGTATGAGAAATAATATAGAATAGAGACAAATGAACCGACATGTCTAAACAAATTCATGTCGGTTTTCTATTACCCCGCTATTTGCCGGTAGTAAGACTCCCGCCCAACATTTCGTGAAAGCAGAGAGGCTGGTGGGAGCTAATAATCAGTAGGGGATGGAAAACGCCCCACCGATTAAAGTTTCACTTTATATTTAGAGGAGGTTTTGCAATGACATGGATGAATGTAGTAGCCATGCTCGTATGGACTGGAGCGAGTGCAGTACTTTTATTTGCAATTATGTGGGTTGATTCAATTTTTACAAAATACAATGATTTAAAAGAAATAAAAAATGGGAATACAGCTGTAACAACTCGTTTCGTCATGAAATTATTCGCACAAGGGTACATTTTATCTCAATCAATAACGAAAGCGAATGACTTATGGCAAGCACTACTTGCTTCAGCAGTTTCTTTCGTTATTTTACTAGTGGTAGAAATGTTTATTGAGTTTGTGTTAAAGAAAATGTCTGGTTTGGATTTAGAAGAAGGTACGAAAGAAGGCAGTGTTGCGCATGCGATGTTAGCTGGATCATTACATATTGTTGGTGCACTTATTTTAGGTGCTTGTTTATAAAGAGAAAAGGAGGGGTAGATTGTGAGCTTATTTAAACGAATTAAAAATATAATGAAAAGTCCAGAGCCGCCGAAGCCGGAAAAGAGTCTTTTGACATTAGCTCCTGGCGATATGATTGAAGTTTCATTAGTTATGTACGAATTAACTGGAAAAACGAGCATGCATTCTCGTAAGGAGATTGTTTTAACACTGCAAGATGGGAAAGATATTCGTTATTTGAAAATTGAAGATCGTGAAAATACGTATTACAAATTATATACACCAATTGATGGTCGTTTAGATTCAATTGATGAAGTTCCGACGACAATTGAAATGGATGATACCGAGTACCATATGGAAGAGCAATATAACGGACGTGTTGTTGTAATGGGAAAAACACCATTCTCTGCTTCAGAAGAACAGTACGTATGGGAATTTCAATCTGATAACCGAAAATTATTACGTATTGAATGGCAAAATGGTCGCACAATGATGTATGAGGGAGAAGCAATCATTCCTGCAGATGTACAAATTATAAGAGCAACGTAAGGGGGCGTAATCATGTCAAACCGATTGTTTACCATGATTAAATCGTTCGTGATCCCTATACTTGCTATCGTTATTTTACTTGTTGTTGCCGGTTATGCTTTATCAGGCTGTCAAGGCGGGCAGACGAAGTCGATTCAAGACCGTTATCCACTCGAGTCTGTTGCAAAGGAAGGTAAACAAGAATCTTACGTGTATAGGGCCGCCAATCGGTCTGTTCCTGAAGTAGCAAAGGAACTCATTAATGAAAGAGAACCGAAGCAAGCATCTAAAGAAGACGAAAATCAAATGTTCCTCGTTTATTCTGATAAGATTTATAATCTGCAAAAGGATAAAGAGAAACCGTCTGATACGTTAATTGAAATAAGTAATAAAGAGTTTGTCCGTCAAAATTACCAACCATCCTTCTTGCAAGGGTATATTATGGGGAGTATATTAAACGATATATTCGGTTCAAAAAAATCATCATCTGGTGATTATCGAGGATATAATGACAGACAAAATCATAAACCAGTTATTCCGGAAAGGCCACCTACGAAAGAAGAAAAGAAAACCCCGCCTCCAATTACGAAGGAAGGGAAAGGATCTATCATTAAGCGAGGCGATAATGTAGATTCGAAGTCATCAGTAGGTGATAAGGGAAGTATTACTGAAAAAGGAAATAATACGACGCCTCCACCTTCTACCGGAAGCAAAGGGAAAATTACAAAAACACCAGGTGGTTCAAGCGGATCAGATGTGAAGCCGAAATCATCTATTAAAACCCCGCCAAGGAATACATCTCCTCCGAAAACGAGGGTCGGTGGTTCAGGAAAAATTACGAAGCGAAGATAGTTAAAAAGATCGAAAAGTAGAATTTGCTTTTCGGTCTTTTTATTATGGAAATTAATTCCTTGTAGCTGGTACAATTAAGTTATAAGGAGGAGATTATTATGACTATATATAAAAGGTTTAGTTTGATTATGTTCCTCGTCTTATTCCTCAGTTTGTTTATTAGCACAACAATGAAATTTCACTTTGTAGTAGGTATTCTATGGATACTATGTACATGTACTCTTTTTCTATATGTTCCGCTTCGTTTTCAACAAGAAGTGCCGGTTTTTCAAAAGTATGTAGAGTGGATTAAACGAGGGAGCCGGTGGGGCGAGTAAAAATATATCAGCGCTTATTGGAATATATCGACCGCAACTCAAAATATATCAGCGATTATTGAAATATATCGACTTACCGACAAAAACTGACAACGATAGCAACTTAATAATAAAACGAGGCTGTGCCAAAATGTTGGCACAGCCTCGTTTTTCATAACGATTAATGAATATCACGTTTCTTGAAATTACCGCCTTTTACTTCTGCTACGTCATAAACTGTAATAAAGGCATTTGGATCGATTTCATTAATAAGATCTTTCATTTTACTTTCTTCTAAACGGTTAATTACACAAGAAATTTCTTTGAATTTCTCTCTTGAATAACCACCGTATACTTCGTTATACGTTGCGCTTCGGCCTAAACGATCGCGAATTGTTTCTACCATTAATTCAGGTTCTTTTGTGATAATTTTAAATGTTTTCGAACCACTTAAACCAACTTCAACGATATGAATCACTTTCGAAGCAATAAAGTAAGCAATTGCCGAAAGAATAGCTCCTTGAAGACCGAATACTGTTGATACGAAAATAAACACGAACATGTTTAAGAATAAAATAAGGTCACTCGTTCCAAAAGGTAACTTGCGAGAAAGTAATACAGCTAGCATATCGATTCCATCTAATGCTCCGCCGTTACGTAATGCTAGTCCCATACCAAAACCGATAATAATACCACCAACAACTGTAACTAATAATGTATCGCCTTCAATAATAGTTGGTATTCCGTGCATGACAACGGTACCTATTGCTAATGAGGCAATCCCGATAATGGAATAAATTGCAAAGCTTTTACCGATTTGCTTATATCCTAACCAAACGAAAGGAATGTTAATAACTGCGATTAGAGCCCCTAATGGCAATCCAAATAATCTTGAACTAACGATACTTAAACCAGTTACACCACCGTCGGATACGTTATTTGGAATTAAGACAGCCTCTAATCCGTACGCTGTAATAAATGCCCCAATAATAATCATCAAAGCTTTTGAAGCGATTTTTAGCTTATTGGGCTTGTTTTTGATAGTTTTCTCCATATAATTTCCTCGTTTCAAACTAGTTTCTTGTTTGTTACATCATTCACACCTAAATTTCATTTTAACATTTAATTTGAAAAAATTCTCCTTTAATGGATGTATGGAGGGAATATTATCGCCATATTATCTTTAAAATATTTTTGAAATGAGTATAAGAAATCCCATCCTTTCAAAGGATGGGATGCTATTAAGAAAATATAAAGCTAAGTACTGACACGAATAAAGCGAATCCTAAAATAGCTCCGCAAAACTTCATATGACGTTTACGTCCCATTACGACAATCGCAACGTATTCACGAATCATTGCATTAGGCCAGTAATAAAATGCGGTTTTTGATCCAATTCCTTGGCTATTTAGGCCAGCTTGTCTTGCATATATACCAGCGCGGAAAAGGTGGAAATTATTCGTTGTAAAAATACTTCTATACTTACCTTCAGGTTTTAAAGAGTCCATAATTTCTTTAGAGAACGACATATTTTGATATGTGTTTACAGAGCGATTTTCTTGCACTGTATGTTCAAGAGGAATTCCTTTTTCGACCGCATAATTTTGCATCGCTTCTGCTTCAGGAAGCCCTTCATCTGGACCTTGTCCACCAGAGAAAATAATTGTTGGTGGTGTATTCACAGCTGCTTGTTTCCAATAAAAGTCGATAGCTTTATTAATGCGGCTTGCAAGTAAAGGTGGTACTTTATCATTAATTAAGCCACTACCGAGAACGATGATGAAATCTTGATTACGTCTTGGTCTGTTGAATTGGTATAGAAAATAAGCACTTAAAAAGTTAGATAAGTGTATAAAGAAATATACGCTTATAAGAGAAATACCTGCAAAAATAGGCTCTAAATGTGATGAGACCAAACTTGCTGGATTTATAATAGGGAGTAACATAAAGAATAACATCCCTAAAGCAGCAAGGAGCGTTAAACAGTTAGTGAACCGTCGTCCTTCTCGCTTCATTAAAATTCTTGCATTAAGAAATAATCCAAACATTAAAGCGATAATACCGAAAGGAAGCATAATGAGGAGTGCTAAAAAAGGTAAAAATATAATGTAACGCAAGACAGCACTATCTGAGTTCAAAGATACGATTACGCAAAAAAGAAGGAAAAAACAGATAAAGGCATTAAATAAAAAGCCGTTTATGATTTTTCGCGGATCTTTTAAATAAGAGATAAGAAAAATAATAAACAAAATAAGAGGAATAATTCCAAAATACAGCATAAATATAGTACACCTCAACTTGTATAAGAATTTGACATATCTTTTATATTACATGATTTCATAAGTGAAAATGAAAGAAAAAGGATTTTGAATTTTCTCAATAAATTATATAGATACATATGTTAAAATGTATGTAAAGCGATATATTAAAAGTAAAATGGTTGAAAAGGCACTCGGTAGAGTGTCTTTTCTTTTTTGTATGTAATTGTGCATATTATATTTATTTTCAAATGAAGAGGATTAAAATATAAGTTGTAGACAGACTTTATAAAGCAGAATTTTGTACAAGCATTTCCCTCAATTTTTTGTATCTAACAATCGTATAACAATAAAGTGAAACTTTAATCAGTGGGGGATTCATCCCCAGCTGATTATTAGTTGAACCAATCGGGCATTTACAGGCAGTTGATCCCCCACCTAACTTTTTTTCTTTCGCTGAATTTTGAGGTGGGGGTCTTACTGCCCGTTAATGCGGGATAAATAATTCTGTTTTATAGTGTCTGTTTATGAAAAGTGTCTTCTTTGAGGGCACTTTTTATTGTTTAGTGGAGATGAGTTTTTACTGTTAACATAGTGGAAACTATCTATACTAAACATTAGCAATCTTCCGTATAAACATTATCAATTTACTATATATTCCAGTGGTGTTAAGTTAAATATGAAAGGCTTTCTTTTTCAAAATATTACCCCTAATAAAATTTTGAAGAAGTCAACTGTCTCCAAACTTGCCATTCATGCTTAGAGAAAAAGCACTCATTTTGAGTGCTTTTTCTTATTGAAACATGCTATTTTTATAGGCGATTTTCATAAAATGAAAGTAAGGAAATGAAAGTAGGTGACAATATGCCGGCAGTTGTTGAAGGTGTTATTATTGAAAACTGCAATGGGACGATTAATTTAGGGGATAAATATAACGTGCAACCGATTGAAAAGACGAAAGCTTATAATGGATCGGGATCATCGAACACTGGATTAAATGTGAGAACATTTAGCGGGATTAGTACAGCAGATGTAAGGGATAATGATGTAAATGACCAAGAGATACAATTTACCTTATAGTGCAATATGTAAAATTGCATAAAATGATGAATTTGCCCTATGATACAATTTAGTTGTGAGCTGTTTGTGATTCTTCTGTATCATAGTTGTTAGATTGAAAGTATAACATCTTATCCTGCTATTTACGGGCAGTAAGACTCCCACCTCACAGATCGGCTTGTGCTGAGTATTTAGGTAGGGAATCAACTGCCCGGAAATGTCCGATTGGTGTGGGCTAATAATCAGTGGGGATGAACAAAATCCCCACTGATTATAGTTTCACTTTATCGAAAATCATACGTAAAAAAGACACTTCAAACGAAGTGTCTTTTTATCTTAGTGATATCCTTTAGCAGAGTCTTTATGGATTTTATTTTTAAAAATACTGTAGCTCCAAAGTTGATAGCCAATAACAATTGGTACCATAACTATTGCAACGAAGAACATAATTTTTAAGTTTAATTGGCTACCAGCTGCGTTGTATAACGTTGTACTATAGGCGTCGTTAATGCGAGAAGGTAACATTCTTGGGAACATACCTGCAAAGCCAGTTGTCATAAACATTGCGATTGTTAAGCAAACAAATGTAAAGGCGAGGCCGATTTTATGTTTGTACACCATAATAAGTGCGAGTACACTCATTAACATTGCAAGTACTGGAAGAATAAATAGTACCGGATATTCCGTAAAGTTTTGGAATAAGTTTGTGCGATTTGCAGTTGCTACATAGAAGATAGCTAAAATGATAGCAGCTGCCATTGAAAATGGTCTTGCGATTTTATAAGCACGATCGGATACTTCACCAGTCGTTTTAATCATAACCCAAAGAGCACCAGATACGACGAATATAGCAGTGAAGAACAGACCACCTAAAATACCGTAATGGTTTAGTAAGCTAAGTAAATTTCCTTCATAGCCATTTTTTCCGATTTGTAGTCCGTAATATAGGTTAGCGAATGTAACACCGAATAAAAAAGCGATTAGGAAACTACCACTTGTAAATGCCCATTTACAAGTTTTTTGCCAAATTGGTGAATCATCTTTATGCATAAATTCAAGTCCAGCAGCACGAGCAAATAGTGCAAGTAATACTAAAAATAGTGGTGTGTATAGGTAACTAAACATATTTGCATATGTGATTGGAAAGGCAGCAAATGTTGCGCCACCAGCTGTAATTAACCATACTTCATTACCACCCCAAAATGGACCAATTGCTTCTTGTAATTGATTTCGTTCTTGTCGGTCTTTCGCAACGAATGGGAAAATCATTCCGTTACCGAGTGCGTAGCCATCAAGAATGAAGTAAACTGTCCAAATTACGCCCCATAAACCGAACCAGATGATTGCAAGCATATCATGAGACATGAGCTGTACCTCCTTCAGTAGCAGGCTCTTCTAATGCAGCAGGTCCTTTTTTTGCGAACTTTAGCATTAAGTATACGTCTGCAATTAAAAGTAAAGTATAGAACAATATTAAACTAATTAATGAGAACCAAATTTGTGGAACTGATATAGGTGATACAGATTCTGCTGTACGCATTAGTTTATAAACTGTCCATGGTTGACGACCTACTTCAGCGACAATCCAGCCAGCGTTAATCGCAATGTACGGAAGTAAGACAGACCACATTGTAATTTTTAAATAACGTTTTGAGTTTTCTAGTTTTCCTTTTCGGTTTAAATAGAAACCGAACCAAGTTAATGCCATAAAGAACATGCCAAGTGCGACCATTAAGCGGAAGCTATAGTACACGAGGTTAACGTTTGGACGATCTTCTTTCGGAATATCTTTTAAACCAACAATTTCTCCATCAAATGAGTTTGTATAGAAGAAACTTCCGAGTTTTGGAATTGTAAGTAGTTCAAAGTTCTTTTCATTTTTCACATCAGGAATTTGAATGATTGAGAAACCTTGTCCTTTTCCAGTTTCCCAAACTGCTTCCATCGCAGCTCCTTTAGCAGGTTGATATTTAGCTGCCGATACACCAGATTGATGTCCCATAAACGGTGTAATAGTTGCGGCGAATAAGCCTAACATTAAACCAAACTTAAATGATTTTTTGAAGAATTCCACTTCATTTTTACGTAGCAAGTGATAGGCACTAATGGCCATAACGAAGAAAGCACCAACGATATAACAACTAATTACAGTATGGAAGAACATGTTCCAAGCATATGGATTTGTAACAAGTGCCCAGAAATCATTTAATTCAGCGCGGCCGTTACGTACTACATAGCCAACAGGATTTTGCATAAAGCCGTTTGCTGTAATAATCCAAAGTGCGGAAATATTTGTTCCAAGTGCAACCATCCACATACAGAAGGCACGGAACTTTGGTGAAATTTTGTCTTTACCGAATAACCATATTCCCATGAACGTAGATTCTAAGAAGAAGGCAACGAGTGCTTCGATTGCGAGAGGGGATCCGAAAATATCTCCCATATATTTGGAGTACTCAGACCAGTTTGTTCCAAATTGGAATTCCATCGTAATCCCGGTTATAATCCCCATTACGAAGTTAATTGTAAATAATTTACCCCAGAAATTTGCCATTTTGCGGTATGTTGGATTCAATGTGCGGGCGTATTGAGTTTCCATACATGCTACTAAAATAACAAGTCCGATTGTTAAAGGTACAAATAAAAAGTGATAAAAAATAGTAATTGCAAATTGAAAACGACTTAGTAACAGAACGTCGGACATAATAAATATTCACTCCTTTTTTACATTATCTACAATCAGTTTATAGTGAAAATACGTTTAAAGTATGTGAGACTTGTTACAAAGGTGTGTGTATATTTTGAAAGAATTATGTCGGTTATCTGAAAATATCTCATTTTTACTATAAAGCAATATCCTTTTTGAGTTTTTCAAATTTTGGTACACTACATATGTAATGTAAATGAGAGAAAAGAGGGTTCTGTACTATGAAGTCATTAGAAGAGATTTTACAATACAATGAAAAATTCGTTGAAGAGAAAAAATACGAAGAGTATGAAACAGGAAAATTTCCAAATAAAAAAATGGTAATTATCTCTTGTATGGATACTCGTCTTGTTGAATTATTACCGAAAGCGATGAATATGCGTAACGGTGATGTGAAAATTATTAAAGTAGCAGGCGCTGTTATTTCCCATCCATTCGGAAGTATTATGCGTAGTATTTTAGTTGCTGTATACGAACTTGGTGCCGATGAAGTTTGTGTAGTTGGTCATCATGATTGTGGTATGGCAAAAATTCAAGCAAGCAGTACAATTGAGAAGATGAAAGAGCGCGGTGTAACAGATGAGAAATTAGATACACTTCGTTATTCTGGAATCGATTTAGAAAGATTCCTACAAGGGTTCTCTAGTGTTGAAGAAAGTGTAGAACATAGTGTATCAATACTTCGCAATCATCCATTACTTCCAGAAGAAGTACCTGTTCACGGTCTTGTTATAGATCCTGATACAGGAAAATTAGATTTAGTTGTGAATGGTTACGACAATTAAGAATTTACTTTGTCATCCTTTTTATCTGGGACAGGATCAAATCCTCCCGGGTGGAAAGGGTGACATTTTAATATACGCTTACAAGTAAGCCAAAAACCTTTCAATGCACCATGCTTTTGAAACGCCTCTAATCCGTAATGAGAACAAGTCGGATAAAAGCGGCACGTTGGCGGTGTCATCGGCGAAATAAATTTTTGATAAAAGCGTATAATTCCAATGAAAATCTGTTTCATAATGGTCTCCTTTTCAGCATATTCTTAAAGTATTATAGCACGACTGTACATAATACTTTACTAATGTGCATTTCCGTTATATCATATTGGATATAACGGAATTAAATTAAAAGCGGGAGAGATGTTGTATGCCATCAGTAGAAAGCTTTGAATTAGATCATACGATTGTAAAGGCACCTTATGTAAGACATTGCGGAGTTCATAACGTAGGTAGTGACGGTATTGTAAATAAATTCGATATTCGTTTTTGCCAACCGAATAAACAAGCAATGAAACCAGATGTTATTCATACGTTAGAGCATTTATTGGCATTTAATTTACGTAAATATATTGATCGTTATCCGCATTTTGATATTATCGATATTTCACCAATGGGCTGCCAAACAGGATATTATCTTGTTGTAAGCGGAACACCAACAGTTCGTGAAATCATTGATTTATTAGAACTAACATTAAAAGATGCGGTTCAAATTACAGAAATTCCAGCTGCAAACGAAACACAATGTGGCCAAGCGAAGCTTCACGATTTAGAAGGAGCACAACGCTTAATGAACTTCTGGTTAAGCCAAGATAAAGACGAACTTGAAAAAGTATTTGGATAAAGAAAAACTGCCTGTGAAAAGGCAGTTTTTTTATTTGTAAAAGAGAAAAGTACAGGTTTTATAGAAAAACAATGAGTTTCACTTATGAGCATTTTTAAGAAATGAAAGGCAGTAGGTGAATATATTAATGAGAGCTCCTGTTTGAAAAACAGGAGTTTTTTGTGTGAATGGAGTATTGACTTTAACGTATACGTCAAAGTTTATAGTGAAGATAAATAAGGCGTGAGGAGGAAACGATGGATAAGTATAGCATTGGTGAAATTTCAAAAGAAACAAATGTAACGACGAGAACACTTAGATATTATGAGGAAATTGGATTATTAAAACCGTCGTACGTTGCTGAGTCAGGATATCGTTACTATTCAAAAGATGATGTAATTACATTGCAACAAATAACAACGTTTAAAAAGCTTGGTTTTAAGCTTTCGGAAATAAAAAAAGTGTTAAAAGAGGAAAAGGGGAATTCAGAAGAAAGATGGAAAAGTGCAATTCAAAATGAAATTCAAACAATACAAGCGGAAGTAAAAAGATTACAGGACTTAGAAAAACTATTATATACAGCATTTCATTCCATTGAATTAACTGGAGAGCTTAAAACAGAAGATTTAATGTTATTCATAAAATCAGTACAGGGAATTGAGCAGAGAGAAAATTTCCGACAAAAATATTTTACGGAGGAAGAACAGAAGGTTATAGAGGATTTACCAACACTTGAAGAAAACGATGAAAGAACAAAAGAATGGTTACAAGTATTAAGAGAAATTCGTCAGCGTATAAATGAACCAGTAGATTCACCGGAAATTCAAAAATTAGCGGAAAGGGTAGTGGCCTTTTCAATGCACGTATTTCATGAAGATGAACAATTAATAAATAAGTATTGGGATTTAATTAAACCTGAAGAGGGAGAGATTGCAAGAGTATACGGACTTGATTTAGAAACGATGAATTATTTAGAAAAGATGATGGATTGTTATTTAAAAAAGGAGGAGGGTAAATGACGGGCACGGGAAAAGAGAAGCTATATGGAATTAAGCATGCGCGGATGGAGAGGCAATATTTTTATAAGCATCTGGGGATTTTCATTTTTGCACAGCTTCTATTTATTTTTATAGTAGGGCTTGTACCAGCTCAAGAGTTGCCAAGCGGTTCCTATTTCCTTCATATGAAAGAGTGGATTTTAAATAAACAAATTGGATTTTATAAAAATGAAACGATTAATACGATTACAAGTGTCTGGACATCAGTGCTTATTATTCATTTTATATGGGCGATGTCTTACATTCTTTTTCCGAAAAAGAAGCGTAATTCTTCGAAACAAGAAACAAGAGAAGAGATAAAAGAAGAAGTGAAAAAGAAAAAGGAGATTAGCATAAATAGGGCGTGGATGTATTTAGTATTTGGGGGCTTAATTGAAATATATTGGGCGACAGGATTAAAAACAAATTCAATGAGTATTTTGACACTCATTGCAATTTTAGTGAGCTTTCAACTACTAATTGAAGCAACTAAAAAAATTCCAATTGGTACGGCATATTCAGTATTTACTGGAATTGGTACAGTTGGAACGATATTGGTAGATATTTTATATTTCAAAGAACCATTTTCGCTCATCAAAATTTTCCTCGTTTGCTTATTGGCACTATTTATTATCGGATTGAAATTTAGTGGGAATAAGGAAGAGGTGAAATAAAGTGGCATGGATCTATTTAATTATAGCTGGGCTCTTTGAAATTGTCGGTGTAATTGGGATAAAGAAAGTAGCAAAAAATAATAGTTGGACGAATAATATTATTTTAATAGGTGGTTTTATTATTAGTTTTCAATTTTTAACGATGGCGCTTCAAGAAATTCAGTTATCGATCGCATATGCAGTTTGGACTGGAATCGGAACGCTCGGGGCAGCAGTTGTCGGTATTTTATTTTTTCAAGAACCTAAAAACGCTTTTCGGATTATTTGTATCGTTGGGATTATGGGGACGATTATTGGATTGAAAGTAGTGAGTTAAAGAAGAGCACACAAGCTCTTCTTTTTTATGGAAGTATGTCAGAAATCCCAACGAAGAAAGTGATTATCCCAACTATAAAACAAAAGATAGCTTTCGGTTTTTGCTTTTGTTGTATTTCAGCAACTCCCGAAAGAATAAATGTGATGCTTAAAAGGATAAATACATAAGAGAAAAGAATAGAAATTCGTGTAAAAAGACTAAAAAAAGCAAGAATAAAAGCAATAGCAGATAGTAAGATTCGAAGGTTTGTTAGCATAGTATCCTCCAATTTATTAACTGTTTAAAAAATCCAAATTAGTGAGAGGTAATGGTCAGTAGGTGATTGGAAATTACATGTTATCTTTAGTGAAAGTAATTCGATATTACAATGAAGAGCATAAGACTAGAAACGAAAAAATGCGAGATGCCCATTGATTTTCTTCCGGATTTCAGTTCATTAATTCCTAGAAGAATAAAGAAACAACTGAGAGCAAATTGCATGTATGGGAGAAGTGTGAAGTTGTCGGTAGCAAGAGAATAAGTGCAAAGAGAGAATGTGAGAAGCATGAAAAAATAGCGTAATCCAGTTAGCATTGTATACCTCCTTTAAAGAGACTATTTATCGAAATATTTCTGAGAAGCCAAGAAATAAAGCACCAGCTCCTGCTAACAGAGCAAGTATACTACCACCTTTTTGCTGTTTTAAGATTTCCTCTATACTAATAACGAAAGCCATCATCCCTAAAAAGATGAACATATAAGGCATAATTTCTCTATTACTAGTAAAGAAACTATAGATTGCTATACATAAAGCAATAAGTGAAAAAGTAATTCGCAATCCTTTTAGCATACATGTATCCCCTTTATTTTATATAGCTAATGATAAGAACAATCCAAATGAAAGCACCGGCAACAATACAAATGAATCCTGTTCCTGAATCCTTCTTTTTTATTTGTTCCATTGCAATGAGGAACATGAGAGCTCCTAATAAAAATTGTGAAAGTGGTAGAAAGTTATTTTGACCTGTATAGAGCCCGATTATCGACATTATGATCACAGTGAGTGCGATTGCAATGCGAAGTACACGAAGCATATTATGAATCCTCCTTATTATTTTTTGTATAAGGATTATCTTCTGGTTTATCAACGGAATGTTTGTATGCATAGCCTTTATTAATCGTCATGACGGAGAGTACTAGTATGACTAGGACGATTATAATACCGATAATTAATATTTTGAACATGAAATCCCTCCTTTTCTTTATTTTACATAATTTTGTAATTGATGAAAACAATAGAAACTAAAAGGATGAAAGAAGGGTGTTACATGGAGAAGAAAAAAACATATTATATATCAATAGGTAATGGTCAAATTTCACAAGTGAAGACGGCAGATACGTACAATTTTGAAGTTTACGCAAATGATGAGGAAATTACGGAGTTAAGAGCGTACTTTGATCAAGCATATGTAGAGGATTTAGGTTCATTTGTACGGTCTCACGTTCCATTTGTTGAATATCATCACGATTCAAATAATGATCGATATGATGAACAACTACAAAAAGCATATAAAATGATTTACGAATTAGGAAATCATGAGACGAAAGAATTAGTCGCACAAATGGGAATAATCAATGGATTGTAATTGGATAATATTATGCAGAAAAGCGAGAATATGCTACAATTTGTGGTAGGAAAAACTTGTAACCATCAATAGGGGAGTAATGGCATGTACAAATTTAAAGATTATTACCACAACACTGTACAATTATCGTTTGAACGTTATCCATTTTCTCCTGAGCCAAAGCATGTTTGGGTTGTATGCCGGTACGGGGATCAATGGTTATTAACGCATCATTTACGTCGCGGTCTTGAATTTCCAGGTGGTAAAGTAGAACTAGGGGAAACACCGGAAGAAGCGGCGGTTCGAGAAGTTCATGAAGAAACCGGCGGCATAGTTTCGGATTTAACTTACTTAGGACAATATAAAGTATCTGGAAAAGACAAAATAATCATTAAAAACATTTATTTTGCAACAATTAGTGCGGTAGAAGAACATACGCATTACGAAGAAACGAAAGGGTCTGTTTTATTAAAAGACATTCCTGATAACATTAAAACTGATAGAAAATTTAGCTTTATTATGCGCGACGATGTATTAGCGCGTACGATGAAACATATAGAAGAAATCGGCTGTTTTACGAAGTAAAATGGCCGGTTTCTTTTTTGTTCGAGAATGTAAATATATCTTTACATAATTTGGGTATATTATACAATTTTGTAAAGATGTATTTACATTTTAGGAGGAGAAGATGGATAAAAGAAAAGAAACGACTGTTACTGTTTCGATGGTTAAATTAAATATCTATTCATTTTTTATAATATTAGCTCTAGCGATTGGAATTAGTTTTTTACATGCGCTTTTTTCAGGCGGGTTTCAAGTTGAAATTACATTGCCCGTTATGTTTCTTTTAATTATTGGAATGATTGTTCTCGTTTGTATACATGAAGCGATACATTTAATAGGATTTCGCTATATCGGAGGTGTTCCGTGGAGTGAACTAACATGGGGTGTCAATTGGAAATTAGGTGTAGCATACGCTCATTCTAAAAAAGAAATTACAGTAAAGCAAATGAAGAAAGTTTTAATGTTGCCATTTTTGCCTACTGGAATTTTACCAATTGCAATTGGATTAGCGATGAATGTTCAAGCGATCTCATTTTTAGGGGTTCTACTAACAGCAGGTTGTATTGGCGACATTTCTCTGTATCAAAAAGTTTCAAAGTTTCCAGATGATGCACTAGTAAAAGATCATCCGAGTAAACCGCAGTTTACAGTTTATGAACAATAAAGGAAGAGGAGGCGTTTTTAAATAACGGCCTCCTCTTTTTGGCGGTAAATCGCTTATATAATTTATTTACTATTACCTTGTTTTTATCTCTACCTCTAAAAATGAAAGAACATCTAATAAATCATCTATCACACGTGAATGCTCGAAGTCACCCCAAAATAAATCTCTCTTCCAAACGCCAAGAATTCCTACTTGTTCAGAACCGAGCGCGTCGTTTTCTGGATGATCTCCAACGTAAAGACATTCTTCGGCTTTTACATTCAGCTTTTGTAAAGCACGTTCGAAAATTTCAGGATGAGGTTTTTTGATTCCTTCCGCTTCTGAAACGAGAATTGTATTTGTATACGTATGTATGTTTAATGCTCGAAGGTTGCTCATTTGAAATTCAGTAAAGCCGTTTGTAATTATACCAATTTTAATGTTTCGCTGTTTTAATTGTTGAAGTAGTTCATGCATGTCTGGGAAAGGAATACAATGATGTCGGAAGTTTGTAATGTAGTCGTGCAACAGTTGCTCTGGCGTTAAAGTGGTAATGTTGTATTCGCAAAGGAGAGTGGAATATACCTTATCTTTCCGCGTGTAACCATTATTATCGAGCTCGAGAAAACGAGAGCAATACTCGAATTTTTCTATGTTTATCAAATGAAAGGCGAAACGATTATATTGATCACGAATAAATTGCTCTAGAGATTGGCGACGATCTAATAGTGTTCCATCTAAGTCAAATAAGACTGCTCGAATCATGGGAAACCTCCATACAGTTTTTATAATTAATTATCGCATATTCGTTAAAAAATGATTATGATATTTTTGTAGAATGGAATAATGGAGGGGCGTATGAAAAAACTGTATGGCAAGTTAGTGTGTTTTATGATTTCAACGGGCTTAGTAGCTGGATGTGATATGTCGGAGCAAACTTCAAAAAGAGAGAAAAAAGATGTGTGCGAAACGACAGAAGAATGTGCACAAATAGGTGATAAGACGCTTCAAAAAGTATATAAAAAAATAGATGGACTTTCAGAACTTGAAGTACTAGAGGATTATGTTTTAGAAGGAAATTCAAGTAATGATATGAAAGAAGCGGAAATGAAAAAAGAGGATGATGAAAATTATTTCTTTTTAGCTTCTTATTATATTGATGGTGATGAAATTGTAGATCCGTATTTCGATAAACTAGATCGGAAACGATTGAATAAGGCGTTCGCAGAAGATAAAGAAGCGAAAGAAGAGATACTAAAACAACGTCAAGATAAAGCGTATCATCAATCATTATGGGAGATGTATAGCACTCTTATTCCAGCTAAGTATCGCACTGACATAAAAGAGTTTGACATGGTAACAGATGGTTACGATGGAATTGTCGCCCACGTTATGCCGAGTGTAGAGTATCCGAAAGATTGGACCCTTAGTTTAGATACGCTTGATTCTGCAGTAAATATTGATCAAGTGATGAAAACATTAATACATGAGACAGCACACGTATTAACACTCGGGCATAAACAAATATCAGTAAATGAAAAATACTTAAAGGCTTTTGAAGAAGAAAAAGATATTTCATCATACCAAAATAAATGTAAATCTCTTTTCTTGCAAGAAGGATGTGCGAAGGAGAGCTCTTATATAAATCAATTCCACAATTTGTTCTGGAAACCAATTGAGCAGGAGTGGACAGAAAAGAAAGTGGAAGAAAGCGAAGAAGTTCAAATTGAATTTTTTAAAGAGAAACAAAATGAGTTTGTTTCTCTTTACGGGACGACAAATGTAGCAGAAGACATTGCAGATACATTTACAGCGTTTATTTTACAAGATTCAAAAAAGGTGAAAGAAGGAACGGAGTTAAAATATAAAAAAATTGCGTTTTTCTATCAGTTCCCTGAGCTTGTAAAAATGAGAGCGGAAGTGTTAGCTGGATTATATGATGTTTCGAAAACGATAGAGTAACCAATTGGACAAGAATGTGAGCTATGTATCCGATATATTTTAGCCAAGAGAAAGCGTGAAGAATTTTAGTTCTTTACGTTTTTTATGTTGAGAAAGTTGAAAATTCTGTCTTTTTTAAAAAAGAAGAAGGAACTAGTGCTATAAAAGAGAATTAGTATAAAAATGTCACAATTTAGACACAATTATAATGCGCGTGTTGTAGGGACTATAAGTTTACTCTCGAGGAGGTAATGAAACGTATGAAAACGATTCTTGCT